>DATAOR010000303.1:0-20954 GCA_036265635.1 Gemmatimonadales bacterium
GCGCGCCAGCGTACGGTTCACAGGCGGCCATCGATCGCGAGCCGCAAAGTGGGCTCTGGAGCGTCGCCATACCGTGAGCACGGTCACGAGAAAGCCCAGACCACGCCCAGGCGGAAGGGCAGCGTCTGGAGCAGGGTCAACTTGGCGCGCGTGGCGGAGCTGACCAGTCTGGGACTGATGCACCCCACGAGCTGGCGGCCCACCAGCGGCGAGCGGTGGATCGAAGCGGGATCTACGCCTATGAGCAGCGCAAGGCCGCCCGGCTGCCGCCCCTGATGACTACCCAGTTCAAGGCCAGCCCCGAGGCCTGGGCCTTCTTCCAGCGGCAGCCCGCCGGGTACCGGCAGACGGCCACCTGGTGGGTCGTGACGGCCAAGAAGGAGGAGACGCGAGCGCGCCGGCTGGGCAGGTTGATCGCCGACTCGGCGGCCGGGCGTACGATCAAGCGGCTCACCCGTCCGACGCGCGACCGCCCACCTCGGTAAGCCGCCGCTCGAGGAATCGCCGCTCGGGCTCCTGTCTCGCCAGCGCCAGGGCTCGGTCATACGAGGCCCGGGCCTCGGCCGTCCGGCCCAACCGGCGACAGAGGTCGGCGCGGGCCGAGTGCGCCAGGTGGTAGTCCCGCAGTTCCCCTCGCGCCAGCACCGCATCCACCAGCGCCAGGCCCGCGCGGGCTCCGTCGCGCATCGCGATCGCGGCCGCCCGATTGAGCTCGATCACCGGCGATGGATCGATCCGCTGGAGCGCTTCGTACAGGCCAACGATCTGGTCCCAATCAGTTGCCGCGGCAGCGGGAGCCTCGGCGTGGAGCGCGGCGATGGCGGCCTGGAGCGCGTACGGTCCCACCGGCCGGGCCGACAGCGCCTGCGGTACCAGGGCGGCACCCTCGAGGATCAAGGACCGGTCCCAGCGGCTACGGTCCTGCTCGGCCAGGAGCATGAGCTCGCCGTCCGGCGAGGTCCGGGCCGCCCGGCGGGACTCGTGGAGCAGCATCAGCGCCAGCAGGCCGAGCGCTTCCGCTGCCGGCGGCGGCGGCAACAGCTCGATCAAAAGGCGGCCGAGACGGATCGCTTCCACCGAAAGGTCGTGCCGGGTGAGCGAAGGGCCCGACGAGGCGGAGTACCCCTCATTGAACACCAGGTAAACGCACTGGAGCACGCTCTCGAGCCGGTCAGGCAGCTCCGACCGGGCCGGCACCTGGTAGGGAATGCAGGCGGACCTGATCTTGGCTTTGGCCCGAACGATCCGTTGCGCCACGGTCGGCGGCGAGGTGAGAAACGCCCGGGCGATCTCTTCGGTAGTCAGACCGCAGACCTCGCGCAGGGTGAGCGCCACTCGGGCGTCCGGCCGCAGGGCGGGGTGGCAGCAGGTGAAGATCAGTCGCAGGCGATCATCGGCTAGGTCGTCGTCACCGGCCGACGGCTCGGGGGCGGACTCGAGCCGGTCGATCAGCTCGGCGAGCGAGGCATTGAACCGGGCGCGGCGCCGGAGCGCGTCGATCGCCTTGAACCGCCCGGCCGAGACCAGCCAGGCGCGGGGATTGGTGGGGAGGCCCTCCCGGGGCCAGCGCTCGAGGGCCGCCGTGAAGGCATCGTGCAGCGCCTCCTCGGCGCGATCGAAATCGCCGAGGAGGCGGATAAGCGTGGCCAGGACGCGGCGGGAGTCGGCCCGATAGACGGCGTCGATCGTCGCGTGGATCGACTCGGACGAATCCGCTGACCGGTCGCCCATCTAGTGCTGGCTGAAGTCGACCACGGGCCGCACCTCGATGCTGCCGGTCCGAACCGAGGGGATCCGGGATGCCACCTGCATGGCCTCGTTCAGGTCCTTGGCCTCGACCAGGTAGAAGCCGCCCAGCTGCTCCTTGGTCTCGGCGAAGGGGCCATCGGTGGTGCTCAACTTGCCGTTTCGGAGCCGCAGGGTCGTGGCCGTCTCGACCGGCTGGAGCGCCTCGCCGGCGACCAGGTGGCCGCTCTTCCGGATGTCTTCGGTGAAGGCGAAATACTCACCCATGAACTTGTCGCCCTCCGCCTGCGACATGGTGGCCATCTTCTTCTCGTCGTCGTAGATCAGGCACAGGTACTTCACGGCGTCCTCCGGAACGTGGGGTGAAAAAGGCGGTGGATGCCAGATAGTCGAACGGCAGGGCAGGATTTCGACAGGGTCGTCCGAGCCGGGCGCCTGGGCTTGCAACAGAGCAGCTAAGGTGCATTGGTCGGCTCACTTAGATCATGAGTCCAGGCCGAGCCGGACACAGCCCACCGGTCTCCGCCCCGGGCGCCTCGCTGGAGCGCGGCAGGGGCGCGCTCAGCCCGCGGGCTCCTGACGCCGCCGCCAGACCAGCGCCGCGCTCGCCAGATCCGCCACCGCCACGCCGACCGACTTGAACAGGGTGATCTCTCCCGGCGACTGCCGCCCCGGGCGGGTGCCGGCCACGACCTCCCCCAGCTCCGCAACCGGATCGCCGGCAGCGATCACGTCGCCCGCCTCGCGGGTGGCGGCGTCGCGCGACTCGACATAGAGGCGGGAGCGCCGCAGGACCTCATCATCCAGCTCGCGCCAGTCGGGGCGAACGGCTCCGACGGCATTGATGTGAGCGCCGGGGGAGAGCCAGGCGCCCTCGAGCACGGGGGTGCGCGACGAGGTGGCCACCACGATCACCTCGGCCCCTCGCGCGGCCGCTTCAGCCGTCGCCACCTCCTGGACCGCATGTCGTGCGGCGAACTCATGGGCCCGCCGCGGGCTCCAGACACGGACCTCGCGAAAGGTCCGCACCAGGCGCAACGCCTCGAGGTGGCTGGCGGCCTGCACCCCGGCCCCGAGGATGGCGAGCACCGCGGAGTCGGGGCGGGCGAGGTGGTCAGTGGCGACGGCCGAGACGGCCGCGGTCCGCATCTCGGTGATCAGGCGCCCGTCGAGGATGGCCAGCGGCTCGCCGGTCTCGGGGCGGAACAACGCGATGAGCGCATGGTGGGTCGGCTCGGTCCGATTGCCGGGGAAGAAGGTCACCAGCTTGGCGCCGAGCACACCGGCGTACGCGGGCATGACGGCAAAGAAGCCTCGAGCGTCCACCGGCAACATGGTTCGGACCGGCTGGACCACCCGCCCGGCGGAAAGATCGGCCAGGGCCGCCGCCATGGCGGGGACGAGGTCCGCCATCCTGAGGTGGCGACGGACCTCGGCCTCGTCCAGGACAGGGAGCACGGGCTCAGGCGGGAATGGGAATCTGCCTGGCGTAGCGCGACAGCCACTGCTCGTAGGTCTGCATCTCCGGCACCAGCGCGCGCGAGAAGGCGAGGTCCCGCGCGCCGCAGAAGTAGTCGTTGAAGTCACGCTTGAACTGAAACATGTTGCCCAGGTCGTCGGCGCCGGGGAAGCCGAAGCTCCGGTAGACCTCGGGCGGGACGCTGGTGTAGCCGATCTCCTGGCCCAGCGCCCGGCTGAGGCCGGCGGCGAGCTGGGCGCCGGTGAGCTGTTCGCCCGAGATGCCCACCGTCTTTCCCATGAACTCCTTCCCCCGCTTGAAGATGGCATAGGCGGCCTTGCCGATGTCCTCGACCGCGATGGCCGGCAGCTTCTTGTCGTCCATGGGGAAGACCAGCGCGAGCTTCCCGTCGGCGCCCCGCTGCGGCCCTGCGCCGAAGTGCACGAAGTTGTCCCAGTAGAAGGACGTCAGCAGCCACGTGGTCGGCACGCCCGACCGGCGGAACAGCTCGTCGGCCTCGCCCTTGGCATCGAAGTGGGGGACCTTGTACTTGCCCATCAGCGTCGGCATCCGGTCGTCCTCCAGCGGCACCCACCTGCGGGTGTCCTCCAGGGTCGACCAGATGACGTGCTGCACCCCGGCGGCCTTGGCCGCCCCGGCCAGGTTGGCGGCCTGGGCCAGCTCTTTCTCGGGCGAGAAGTGCTCCCAGAAATTGGTGAGGCAGAAGGCCCCGGCCGCGCCGGCGAAGGCTCGCTCCAGGCTGGCCTGGTCATCGAGGTCGGCCGCCACTACCTCGGCGCCCGCGGCCGCGAGCGCCTTGCCTTTGTCGCCGTCGGGATGACGCGTGAGGGCCCGGGCCTTGAACGCTCCGGTCCGGTCGGCCAGGATGGCGCGGGCGAGTCCGCCGCCCTGCGCCCCCGTGGCGCCGACCACCGCGAGGATCTGCTGCTGTCCTGCCATGACGTGCTCCTTGAAGGGAAGGTCGGGCCGCCGCCAGTCGTGCCGCGGACTGGGTAGTCAACCGAATACCGCGGCTTCGGATCTTCGCCAGAGCTCGGCGGCCAGCTCGGGATCGTCGGCCAGCGGGTTACACGGCGCCTCGCGGCACCGGTCGTAATATCGCCCGGTCGTGGTCGCCAGCTCGGGCGCGGTGGCGCAATACAGCGGGGTCCGGGCGCCGGCCTCGTTGGAGATGAGGGACAACTTGACGATCCACTGGATCGGACGCGGCAGCGCCCGCCAGATGTTGGAGCGCACACCGCCCGGGTGGAGCGCGTACGTGGTCACCCGGGTTCGCTCGAGCCGGCGGGCCAGCTCCTTGGCGTGGAGCACGTTCATCAGCTTGGTGACGGTGTAGTCGTGGAAGCCGCTCCGCCGCGGCTCGGGCCGCCGCTCGAGCAGGGTCCAATCGATCGCCTTCGGCTTGAGGTGCCCGATGCTCGAGACATTCACCAGGCGGCCCTGCGGGGCGGCCTCCAGCGCGGGTCGGAGCAGCTCGGTCAACAGGAACGGACCGAGATGGTTGGTGGCGTAGGTGAGGTCGAACCCGTCGGGGCTGAGCCCCATGGTGCCCGCCACGCCGGCATTGTTCATCAGCACATCCAGCGGGCGTCCAGTATCGAGAAAGGTCGCCGCCGCACGACGAACCGACGCGAGATCGGCCAGGTCGAGCGGAAGATATTCCACCTCGGCCGAGGCCTGGGTGGCACGGATACCGGCGATCACGGCCCGGGCGCGGCTCTCGGAGCGGGCGGCCAGCACGGTGCGGGCGCCGCGACGGGCCAAGGCTTCGACCACGGCCTGCCCGATCCCCGAGGTGCCGCCGGTGACGAGCATGACGCGCCCCGAGGCGGGGTCGGCCGTCATGTGGTCTGCACCGTTTCCGCCAGGCCGGTCCGGGCACCCGGCCGGTCAGCGGTCTCGAGGGCCGGCAGCCACGCCGTCAGCAGCCCGAGCGCCGGCAGGTAGGCGCAAATATGATAGACGAACTCGATGCTGGTGTGGTCCGCTACCCGGCCGAGGACCGCCGCGCCGATACCGGCGATCCCGAATGCGAACCCGAAGAACAGCCCCGAGATCATGCCGACCCTGCCCGGCACCAGCTCCTGAGCGTAGACCAGGATGGCCGAGAAGGCGGAGGCCAGCACAAAGCCGATGACCACGCTCAGCAGCCCCGTCCAGAACAGGCTGACGTAGGGCATCACCAGGGTGAACGGCAGCACACCCAGGATGGAGCACCAGATCACCAGCTTCCGGCCGAACCGGTCGCCGACGGGACCGCCGATGATCGTGCCGGCTGCCACGGCCGCGAGGAAGGCGAACAGGTGCAGCTGGGCGCTCTGCACGGTGACCCCGAACCGGTGGATCAGGTAGAACGTGAAGTAGCTGGAGATGCTGGTCAGGTAGATGTACTTCGAGAAGATCAGGACGATCAGCACGGCGAGGGCCAGCCGGACCCGGCCAGGCGTGAGCGACGCATGCCGGGCGGGGGCGGCCGTCCGGGCTGCGGCGGTGCGTGCCCGCTGGCGCCGGTACCACCCGCCCACCCGCCAGAGGACCGCCATCGCGATCAGCGCGGCCCCGGAGAACCAGGCCACGCTCCGCTGGCCACGAGGCAGCACCACGAAGGCGGCGAGCAGCGGTCCGATGGCGGAGCCGGTGTTGCCGCCCACCTGGAACAGGGACTGGGCCAGCCCATGGCGGCCGCCCGAGGCCATGCGCGCCACGCGCGAGCTCTCGGGATGGAACACCGCCGACCCGAGCCCGACCAGGCCGGCCGACATCAGCAGACCGGGGAAGGAACGGGTGACGGAGAGGCAGAGCAGCCCCACCAGGGTGCAGCCCATACCCGCCATGAGTGAGTACGGCTTGGGATGGTGGTCGGTGTACAGCCCGATGGCCGGCTGGAGCAGCGAGGCGGTGAGCTGGAAGGTGAGCGTGATCAGCCCTACCTGGCCGAAATCCAGGTGGAAGGCGCTCTTGAGCATGGGGTACATGGCCGGCAACAGCGCCTGCATCATGTCGTTGAGCAGATGGCAGAAGCTGATGGCCAGCAGAACGGGAACCGCGGTGCGCATCGGCCCAATTTAGCGTCGCCCGGCCGCCTCAGCGCAGGTGGGAGGGCTCGGCCAGCTCGAGGGTGAGCAGCTGACGCTCGACCGGCCGCATGCCCGCGCGGCGATAGGCTCGCTGCGCCGGGACATTATCGGCGGCCGCTTCCACGTGGAGGGCCCGGACGCCGGCCGCCTGGGCGCTCCGGCGGGCCGCCTCGAGGAGCCGGCCGGCCACACCGCCGTTGCGAGCGTTCGGCCGGACGAACAGATCGTCGATCCAGCCGCAGAGGCCACCGAACTCCATACTGTAGCAGAGCGTCAGCACGAGATAGCCGGCCGCGGCCGCCTCGAGCTCGACCAGCCACACCTGGCCGAGACGCTCGTCGCGGAGCAGGCGGTCGAAGGCGGCGCCGGCCCGGTCGAGGTCGAGCCGGTAGCCCGATTCGGCGTAGAACTCGGTCATCAGGCCGATCAACGTCGGCCCATCGCGCGGCCCGGCCCGACGGACGTCCGGCATCATGGCGGCTCCCCGGCCGGCCCGCCGCCGGCCATCAATGGTTGACAAGAGCAACTATCGGCGAGATCGTGGACGGACCGTCCACCCCGAGACGCTCCATGGTCGCCCGCGCTGCCACCCGGTCCGTCCCCGCGGAGTCACCCGAAACGGCCCCCGAGGCCGTCCGGGTCCGCCGGTTCAATCGATTCTACACCCGGCAGATGGGCCTGCTCCACGCCAATCACTTGCAGACCGGGTTCTCGCTGCCGGAAGGCCGGGTGATGTACGAGCTGGCCCACATGCCGAGGCCCACGGCAGCGGCGATCGGCGGAGCGCTGGGGCTCGACCGCGGCTACCTCAGCCGGCTGCTCCGCACCCTCCGACGCCGCGGCCTGGTCACCGCCCGGCCCGACCCGGAGGACCGCCGTCACCGGGTGCTGGCGCTGACCGCCAAGGGCCGCCGGGCGTTCGCCCGGCTGGACAGCCGGGCCACGAGCGATGTGGCCACCCAGCTCACGCGCCTCTCCGCCGCCGAGCGCGAGCGCCTGGTGGCGGCCATGGAGACGGTCACGGCCCTGCTGGAGCCCGAGGTCGGCGGCGACAGCCAGGCGCTCGAGCTTCGCGCCCCCATCCCCGGCGACCTGGGCTGGGTGGTCCAGCGCCATGCCGAGCTGTACGCGGCGGAATATGGCTGGGACGAGGATTGCGAGCGGCTGGTGGCCCAGGTCGTCGGCGAGTTCGCGGCGGCCCCGGCTGATGCCGGTCCCGGATCGCGACAGCGTTGCTGGATCGCCACGCTCGGGGGTCGCCGGGCGGGCTCGGTCTTCCTGATGCCGGGGCCGGAAGGGGTGGGGCGGCTCCGGCTGCTGCTGGTAGAGCCGTGGGCCCGGGGCCACGGGGTGGGCGGCCGGCTGGTGGACGCCTGCGTGGCCCAGGCGAGGCAGGCCGGCTGCCATACGCTCACCCTGTGGACCAACGACGTGCTCACGGCGGCGCGCCGGCTCTATCAGCGAGCCGGGTTCCGTCTGATCTCGAGCGAGCGCCACCACAGCTTCGGCCGGGACCTCACCGGCCAGACCTGGGAGCTGGCGCTCCGAGGCCCGCCCGGCGGCTAGAAGCGGCTCTGCTCCTGGAGCACGGCCAGGCTCTTCGAGCCGATGGTGAGCAGCGACTGGAACACGCCCTTCACCCCGGTGGTGGAGCCGGTGGGTGGCGGCGCGGAGGTCTGGCTCACCACGGTGAGGGTCCCGGTCTTGTCGTTCACCTGGTAGGCGCCGCGCCCGAGCAGCCCGGCCGACTCCTTCACCGTGCCTTTGATCCGGACCGTCTTGCCGTTGTACTTGGATGAGTTCTGCAGCAGCTCGCTGATCGGGGTGACACCGGCGCAGCCAGCCAGCAGCACGAGCGCGGCGGTCAGCCCGGTGCGGGCGACCGCGCGGCGGAATGGGCGAGCGGCGAGAGGCATGGTCGAAGCTCCCGGTAAGAGTCGGACGGCCTGCGGATGGCCGAATGTACTCCCACGGGGGCGGTGCGCCAGCGAGGTGGGTCACACCGGCACCGGACTCTGGCGGCGCGGTGGATGATTATGCAGATTGGCTGCAAGCCCGATTCACCAGCAGACCCAAGGAGCGGCCCCCGGCCTAGGAGCAGCGCCGATCGACCTTCGGCGACGCGACGACGACGGCCGGGCCTTGCCGAGCCACACCCCGGACCACCCGGCCGGGCGGTAGTGCACCTTCCACCTGGAGGACGCCTATGGTCCAGATCGGTCGTTCCTTCCCTCTGCAGTGGCGAATGCTAGCCTGCCTCGGTGTGGTCGCCCTGGGGGGTTGCAGCGACGACAACAACGGCCCCACCGGCCCCCCGACGTTCACGCCCGCCGCCATCGTGACTCACGACCAGCTCAGGGCCGCGCTGGTCCGCGCCGTGGGGAATCCGCCGGCGGGGAATTCGGGTCTCGACTTCCAGATGTGGGCCACCGTGGTGGACCGGAGCGGCGTGGTCGTCGCCGTAGCCTTCACCGGCGACACGGTCGGTGACCAGTGGCCCGGCAGCCGCATCATCTCGGCCCAGAAGGCCAACACGGCGAACAATTTCAGCCTTGGCGGCTTCGCCCTGTCCACGGCCAACCTGTACTCGGCGGTCCAGCCTGGCGGCAGTCTGTTCGGACTGCAGGAGGCCAACCCGATCAACGAGGATGTCGCCTACGGCGGCAACTCGGCCGACTACGGCAGCGCCGACGACTTCATGGTGGGCAAGCGGATCGGCGGGACCAACGTGTTCGGCGGCGGATTCGCGTTGTACGACGCCGCGGGCAACGTGGTGGGCGGCGTCGGGGTGAGCGGCGACACGTCGTGCGCCGATCACAACATCGGCTGGAAGGTGCGGTTCTTCCTCGACCTGGACAACGTGCCGGGCGGGGTGGCCGATGCCAGCACCGACGACAACATCCTGTACGACATCGACGCCAGCGGTGCCAGTGCCAGCGGCTTCGGCCATCCGCACTGCATCGATGCCGCCGGTGAGGACGCCGTGGCAGCCTCGCTGCCGACTCTGTTTCCGATCGGTCCGACGCCCTCGTCCTGATCTCCAAGCGGCTTGGCGCGCCCACCGCCCGGTGGGCGCGCCAGCCGGTCACCTGTGATGGTTCCCGCTCCAGTCGCCCGAAGTACCGCTCGGCCTGTCCCTGCTGCCCGGCAACAGCGAGGGTGACCCTGCGCCTTCCGTAGCTCTCCCGGCCCCTCCCCGTGTAACGATTCCCTCCCTCCGCCAGCCGCGCGAACCCCTGCACCTGCCAGTTTCGCGGGCCCTCCGGCGAGTCCCGGTGCGCGACTTAGCCCTTGGCACGAATCCGCGGCAGGTCGGCGGGTGTCGAGTTTCTCGCCCCTGTCAGGATCGCCCCACTTGAGGCCCCTGCCGCCGCCGGCGATAGTGCCCGCATCCCGAATCCGGAGCGCCTTTGCGGTCGACGATCGGCCCGTGTCTGGTAGCGGTGAGTGTGCTCAACTCAGCCTGCGGCGGTGGCGTGGCAGGACGGGGGGCACCCATGCCCTTCCCCTCCCCCGTCGAGCGGGCCGAGTCGGCCGCGCCCATGGCGGACATGGGCGCGGCTTCGGTGATGGCTGCGGCCGCAGCCCCGGCCCGGCCGTCGGTCGGAGCCCCGAGGCACGGTCGCCCGACGGCGCCTGAGGCCAAGGTGCGTGGGGGGTCAACCGGCAAGGCGCCCGCGGCCGCGCGGCCGGCGGGCGGGGCCGCCGCACCGCTGCGGGCCCCGGCCAGGGCGCGGGCGGCCATCGACACGACCGCGGTCGAGCTGGCCGTCACCCGGCGCCTGGCCCACGAGCCGCTCGCCCGGGCGATCGCCCGGCGGACGCCCAATCCGGACATCGCGGAGCGGGCGGCCTCGGCGGTCACCCGTGAGGCCGGGAGGCTGCGGGTGAGCCCCAGCCTGCTGGCGGCGGTCCTGCTGATCGAGAATCGCCAGCTCGACACCGCCGCGGTCAGCAGTCAGGGCGCCATCGGCCTGATGCAGGTGATGCCGATGCACGCGGGCAGCTACGGCTGCGGCTCGGACGACCTCCGCCGGCTCGACAGCAATATCTGCCACGGCGCCAGTATCCTGCAGCTATACCTGCGGCGGACCCGGTCGGTGACGGTGGCCCTGAGGCGGTACAACGGCTGCGTCCGGGGCGCCAACACGCCCCGGTGCGAGCGCTACCCGGTGCAGGTGCTGCGGACGGCGGCACGGGTCCGGCGGGATATCCTTGCCAGCGCCTCCCCGGCCGACCGAGACGCCCGGCTGTAGCCGAGGCGGTACCCGTCAACGGCTGCGGCCTCCAGCCGGCCGCGACTATACTTTCGCATGCCCCCCGCCACAGCTCGGGATGCCTACACCGGCGGCGCCGCCGCGCCGCCGCTCTGGGCCCGTCCCGATCCCGCGCTGGCCGCCGCCGGTATCGAGGGCGAGTTCGTAGTCGCCCGGGTGCGGCTGGTGGCCATGGCGCTGCTGATGATCGCGCCCACCTGGAACATCACCCACTACCCCGACGTGCCGATCCATCGGACCGGCTTCACCGTCACCCTGGCGGCCAGCTTCGCCGCGGTGCTCATCTTCCTGGCGCTTCGGCGCGGGCGGTGGCGGCCGTGGATCGGCTTCGCCTCCAGCGCGCTCGACGTCTCGATGGTGAGCACGGCGCTGGTGACCTTCCTCGTGGTCGGCTCGCCGCTGGTGGCGCTCAACTCGAAGGTCACCTTCGAGATGTACTTCCTGGCGATGGTGGCGACCAGCCTGCGCTACGACGCCAGGGTCTGCCTGGTATCGGGCGCCCTCGCGCTGGCGCAGTATGGCGGGCTGTGGGCCTATGCCGCCGCCCGGTTCGATCTGGCCGACCCGGCCTATGCCATGGACTCGGGCCCCTACTCCCCGGTGGACCTCGCCACCCGCCTGATCCTGCTTGCCATCGCCACGCTGCTGGCGGTCACCATCGTGCGGCGGGCCCAGCGGCTGCTCTACCTCGCCTCGCGCGATCGGCTGACCGGCCTGTTCAACCGGGGCCACTTCGACCGGGCCCTGACCGCCGCCATGGAGAGCGCCGGCCGAACCGGCCAGCCGCTGTCGCTCGCCATCCTCGACCTGGACCGGTTCAAGACGATCAACGACATCCACGGCCACACGCTGGGCGACCGAGCCCTGTGCCACGTGGCCGACTGGCTGGGCCGCAGCATGCGGCGGACCGATCTGGTCGCCCGATACGGCGGGGAGGAGTTCGTGGTCCTGATGCCCGGGACGGTACCCGAAGCCGCGCTGGCGCGAATCGAGGCGCTACGCCGGGAGGTCTCGGGCAGCGCGATCGAGCTGCCCGATGGGCAATCGCTCCGGCTCGACTTCAGCGCCGGCATCGCGGGAACACCGGCCGACGTGGATCATCGCAGCCCCAAGGCCCTGCTCGGCCTGGCCGACGCCCGGCTGCTGGCAGCCAAGCGGGCGGGCCGGGGGCAATGCGTGGGGCGCTCGGCGGCGGCCTCGCAGGCCGTGCTGCCGGATCGAGCCGACGACCGGGCTGGGGCGGCGATCCCATCGAGGTGACGCAGCGGCGGGGCATCGAGGCGACGTAGCGACCGGGCATCGTAGGTGACGTGGCGGCGAGCCATCGAGGTGACGCGGCGACGGGGCATCGAGGCGATGCGACGACATGTCATTGAGGGGACGCCGCGCGACCAGGCGACTCAGGCCCGCACCGAGCCCTGCCACAGCCGGTGCTCCAGCAGGCCCGACTCCGCCGAGAAGCCGTGGCGCAGATAGAGCGAGCGGCTTCGCGGCGTCGGCCAGAGAAACACCGAGTCGCAGCCCCGCGCGGCACATTCCGCCAGCACCGCCTTCAGCAGGGCCGAGCCGACCCCGTGGTTCCGGGCGGCGGGACGCACGTACAGGCTGGTGACGTAGGCGTGGCGCTCGGGCTCGTCCGTGGGATTGGGCAGCTTCTCGAGCCACTGGACCCAGACGGTCCCCGACGGTCCGCCCGATCCGGCCTCGGCGATCCAGCAGGACCAGAGCTCCTCGCGGGGCAGGCGGGCGGCCATCCACACGGCACACCGCTCGTGAAAACCCGGCTCGATCACCGCGTCCGGCGCGAGTCCGGCCCGGAACTCGAAGCGCAGGGCGGCCAGCACCGGCGCGTCGGCCGCAACCGCCAGACGGATCCGCGGGTCAGGGACGGGGTCTCGGGGCTGGTCGCTCTGCATGGCGGTCTCCCGCTTGGATGGGGCCGGCGCGTGAATGGTTACCCGAACTTATGGCACCGAGAAGCGCCGACCGCGAGAGCCACCCCATACTCTCCAGCCCCGCCGACCGTCTCCGCTCCGCCAGGCCCGGGTCCCCGCGGTCTGACCTGATTCTGTCATTTCGCCCATAGGTGGCGGGCCGTTCGCGGCGTACCGTAGGCCATGGCCCTCTCCACCACCCGCAGCATCGCCGAGCTGCAGGCCGAAGCCGGCCGGCCTTCGCTCCGCCGCGCCCTGGGTCCGCTCAACCTGACCGCGCTGGGGATCGGCTCGGTCATCGGCACCGGCATCTTCGTGCTGACCGGCACCGCGGCCAGCCAGAACGCCGGGCCCGCGCTGGTCCTCTCGATGATCATTGCCGCCGTGGCCTGTGCCCTGGCCGGCCTGTGCTACGCCGAGCTGGCGTCGATGATTCCGGTCGCCGGCAGCGCCTACACCTACGCCTACGCCTCGTCGGGCGAGCTGGTCGCCTGGATCATCGGCTGGGACCTGATCCTGGAGTATGCCCTCAGCGCCTCGACCATCGCGGTCGGCTGGTCGGGGTACTGCGTGAGCTTCCTGCACGACCTGGGCATCACCCTGCCGCCGACGCTGACCGCGGCCCGCGGGGCCGCGGCGGTGGCCGCCGACGGCACCGCCATCCAGGGTGTGTTCAACCTGCCGGCTTCGGTCGTGGTGCTGCTGGTCACGGCCCTGCTGGTCGTCGGGATCAAGCAGAGCGCCGATGCCAACACCGGCCTGGTGGTGCTCAAGGTGGCCGTGCTGATCGCCTTCGTGGGGCTGGGCGCCGCCTACGTCCGGCCCGAGCACCTCACCCCGCTGATTCCTCCCAACACCGGCGAGTTCGGCCACTTCGGCTGGAGCGGGGTGATGCGCGGCGCCGCGGTGATGTTCTTCGCGTACGTCGGCTTCGACGCCGTGTCCACCGCCGCGCAGGAAGCGCGGAATCCGCAGCGCGACATGCCGATCGGGATCCTCGTGTCGCTGGCCATCTGCACCGTGCTCTACATCGCGGTGGCGGTGGTGCTGATCGGCATCGTGCCCTATCAGCGGCTCAACGTGGCCGACCCGCTCGCCGTGGGGATCGACGCCACGGGGCTCACCTGGTTCAGCCCGATCGTCAAGGTGAGCGCCCTGTTCGGGCTGTTCAGCACCATGCTGGTCCAACTGCTCGGCCAGACCCGGATTTTCTACTCGATGAGCCGGGACGGGCTTCTCCCCGGCCTGTTCGGGGCGGTGCACCCGAGATTCCGAACCCCGTGGCTCAGCACGCTGATCACCGGCAGCGTGGTGGCGATCGCGGCGGGACTGCTGCCCATCGGGGTGTTGAGCCAGCTGGTCAGCATCGGGTCGCTGCTGGCCTTCGTGCTGGTGTGTATCGGGGTGCTGATCCTGCGGCGGACCGCCCCGGCGGTGCCGAGGCCCTTCCGGGTTCCCGGGGTGCCCTGGGTGCCGGTGCTGGGGGCGCTCGCCTGCCTGGCCCAGATGGTCAGTCTGCCCTGGGCCACCTGGGAGCGGCTGCTGATCTGGATGGCGCTGGGTTTCGGGGTCTATTTTCTCTACAGCCGGCGGCGGGCGCACGCCGTGCGCCTGGCCCAGACCGCGCCAGTGCGGCCCGCGGGGGAGACCGTGACACCGATCGGCGGGTGAGATGCAGTCTGCGGTGAGCAGATCGTCGCGCTTCCTGATGGCGCTGCTGGGCCTCACCCTCGGCCTGGCGGCGCTGCTCGCGGTCGAGGCGCTCAGGGCCACCCGGTCCCACCAGGTCACCGCCGACCGGGCCCTGCGCGACTACGCCACGGTGGCCGCGTGGGAGCTGCTCACCGCATCGGACGAGCAGCTCCAGCACGCCGCCGGCGCCGTCCTGGGCCCGGTGGTCGGCAGTCCGGCGGCATCGCCCTACGACTCGATTCCGTCGGCCGCCGCCCTGGCGCGGGCGGCCGATTCGCTGCTGCCCTGTGGCGCCGCGGGCGACTCGGCCCGATTCGTCTTTTCCCTGGACCTCAGAAGCGGGGCGCTGACCTCTCGCGGCGCCGAGCCACCGGGCCCCCTCCGCACCTGGCTGGCCGATACGATTGCCCGCGAGGCGCGGAGCCTCGCCGGCCCAACCGGCCGCTACGCCACCGTGTGGGGCCCGCCGGGCACCGGGGGCGCGGGCCGCGTCGTGGTCTACGGGGTGAAGGCGGTCCGGTACAACGGGTACGCCGTCCACGACGCCCCGCTCGCCGTCTACGGGGCGGTGAGTTGTCCGGCGGGCATGACCCGTCTGGTTGCCGGTGTGCTCGCCCACCACCCGCTGCTGCCGGCTCAGGTGGCCGGCGGGCTGCCCAACGCCCGGCTGGTGGCCCTGACGGTGAGTGATCCGTCAGGAGCGGTCCTGCTTCGCGCCGGTCCACCGCCCGGCGAGGGGGCCTACGCCGGCGACCCCGCCGCCGGCCCCGGCTCGATGGCGGTGCGGGCCTGGCTTCCGGCGGACGTGGCGGGCCGGCTGGTGGTGACGGGGCCGGGGCTGAGGCTGCCGGTGCTGCTCGGGCTGTTCGTCCTCACGGCCGCGCTCACGGCCGTGGCCGGGCTGCAGGTTCGGCGCGAGCAGGAGCTGGTCCGCCTGCGGCACGACTTCACCTCGAGCGTCTCGCACGAGCTCCGCACCCCGCTGACCCAGATCCTGCTCTACGGCGAGACGCTCGAGCTGGGGCGCGCGGGCGGCGAGGACGGGCGGCGCGAGGCGATCGGCGTGATCGTGCAGGAAGCCCGGCGACTGGCCCATCTGGTGGAGAACGTCCTCCATCTGAGCCGGGCCGAGCGCCGGCTGGTTCGGGTGAGTCCGGCCCCGGTGGCCGTGGCGCCGCTGCTCCGCGAGATCGTCGAGCGGTTCGCCCCGCTGGCCGGCGGCGACGCGGTGCGGATCCGGACGGAGCTGGACGAGTCACTGGTCGCGACGGCCGACGTCGACGCGATGCACCAGATCGTCATCAACCTGCTGGACAACGCGGTCAAGTACGGCGGTACGGGGCCGATCGTGCTGCGCGCCGGTCTCAACGACGGTGGCGTACGGCTGGAGGTTGAGGATCGGGGCAGGGGCATCCCTCCGCGCGACCGGGACCGGATCTGGCAACCGTTCGTCCGCCTCCGCTCGAACGGCGCGACGCCCGGCAGCGGTATCGGCCTGGCGGTGGTGCGGGAGCTGGTGGTGGCCCACGGCGGCCGCTGTCTGGTGGAGCCCGGCTCGGACGGCGGCTCGCGCTTCGTGGTCGAGCTGCCCGGCGCGGCCCGCCTGCCGCTGGACGGGGGGCCGCTCCCGCCGGCCGCCCCCGCCCCCTCGGCCAGCTCGCGAGAGTCGCCATGGCGCGCATCCTGATCATCGAGGACAACCGGAACCTGGCCCACGGGCTGGTGACCAACCTCCGGTTCGAGGGTCACGAGGCCGAAGTGGCGGAGGACGGCGGGACCGGGCTGTCCCGGGCGCTGGCCCGGGCCCACCAGCTCATCCTGCTCGACCTCATGCTGCCGGAGGCCGATGGCTTCCACGTGCTCGAGCGCCTACGGGCCGACGGCGTGGACACACCTGTCCTGGTGCTGACCGCGCGGGGCGACGAGGTCGACAAGGTGCGCGGCCTCCGCAGCGGAGCCGATGACTACGTCACCAAGCCGTTTGGGCTGCGCGAGCTGCTGGCCCGGATCGAGGCGCTGCTCCGCCGGGGCCGCCCGGTGGCGACGGCGCTCGCGTTCGGGGCGGTCAAGGTGGACCCGGCGACCCACGAGGTCACCCGGGCGGGCCGCCCGGTCTCGCTCCGGCCGAAGGAATACGAGCTGCTCCGCGCCCTGCTGCGCCGCCAGGGCCGGGTAGCCACCAGGGGTGAGCTGCTGCGGGAGGTGTGGGGCTACCGCGACTGCGTCGTCAGCCGGACCCTCGACACCCACGTCGGCGAGCTGCGGCGGAAGCTCGAGCCCGATCCCGCCCGGCCTCGCCACATCCTCACCGTGCGGAAGGCCGGCTACCGGCTCATCCCGGAGTCCTGACCCCCGGCAAGCCTCGCAACATCCATTCGCACTCCGACGTCAGAACGGCATCTCGTACTCGGGCGGCTTCACGCCGTTCAGCCGCAGGTAAGGCACCAGCTGACCCAAGGTCCAGACCGAGTGCTCGAAGGCAAGCTGAGCCAGCCGGGCGGCCGCCTGGGGCGGCTGGCCGTACAGCGCGACCGGCTGGCGCAAGCGGGCCGGGGTTGCCTGCCGGAGGGCGGCGAGCAGATAACCGTAGCTGGTATCGGCGTAGCGGCGAAGGGCGGCCTTGTCGTGGAGATATCGGGTGCTGTCGGCCAGCGGCGGCGCCGCCTTGAGCCCGCGGATCGCCATCGCCGCGACCTCGTAGTTGGTGGTGACGATGTGATCGAACTGCTCGGCGAAGGTGCGGACTCCGGGCGTAGGCCGGAAGCCGGTGGCCGAGTCGGGCATGGCGTCGATGTAGCGCAGTACGGTGACGCGGCTCCGCTCCCAGTCGGCCAGGGCATCGGGCGTGAGGGCCGTCTGAGCCCGGAGCGGGGAGGCGGCGAGGAGCGTCAGGCAGGCGAGGGCGAGCCGGTGCACGGGGAGGGTCCTTTCGGCGGCGGCGTGGAAGTCACGGACAGGGGACGGCCGCAGGCCAGCTTGGCTCGTCGCCATCCCCGGAGGTTTCGCGTCATGCCGGCCACCTGGATCACCCTGCTCCGCTTCCCCATCCTGCTGGCGATCGTGCTGGCCCTGCATGCAGCGTCGCCCTGGGTCAGGCTGGCCGGCGCCGCCGCGCTGTTCGTGGGCTTGATGCTGGACACCGTGGACGGCATCGTGGCCCGGCGGAACGGACAGGTCAGCCTGCTGGGCGGAGTCCTGGACATCGCGGCCGATCGTACCTACGAGCTGGTCCTTTGGGTCGGTTTCGCCGACTTGCGGCTGGTCCCGCTCTGGGTCCCCCTGGTCGTGCTGGTCCGGACTACGTTGACCGATGGGCTTCGGAGCCTCGGCGTCGGGCAGGGGACCGCGCCGTTCGACCAGGCCCGGGGACCGCTGGCGAGGTTCCTGGTCGCCTCGCCGATCATGCGCACGGGCTACTCGGCCGGCAAGGTGGTGACGTTCTGCGGGCTGGCCCTGGCGTGGGGACTGGCGGCGGTGCCCGGCGGGGGGCCGGCGGCCCGAGTCGCTCCGATCGTGCTGGCGGCGGCCCGGATTGCGCTCTGGCCCACCTTGGCGCTCTGTCTGCTGCGTGGCCTGCCCGTCGTACTCGACCCGCCCGGCGGCTGGGCGTCGGCGCTCCGTCGCCGAGCCGCGGACGCGACCAGGGGGGGCAGGCCTCCGGCAGCGGGCAGGTTGCCCGCCCGGATGAGCGGCTAGGCCGACTGGCGACGCTCCCAGCCCAGGAAGGCCGACAGAGCGGGCGCGATCAGCACCATCACCTCTCCCTCCGGATCCTGCCGGCGGAGAAAGACGGGGCCGTCGTCGTCGGGGCCGTCCTCGGGCACGAAGACGTAGGGATCCCCGTGCTCGTCGTCGGCGAAGGCCACGGCGCCGGCGGGCAGCCGGATGCCGTCCGGCGCCACCGCCTCCTCATCCATCGGCAGGAACAGGTCGAGCCAGAGCTCGCCCTGCCCTTCCGGGAGGAATACCCGGAAGTGCGATGCCAGCACGCCATCGGGCTTGGCGTACAGGGCGCGCAGCACCGCGGGGACGGGGCGTCCGAGGTGAGCGGCGATCAATTCCCACTTGGGATTGAGCAGGCGTGACCGGAAGGGCGAGCCGAAGGCGGGCGGGGGCTCGTAGAAGCCGCTCATGGGAACTCTCCTTCGCGAAGGGCGGCCCGGCGGCAGCCGGGCACCCACGCGATACGCGGGGTCGATGCCAATGTGGGGCGGGGGCAGCGCCGACGGAAGGGCGCCGCGGCAGGCACCGGCGAGCTATTGCGCGGCGCACCGGTCCGGCCGTAGAGTGACCCGTCCGATCTGACTCCCACCCCCGGAGACGTGCTCATGCAAGGGTCTCAGCTGCATTCACTCGCGGCGACCGGACTCGGCGCCGCTTTCTTCCTGGCCTGCGCCTCATCCGATACGCCCACTGCCGAATCGCCCGTCGCGGCTGTCACCGCGGCGGCTCAGGCCGGTCCCATCCTCACCCCCCAGCAGAGCGGGACCACCAACCGGCTCCAGGCCATCAGTCCGGTCAGCTCGAACGTGGTCTGGGCCAGCGGCACCGGGGGGACCTACACCGTCACCACCGACGGCGGGCGGCACTGGCGGGCCGGGGTGGTGCCGGGTGCCGACTCGCTGCAGTTCCGTGACGTCGAAGGCATCAGCGCGACCGAGGCCTATCTGCTGTCCGCCGGAACGGGCGAGGACGCCCGGGTATACAAGACTATTGACGGGGGCCGGACCTGGAAGCTGCAGTTCCAGAATCACAACGCGGCCGCCTTCTACGACTGCTTCGCCTTCTGGACGCCGAGCCGAGGGGTGGCGATGGCGGATGGCGTCAACGGCCGGTTCCCGGTGATCCGAACCGAGGACGGCCGCCACTGGGAGCGGATCCCCCAGAACCTCCCGGCGGCGCAGCCCGGTGAGGCGGCGTTCGCCGCCAGCGGCACCTGCGTCACCACCTTCGGGCAGAACCGTGCCTGGATCGCCACCGGCGGCGCCGAGCACGCCCGGATTCTCCGGACCACCGACGGGGGCGACAGCTGGAAGGCCTTCGGCACGCCGATCGTGCAGGGGACGCCGGCGGCGGGGATCTTCACCGTCGACTTCCGCGACGCCGACCACGGCATCCTGGCCGGCGGCGACTTGGAGCAGGCCGACAAGCACACCGACAACGTGGCCACCTCGAGGGACGGCGGCCGGACCTGGCAGCTGGCCGCGCGGACCCCGTTCCTCGGCGCTGCCTATGGACTGACCTACGTGCCGATCCGGAGCGGCGGGCCGGATGGACGCACCGTCGTCATCACCGGCCCGGGGGGCGCGGCCTGGTCACCCGACGAAGGCCGGACCTGGCGGCGGATCCAGGGCGCCAAGGATTACTGGGCCGCCGGGTTTGCCAACCGTCACTTCGGCTGGCTGGTGGGAACTGAGGGGCGGATCCTCAAGGTGGACCTGCCGGCGGTGGAGTAAGCCAGCGGGCGGGCCGATCACCGGTGTGGCAAGGCGCGGGGAGCGGCTCATGGCTTCCCGCGCCTTCGTTCGCCCGGAGCCTCGGGGTGAGGTGGCGACGTCATCCCGACGTGACGGTACCCATCCGCATCATTCGATAGCTGACCGTCCGGGTTCGTCGCCCGATCCGGGCCGGCCAGCGGAGGGTGGCGGTCCAGACGTCGTCCGATTCCCGTCGCCAGGTGAAGGCGTGGTGCGCGTGGGCCACCGGGGTGAACCTGATCCGGGCCGAGTCGATCGCGGTCGCGGCCCAGCGTCGCGAGCCGCTCTGGCTCACCACCTCGCCGCCCCGGAGCCGCACCTCGCTGCTGTCGGTCGCCCGGGTGAACGCCGAGTCGGCGAAGGTGCGGGTGGCCAGGGTGGAGTCGTCGCGAAAGGTGCACTCCTGGTAGAACGGCGCCCCGGCCGGCCCGGCGCCACGCCAACGGCCTTCGAGCCAATGGAGGGACCGGAACTGCGACGCCGTAACCCGGAGCGGCGCCTGCTGGGCCGAAGCGGGAAGCCCCGGCAGCAGGGCAAGCGAGGCCAGCAAGGTCAGCCGGCGAAGGTGATGAGCGAGGGAACCAGAGTGCACCGGCTGCTCCGGAGTGCGGGGCCGAAAAGGTCGGGGACAGGGCCGGAAGCTCGGGCCACTGGGCTGCAGGCCGGGCGCGGCTCCTTCTGAATGTGGCCCTCTCGCCGAGGCCGCGCAAAGGTTGCCAGGGCAGCCGGCTGCACCCGAGCCGGCCTCGCCGTCGTGGTTCTCGACAGCGTCGCATATTCGACAGTTGACGGGCGATCCGGCCGGGTCGATCGTGAGGCATCACCCCCACGGGAGCCGACACTGGACCGCCACGAGTTCTTCCTTCACGACGGCCGCACCTGGTTCGTCCAGGCCCGCACGCCGGTCCGCCGGGATGAGAGCCAGACTCACGTCACGCTCGAGCTGATCTCGGACCGGGAGACCCGGGTGGTGAGCTGCCGGCGCGAGGAATGGGTGGGCGGCGCGGTCGACTTCGCCAACCTGCTCGGCCGCTCGGTTCCGGCGGGAGCCTCGCGGGACGTCAACCGGCACGGCGACCATCACTCGGGCGGACGCTCGGCCTAGCGGGTGTAATTCCCGTCTGAGCGCGGCGAGTGGTCAGGGCCCGACCGCGCCGCCGCCCCGAACGATCAACCCGATGGCCGCCAGCGCGCACACCACGCCGACGACCTGCCGGGCATTGAGCCGTTCGCCGAGCACCACCCGGGCAAGCAGGACCGTGCTGGCGGGA
>DATAOR010000304.1:0-3614 GCA_036265635.1 Gemmatimonadales bacterium
ATCGAGCACGCGACACCGCTTCGGGCCGTGGTCGAGCGGATCTACCCGATGGCCCGGCTGGCGGAGGCCCACGAGGCGATGGAGCGACACGAGACCTTCGGCAAGGTGGTCGTGACCTGGTGACCCGAGTGCGACCTGGGCCATGAGGCCGTGCGCCCGGCCGCATCCGGTCGGACCCGTGGCGCACGCGGGTCCTGTCCTCGACGCAGGTCACACTGGGGTGACCCGGGCAGTTCGGCCCTGAAGGGGAGTTTCGGCCGGACAGTTTGACCCCGGCCGCCGGCCCGGGCGGGCGAAGCGCGCTCGGGCGGCGGCCAACGGAGCGCGGCGATGTGGTCCGCGATCTGCAAGTGACGACGCCGTCCGGGGCCGACGAACGGCCCGGCGTCACACTTGGAGGAACACCTCATGCTCCGAATTCATGCCGCAGCCCTCGCGCTGCTCGCCCTGGCCGTTCCGTCGCTGGCCGTCCAGACCGCCACCGCTCAGACCCCCAGCGCTCAGACCCCCAGCGCCCGTCACCGCGACGTGGCCCACGACGAGCGGGTCATCACCCGGGACACTACCAAGCTCCATCAGGAGGTCGCGGTCCGCGATTCCATCCGGGCGGCGCTGGCCCAGGATCACTACCAGACCCAGGCGATCGCCGCCCGGATCGATTCGCTGCAGCATCAGCTCGACCGCGAGCGGGCGGCCAAGCCGAGGGACGCCGCGGCCATCAGCCGGGACGAGGCGGCCCTGAACGCGGCCCGAAAGACCCGGGACCAGGACCTCCACCGCGACCAGCAGGCCGCGTCGCGGCTGGCGGCGGTGGAGCAGAAGGTCAAGAAGGATTCCCAGGGGGCGATCGACGCGCACCACGAGATCAGGCAGGACCGCTCGAGCCTGAGCGCCCGTCCGGACAGCGGCCGCCGCTGAGGCCCAGGCCGGTCCCGCGGACGACGCCGCGCGTGCCCCATCGGCCGCGGATGCGGTCGAGCGCCTGCTGCAGGGCGGGGCCGCGCGCGGCGTCGGGCTGCGCGGCGTCGGACTGCGCGGCGTCGGGCCAGGGGGATCCCCGGCCCGGCTCTTCGTCGCGCGGCGTCCACCTCTCCGCGGTCTGCCGCGCCGGCCAGCCCGGCGCGGCGCTGTCTTCCCGCCGCTCGGGGAGCCAGTCCGGCGCGGCATCGTCTCCCCGCCGCTCGGGGCCGCCTCCATCGGGGCACCGGCCAGCCACGGCCTCCTCCGGCTGGTCGAAGCGACGCCACCCGTCCGGCGCCACCACGGCCTCCCCCGGCCGGTCGAAGCGACGCCACCTGCCCGGCGCCGCCACCACGGTCTCCTCGCCCCACCGCCCGGCGGCGCCGGCCGCCGTGGCCGCCTCGTGGAGCGACCCCCACAGATCGAGCTGACCCCGGGCCGCCTCCAGACGATCCAGCATCAGCGCCACCGAGCGGACGGCCAGCCGCCGGACGTTGGCCAGGCCGAAGGCCCGCCGGGCGGCATCCCCCAGCTCGGCGTCGAGCACCGCTCCCGGGAGCGCCACGGTGCGGGCGGCCGCCGAGTGATCGGCATAGGTGAGCTCCACCCGGAGCCGCCGGGCCACCAGCCCGCGGCGGCGGAGCCGGCGGCCCAGCCGCTCGCTCAGGAACTGGAGCAGGGGATGGAGCACGGCGAGATCGTTGGTGTCGGTGGCCAGGGCGTGGGCCGTGTGGAACTCGGCCTGCTGCTCGGGCGCCAGCACCGGCCGGGGGTCGATGCCGCGGGCCCGCGCCCGGAGGAGGCGCCCGGCGCCGCCGAACACGGCGCAGAGCGCGCTCTCGGGAATGACCGCCACCTCGCCGATGAGCTCGAGCTGATAGTCGTCCAGCCGGCGGCGGAGCCGGGGAGGCAGGTCGGGCAGCACGTCGAGCGGATGGGGCGCCAGGAAGCCGGCCTCATCGCCGCCCGGCACCTCCAGCAGGGGTTCGGGCTTGATGACGGTGGTGGCGGCCTGGCTCACCAGCTTGTTGGCGGCGATGCCGACCGAGACGGCCAGCCGGAGCCGCTGGCGGACCTCGCGCTGGACCCGGGCGGCCACGTCCACCGCCGGGCCGAACAGGCGGCCGGTGCCGGTAAGATCGAGAAAGGCGTGGCCGTAGCCCCGGGGCTCGATGACCGGCGCGTAGAGCCGGAGCACCTCATGCAGCGCCCGCGAGGCCCGGGCGTAGAGCCGGGGATTGGGCGGCAGCACGACCAGGTCGGGACAGCGCTTGAGCGCCTGCCGCACCGGCATCCCCCGCTCGATCCCGGCCAGCCGGGCCTCGGCCGAGCGGGCCAGCACCACGGCCCGGTCCGCCCCGGGCGGGGCCACGGCCACGGGCCGGCGCCGGAGCGCCGGCGAGAGCAGGCCTTCGACGGCGGTGCAGAAGGCAGGTGGATCGATGAACAGGACAGAGCGCATGACGGCCCGTGGGTGCGATTCAACCGGAGAGCGAGCTATAGCAGCACGGTCTGGTCCTCCGGCGCGGCCGTCCGCCGCTGGTACCCCTCCAGCTGGCGGCGGCGCTGGAAGCTCTCGTCCACCGGGAAGCCGTGGCGCCGCTGAAGCTGGTGGAGCCGCTGGGTGAGGCCGCGCTGATAGGCCGGACTCACCCCCTCGCGGGTGGCGTAGTGGCGGCGGTACCGCTCGGCCAGATCGGGGAACTCGCGGGCGAGCACGGGAAGGAAGCGGGCCCGCGCCACGGGGCCGAGCCGGAGCGCCGACCCGATCACGTAGCGGGCACCCGCCGCCTTGGCCGCGCCCAGCAGCCGGTCGAGCCCGGCCCGGTCGTCGGTGATGCCGGGGACGATGGGCGCGACCAGCAGGCCGGCGTAGATCCCCGCGGCGGTGAGCCGCGCCAGCCCCCGAATCCGCGCCTCGGGCACCGGTGACTTGAGCTCGAGCCGCCGGGCCAGCCGGCGGTCGAGCGTCACCAGCGAGACGTTGACGGTGACCTCGTGCCGCCGGGACAGCTGCTGCAGCAGGTCGATGTCGCGCACCACCAGCGGCGACTTGGTGATGAGGCCGATGGCGAGGCCGCGGTAGCCGAGCAGCACTTCGAGCAGCCGGCGGGTGAGCCGGAAGCGGCGCTCGGCGGGCTGATAGGGATCGGTGGCCGTGCCGATGACCAGCGACTGCCGGCCCAGCCGGTCCGGCTGGAGCGTCCGGGCCAGCACCTCGGGCGCCCCGGTCTTGACCAGGATCCGCCGCTCGAACGCCTCCCACGCCGGCAGCGGCTCGGCCGGCAGCCCGTGGCGCTCGGCGGCCCAGCGGTGGGTCTCGCGGGCGTAGCAGTAGGTGCAGCCGAACTCACAGCCGACGTAGGGGTTGATCGACCAGAAATCCATCCCGGTGGTGGCGGGCGAGTTGAGTACCGAGCGCGCCGGCAGGGCATGGAACCGGGTGCCCCGCTCGCGCTCGTCCAGTACCGGCAGGCCTCGCCCGGCCGGCGGCGCCAGCAGCGGCAATTGGGCCAATTGGGCCGCACTGCTCATCCGCAGCGCCCCCAGCCGCAGTGGCGGCAGTTGACGCAGCCCGAGGCACGGACCAGCGGGCCGGCGCATTCAGGGCAGACGCGGAGGACCGGGGGCGGATAGCCGTCGGGGGCGGGGGT
>DATAOR010000305.1:0-15099 GCA_036265635.1 Gemmatimonadales bacterium
TGGGCCGGGGCGTCCTCTGGAGCAGCGCCGCGGCCGCCATGATCTGGCCGGCCTGGCAGTAGCCGCACTGGGCCACATCCTCGGCGATCCAGGCCCGCTGGACCGGGTGCGACCCGTCGCGCGACAGTCCTTCTACGGTCATGATCGACTTTTCCCCCAGCTGGGACACCGGCACGATGCACGACCGCACGGCCACGCCATCCACCTGGACCGTGCAGGCGCCGCACTGCCCCGTGCCGCAGCCGTACTTGGCCCCCGTGAGGCCGAGGCCATCGCGCAGGGCCCAGAGCAGCGGGGTGTCGGGGGGGAGGTCTACTTGTCGGCGGGTGCCATTGACCAGCAGCGTGAGAGCAGGCATCGGGGCGGACCTGACGGTGGTGTGCGAGAGAGGCTGAGAGGGCATCCAGACCTACGACGCCGGTCTGAGCTTCGTTTCAAGGCGCGGAACTCCCCCTTCCGGCCCCCGACGATTGGCGCCGGCACCATCCCGCCCGGGGACCAGCACCCGGCAGGCCTTCCGGTGCCGCTCCCGCCGGCGGCGCGCATGCGTGTCCCGTGTCACACGCTGGCGACGAAACATCAGGTACGTTCGGGGATGAGAATTCCCCTGCCCCTCCTCTTGGCCGCGGGCGTCGTACTCGCGGCGCCGGCGGCGGCCCAGAGTCGCCCCGACCCCGCCCTCGAGAGTCCGACCGCCCGGGTCGCCGTGTTCACCGCCTCAATCTACAACGCCCAAGCCAACGTCCGCGCAGCTTCGGACTCGGACATGGCCGACACCGCCACGGCCACGCTCCGGGGCCGCCTGACCGAGCAGTTGCCAGGCCAGCTGGTCCCCTTTGCCCTGGTGGACTCCGCAGCATCCTCGCCCGACGCGCGGCGGCTGGCGGGCGGCGTCGCCTGCCAGGTGCGGGTGGCCTGCGCGGTGGCGGTAGGCCGGGGACTTGGCGCCCGATGGGTGGTGCTGGCCAAGGTGAGCAAGACCAGCAACCTGATCTGGCTGCTCTCGGCCCAGCTGATCCGGGTCGCGGACGGCGGGATCGTGCTCGATGACTCGACCGAGCTCAAGGGCGAGCCGGGCGCGATGACCCGGGTCGGCACCCGGATCTTCGCGGACCGGGTTGCCCGGACGGTCAGAAACGGCGGAGTGGTCAACAACTTCCCGACGACGCGTTAGGCCGTCGCACATCCCGCGAGTCTGATATAGTACGAGAAGGTCGAGATCTGGTACGAGAAGGCGGCCGTCCACCAACGTGGAGCGGCCGCCTTTAGTACCACCGCCTCGCCGGGAGCGGGGGCGCTTACTGCACCGCGTTCATCATGTCGAAGATGGGCAGGTACATGGCGATCACCATGCCGCCGACGATGACGCCGAGGATCACAATCATGGCCGGCTCCATCAGGCTCAGCAGGGCGCTCACCGCCACGTCCACTTCCTCGTCGTAGAAGTCGGCGATCTTGCTCAGCATCTCGTCGAGGCCGCCGGTCTGCTCGCCCACCGCGATCATGCTGATGACCATGGGCGGGAACACCTTCGACTTCTCCAGCGGAGCGGCGATGGTCTCGCCGCCGGCGATGCTCTGGCGCGACTCCATCACCGCGTTGTGAACCACCTGGTTGCCGGCGGTCTTGGCGGTGATCTCCAGGCCCTCGAGGATGCTGACGCCCGAGCTGACCAGGGTGCCCAGCGTACGGGTGAACCGCGACACCGCCGACTTCCGGATCACGTCGCCCAGGACCGGCGCCTTGAGCAGCAGGCTGTCGACCTGGAGCCGGCCGGCGGCGGTGGCGTACCAGCTCCGGATGGCGAACACCGCGCCCGCCACGATCCCGATAATGGCCCACCAGTACCCGATCAGGAAGTTGGACATCCCGATCACGATCCGGGTCGGCAGCGGCAGCTGCAGGTTGGCCGAGGCGAACATGCTCTGGAACGTCGGGATGACGAACACCAGCAGGATCGCGATGGCGATGGCGGCCACCGAGATGATCACGCCCGGGTAGATCATGGCGCCCTTCACCTTGCGGACCAGGGCGTCGTTCTTTTCCAGAAAGCTGGCCAGCCGGAGCAGGATGGTGTCCAGGATACCGCCGGCCTCGCCGGCGGCCACCATGTTGACGTACAGGCTGGAGAAGGCCTTGGGGTGCTTGGAGAAGGCATCGGCCAGGGTGTTGCCGCTCTCGACGTCGTACACCACCGCCCGGGTCACGCTGGCCAGCGCCTTGTTCTCGGTCTGCTGGGCCAGGATGTTGAGCGACTGCACCAGCGGCAGGCCGGCGTTGATCATGGTGGCGAACTGCCGGGTGAGAATGACGATGTCGCGCGTCTTGATGCGCGGTCCGCCCATGCCCAGCTTGATCTGCTTGGGCGCCTCGCGCACGCTCACCAGCACCAGCCGGTTCTTGCGCAGGAAGGCGGTCACGTCGTCCTTGTTGGCGACGTCCAGCTGGCCCTTCTGGATCTGGCCCGTCTGGGACCGGGCGGTATACTCGAACATCGGCATGGGCTGGCTCTCCGGTTAGCGACGGCCGGCGTTGGCGCGCTGGCGATCGATGGGCGCGATGTCCTGATCCTCCATCGGCGTGACCCCGATCATCCGGAGGAACTCCTTGGGCTCCGGCGAGACGCGCTCGCACTCGTCCTGGGTCACTTCGCGATTGGTGTACAGCTGGAACAGCGCGTCGTTCATCGTCTGCATGCCGTGCTTCTTGCCCGACTGCATGGCGGAGTAGATCTGGTGGATCTTGTCGTCGCGGATCAGCGCCCGGATGGCGGGCGTGGCCACCATGATCTCGCAGGCCATCACCCGGCCGCGGCCCCGCGCCTTGGGCAGCAGGGTCTGGGTCACCACCCCCTCGAGCACGAAGGCCAGCTGGGCCCGGACCTGCGACTGCTGGTTCGAGGGAAACACGTCGATGATCCGGTTGATCGACTCGGCGGCGGAGTTGGTGTGGAGCGTGGCCAGGGCGAGGTGGCCGGTTTCCGCGATGGTCAGCGCCGCGGCGATGGTCTCCAGGTCCCGCATCTCGCCCACCAGGATCACGTCCGGATCCTCGCGCAGGGCGTACTTGAGCGCGCTGGCGAAGCTCTTGGTGTCGGTGCCGATCTCGCGCTGGTTGACGATGCAGCTCTGGTGGCGGTGGATGAACTCGATCGGGTCTTCCACCGTGATGATGTGACCCTTCCGCTCCTTGTTGATCTTGTCGATGATCGCCGCCAGGGTGGTGCTCTTGCCCGAGCCGGTCGGCCCGGTGACCAGAATCAGGCCACGGGGCCGCTCGGCCAGCTTGGCGATGACCGGGGGCAGGCCCAGCTCGTTGAAGGTTCGCACATTGAACGGAATCATGCGGATTACCATGGAGACGCAGCCCCGCTGCTTGAAGCAGTTGCCGCGGAAACGGGCTAAGTTCTGAATCCCGAAGGAGAAGTCGAGCTCGTCCTCGGTCTCGAACCGCTTCTTCTGGTTCTCGGTCAGGACCGAGTAGGCCAGCTGGAGGGTGTCCTTGGGGGTGAGCACTTCCGTCACCGAGCTGTCGACGATGTCCCCATCGACCCGCAGCTTGGGCCGCTCGCCGGTGCTGATGTGGAGGTCCGAGGCCTCCTTCTCGATCATCTCCTCGAGCAGCGCCCGCAGGTTGAAGCTCATCCGGCCGTCTCCTTGACCACTTCTTCGAGGGTGGTAACGCCGCGCTCGATCTTCTTGATGCCATCCATCCGCAGGGTGAGCATCCCCTCCGAGACCGCCTGCTCCTGCATCTCGGAAACGGACGCGCCCCGGAGGATCTGGCGGCGCAGCTCGGGGGACATCGACATCACTTCGTACAGCCCCGCCCGGCCCTTGTACCCGGTGCCGTTGCAGGTCTCGCAGCCGGTGCCCTTCATGAAGGGAATCGACCGGAGTTTCTCAAGATCCGTGCCCAGGGTGGACAGGACCTCCTCGCTGTAGCTGTGCGGGGCCTTGCACTCCTTGCAGATCCGGCGGACCAGCCGTTGCGCAACCACCAGGTTGACGGCGCTGGCCACGTTGAAGGCCTCGATCCCCATGTCGATCATACGGGTGATGGTGCTGGGCGCGTCGTTGGTGTGTAGGGTCGAGAGCACCAGGTGGCCGGTGAGCGCCGCCTTGATGGCGATGCCGCCCGTCTCCAGATCGCGGATCTCGCCGATCATGATGATGTTCGGGTCCTGCCGGAGGAACGCCTTCAGCGCGGCGGCGAAGGTGAGGCCGATCTCGTTCCGGACCAGCACCTGGTTGATGCCCATCAGGTTGTACTCGACCGGATCCTCGGCGGTCATGATGTTGACTTCGGGCGTGTTGACCCGGGACAGCGCCGAGTAGAGCGTGGTGGTCTTGCCCGAGCCCGTGGGGCCGGTGACCAGCACCATGCCGTACGGGTTCAGGATCGCCTTCATCAGATCCTTTTCCGCCTTGACCTCGAACCCGAACTTGGTCAGGTCGAGCGTCAGGTTCCCCTTGTCCAGAATCCGGAGCACGATCTTCTCGCCGTACAGCACCGGCAGGGTCGAGACCCGGAAGTCGATGACCCGGTTGCCCATCTTGAGCTTGAGCCGGCCGTCCTGGGGCACCCGCCGCTCGGCAATGTTGAGCTGCGACAGGATCTTGATGCGCGAGGTGAGGGCGGCCTTCATCTTGAGCGGCGGGCGCATGATCTCGAGCAGCGCGCCGTCGATCCGGTAGCGCACCCGGATCTCGTGCTCGAACGGCTCGATATGGATGTCGCTGGCCCCCCGCTTGACCGCCTCGATCAGCAGCCCGTTGATCAGCTTGACGACCGGCGCGTCCTCGATCTGCGCCTGGGTGGCGGTCTCCTCTTCCCGCTCCTCGACCACCTCGAGGTCTTCGCCCGCCGCCTCCATGTCCTTCAGGATGGTCTCGAGCTCCTGCTGGCTGCCGACCTGGTAGTGCTTCTCGATCAGCGAGCGGAGGGTGTATTCGCCGGCGATGACGGGAAAGAGATCGAACCGGGTGATGAACTTGAGGTCCTCGAGCAGGCCGCCGTCGCTGGGATCGGCCATGGCCACGGTGAGGGTGCGGCCCTCGCGCTTGAGCGGCAGGACCACGCCCTTGGTGGCCATCTCGGCGGGAACCAGCTTGAGGATCTTGGGATCGACTTCGAACCGTGACAGGTCCACGGCCGGCATCCGATGCTGACGGGCGAGCAGCTTGGTGATCTCGATCTCGGGCACCAGCCCGAGCTTGACCAGCACGTAGCCGAGGCGATGCTTGGACGCCTTCTGCTCGACCAGGGCCTGCTGCAGCTGCTCCCGGGAGAGCAGCCCGTCCCGCACCAGGGTGTCGCCGAGCCGGTCGCCGCCGCTGCCCGCCGCCGCCGTCGCCATGGGTCGAGTGAGTTCCGGGGAAAGATGGTGAATGCCTGCCGCCCACCGGGCGGGGCGCCGCCGCTCACGACCCGCCGAACCGGACCAGTCCCTGCAGCTTGGCCGCGGCGGCCGGTCCGATTCCGGGCACCCGAGCCAATTCTTGCAGAGCATGGAACGGGCCGTTTGCCTGCCGGTAAGCCACGATGGCTCTGGCCCTGGCGGGCCCCACCCCAGGCAGGGCGTCGAGCGCGGCTACGTCAGCAGTGTTTAGATCTATGACAGTAGCGGCGGTCGGGGGTACGGGACCGCGCGGCTGGATTGCAGTTATCGGGCGTGGGGCAACAGCCTGAGAAGGGGCGGTGAAGGCAAGGTGCGGGCCCAGGGCGGTGATAAGGCCGGCCCCGATCCCGGGGACCCGGTCGAGGCCCGCCGGCCCTCCGAAAGGGCCATGAGCCTCGCGATCCGCCACGATCCTCTTGGCCAGCGCGAGACCCACCCGGGGCAGCCTGGCCAGCTCGGCGGCGGAGGCGCGGTCTGCGTCGATCCGTTCGGTGGGGCCAAGCGGGCGGGCCAGGGCCAGCAGGCTGTCCCGGTGGCCCGCGGGGGACCGGGGAGGCAGTTGCGCCAGCAGCTGGATCTCGCCCGGGGCATCCCCAGGCCGCCCCAGCCACCAGCGGGCGCCCTGGCCGACCAGCCCCAGGGCGAGAAGCAGGACAAGCGCCCGGCGCTCGGCGGCGGACATGGGGACATGCTAGTGAGATGGGGGGCAGGCCCTAGCAGCGGAATCGCGCGGTGTGGTGCGGGGGGCCGCGGAAGCAATTGAGCCCAGTCATCAATAACGGATTTACCACGGAGGGCACGGAGGGCATGAGGCAGCAACAACAGCTGTGCTGTACCGGTGCCTCCTTGTCTTCCGTGTGTTGCGTGCTTCCGTGGTGAATCTGTAGTTGGGCGGGGTGTGGGGCCTCCGTGCCTCCGTGGTGAATCCGTTATTGGCGCCTGCCGCGCTACTGCTCCCGCCGCACCAGCGCCACCGCCACGTCACCCACGATCTGGAGGCTGGCACTGCTGGTCTTGTCCACCGTATCGAATACGGTGTGCCACGATGGATAGTCGAAGTCCACCACGTCGATCGCCCGGATGCCCACCTTCTGCAGCTCGAGGTGGTCGTCGATCAGGGTGTGCTTGGGACTGGCCACGAAGGTGCCGGCATACCCCAGCTCCTTCGCGGTGCTCCACACCAGGTCCACCACCTCGGGGGCCCCGACCAGCGAATTGCCTTCCTGGAAGATCTGCAGATCCTTGTCGGCCACGAGATCGAACAGCACGGCGTAGAGCGGCTGCGGGCCGGGCGCCGGATGGGCGGCATAGTACCGGGCGCCGATCAGCACGTCCTTGGGCGCCTTGGTGAAATCGCCGTAGTCCTCGCCGTCGTCGAACAGCAGGTCCACCCCGATGGCGGGCGGGTTCCGCTTGAGCACGTCGGCCACGCCGAGCAGGAGGGCGACGCCCGAGCCGCCGTCGTTGGCGCCCGGGACCGGCTTGGTGGAGTCGGTCGAGGTGGGACTGTCGGCGGTCGGTCGGCTGTCCCAGTGAGCCAGGAACAGCAGCCGCTTGGTCGCGGCCGGGTTGAACCGGGCCACGTAGTTGGTCAGCGGCAGCGAGTCGCCCGAGCCGGTCAGGTGGGTCCACGACTGAACGATCACGGTATCGGCCCGCTGGCGGAGCAGCGAGTCCAGCCAGGCCGCCGCCTGCCGGTGCGCCTTGGTGCCCGGAATCCGCGGCCCGAAGGCGACCTGAGCCTCGAGGTAACGGAAGGCCGACGCGCCGTCGAACTCGCGGACGTGGGGCTTGGCCTCGCGGCAGGCAGGGAGGACCAGCAGGAACAGCGGCAGCAAGCGGCGGCGCATGGGACCCGAGGGGGTTGAGTGACGCGGGACGAAACCCCGGTTGGGGGGCAAAGTCAACGCGACGCGCCCCGCGACCGTCCCCGTCAGCTACCGATAATCCCCGGCGAAGAGCGACAGCTGAAACGAGGCGACGATCGAGATCTGGGAGGTCCGCCGGCTCAGGTGGCGGGCGTCGTTGATCGAGTAGTTGAGCTGGAGGCCGCCGGTCAGGCTCTGGAGCAGGTCGGTGTCGAGCCCGCCCCGGACCTCGCGCCGGCGGACGTCGGAGATCACCTCGCAGGTGGTGTCGCTGGCCTGCTGGAGGCAGCTCTTGGCCATGGTGTACTGGTAGGCCAATGAGCTCCGCACCAGCCGGCGCGAGCGGCCGATCGACCGCGGCATCCGGAAGGCATAGTTGAGCGACCCGGTGAAATCGTTCTGGTCGAGCTGGGTGTTGCTGCCGTTGGAGACGTTGTCCTGGCCGGTGCGGCTGAGCCCCAGCGTCATCACGACGCCGTTGCGCAGCCCGACCTGGAGATCGGGCGTGAACGACGAGGAGCTGATCCGGGTCAAGGCGCCCGCCCCACCCTCGGCCCGGCTCGCCTGGACTGAGCTGCCCTCGCGGTGACGGAAGGCGGCCCCCAGTGCCAGCACGGTGAACGGGCCCCTGGCCAGAGTCCGGCTCCAGCGGGCATTGCCGACCGGCCACTCGCGCTGGTTGGTCTCGGTCTGGAGGTAGATGTCCCCCACCCGCTGGAACCTGGTGGTCCGGGTGAGCGCGTGCGACAGGTTGACCGTGAAGCCGAAGGGGAGATCCGCACCGCTGGTCACGGTGGCGGTGCGGGTCTCCGAGACGCCCAGCGCCGGCGCGCCGTCCCGGGTGAAGAAGTCGTCCAGGCCGCCGAAGGCGAGCTGGTAGCCCAGCCCCGGATCGAACGCGCTCAGGTCGTAGGTCGAGCTCCGGGTGAGCCGGGTGCTGAGATCGAGCGGCCGCACCCGGGCGACGGCCCGTCCCACGGTGCTGCTGTCGCCGGTCAGGCCCCTGAGCGCACGCCCCAGATCCACCGAGCCGCCGATCTCGTTGGTCCGCGCGTTGTTCAGCGTCTGGGGCAGGATGAAGGCGCCGCTGTCGCCATCGGCCCGGACCGGGTCGCGGCTCGCCAGCGTGCGCGAGAGCACGAAGCTGCTGCTGCTGAGCAGCCGGGGCCGGAGCCAGCTGGCCAGCCGGGGAGTCAGGGCGAAGACCGACGACAGGCTCCGGTCCCGCTCCACCCCGACCGGAATGCCGACGAGGAACCGGCGCTCCGCGTACGCCAGCCGGCCGAGCGGCGAGGAGTCGGGGTAGACCCGGAGGTCCCGGGTGCTCACCAGGTCGCTGCTCAGGTTGAGCATGCTGAACGGCTGCCAGCTCAGCCCGGCGGCGTTCCGCCAGAGGTGATTCAGCGCCAGGGTGGGCGTCAGGCTGGCGTCGTCGCTCCGGGCCACCGGCACCAGGAAGGCCGTGGCCTCGGCCCGGTCGCGGCTCAGGCCGCTGCTGAGGGAGAGGCGGGTCGGCGCCAGGCTCAAATCCGCCCGCTCCAGCGCCTTTCCGGCGTCGCTCTGGCGGATGAACTTGGGCAGCGCCTTGACCAGGCCGCCCAGCGGCAGGCGGAAGCCCTTCCGCTTGAGCTGGAGGTTGTAGCCCAGGTTGACGTTGTAGTTCTTCGAGCTGACCTCGGACAGCTCGGTGGCCGCGCTCCCGTTGGTCAGGCTGGCCGAGACCGCCAGCGGATCCACCAGCCCCTTGACCAGCCAGCTCTTGCCGACCTCGCTCCGGCGGACGGTGAGGCCGAAGGTGGCGCTCCGGTTCTCGGGCGTCCGGAGGCCGGGCAGCGCGCCGGCCCGGATGTCGGTCCCGGTGAGCAGCTCCGGGTTCACGCTGGTCCGGGCGTAGTTCACCGTGAGCGGCATCGCCAGGCCGAGCGAGGTCGGCAGGAACCGGTCGAGCCGGATGCTGCTGTTGGCCTGGAGCACGCCGCGGCCGCGGTAGGTCGGGTCCTGGTTGAGCTGGCGGAACTGGCCGTTCTGATTGATGTACGACAGGTTGACCGTGGCCACGTCGGACGCGTTGAGGGTGGCGTCGAGCGAGCCGGCCAGGCCGGTCTCCGACACCGGGTCGCTCAGCCGGATGTCGTCCACCCACAGCTCGGCCTCGGGCACGCTCACCGTCTGGCCGGCGCGGAAGATGCCTGCCGAGATCTCCTGGATCGCCGCCAGGTTGGGCGGGTTGATGCCGGGGCTGCGCACCTGGACCAGGTAGGGACCGTCGCAGGCGACGTAGGCCTCCGGGTCGGAGACGCCGCCGCAGTCGGCGTTGCCGGACGCCGGCTGACCCGACAGCCAGCGGTTCTCGATGTCGGTGCGGAGCCGGCGCCAGACCTCGAGGTCGATGGCGAACTCAGGGTCCCAGGTGTCGGTCCGGGCGCCGGCCCGGTAGAGATAGAAGTTCTGGTCGTCGCTGCCGACTTTGATGAAAGCTTGGAGATCCCCCTCCTGCCAGCCGGGGCCGCGCCCCCGCATCCAGACCCGAAGCTGCCGGTAGTTGAGCACGCTCTGCGGCCCGGACGGCAGCCGGAGATAGGCCTCCGCCCGCTCGTTCTGCTGCAGGTCGCCGGCCACCAGACGAAGCGACCGCTCGTTGATCTGGGTGCCCTGCGAGGCCCGATCCCCGCCCCGGCGATCCACCTGATCGAACACGCCGGGCGGCGAGGTGTAGCCCAGGTCGAGCAGGTTCTCGGTGGAGACGGTCGAGACACTGATGCTGGCGCCGGGCAGGCCGACCGAGCCGTTGAGCCCCGCGATCGGCGTCTCGGCCCGGCGGACCCAGGGCGATCCGACGAACCGGAGCCGCGCCATCGCCACCCGGGCGACCACGTCGGGGCCGCCGTTGTCGGGCGGGGCAGCCAGGGTGAGGCGCAGGTCCTGCACCAGCCGGAGGGTCGGCGTGTTGAGGGTGGCGCTGGGCTGGCGCAGGGGCACCCGATACAGCTTCCAGGTGGACCGCCGCCCCTGGGCGTCGGGCGCCGAGCTGACCCCGTCGCGGACGAAGAAGCTGTCGGCCGCGAGATCCACCACGTAGCGGAACACGTTCTCGTTCGAGCCCGTGCCGTCGAGCACGTTGTCGCCGTTCAGGTCCTCGGTGTCGAGCACGCCGTTGCCATTGGTGCAGCGGGCGCTGAGGTCGCCCCAGGGAAACACCGGCACAGAGGAGGAGAGGACGCGCTGGCAGAGGGGGAAGCCGGCCAGCGGGGTGCCGCCCGCGACCGCGATGCTCGGCGGCCGGTCCCCCAGGATGCCGATGTCGTCGGTCTCGGAGTTGAAGATGCCGATCGAGCTCCGCTCGGTGTCGAGCTGGCCGAGCCCGATGAACTGGCGGCCCCGATAGGTGGTGTCGCTGCCGCTGGGGATCAGCGAGTCAGGCGCGAAGGCCACCGCGTCCTCGCTCACCGTGCCGAGGTCCACCACCAGGCGGAGGTGGGCCGAGTCGGCCGACATGTCGGTCGGCTGGAGCAGCCAGAACTCGAGGTACTCCTCCCGGGTGAGGTCGAGCCCGGTGGGGCTGAGCGAGGTGGCCATCGAGCGCCAGCGCGGCCGGTTGGGCCGGGCCGGCAGGGTCCAGCGCGAGGAGTTGTTGGTCTGCACGATGCCGCCGGCGGTGTCGGCGTGCAGCGTGAGATACATGACCGTCTCGACCTCTTCGCCCCGTCCCGCCACCCGGATGAGGGTGTCGATCTGCTGAGGCCGGATGTCGAGCGCCTGGTTGCAGCCGTTGCAGGCCGGGACCAGGTTCTGCCAGGTGAGCGCCACCGCGTCGTCCAGCTCGAACCCGCCGCCGAAGCCGATGTCCTCCAGACCGGTGGCCTGCTGGGGCCGGCTGCCGAACTCCCACTGGGACTCGCGGAGCGAGACCGGCAGGCCGGTCTCCCCCTCGAACTCCTCGAGATAGGCCTGCCCCGACCGGCTGGGGTCCGGTTTGCTGAAGGCCACCTCGCCGGCCAGCCTGAGCTGGGAGGGCGCGGTGGAGGACTTGGTGGTGAGGCCGTTGAGCAGCCGGGTGAGCCAGGTGGGCTTGAACTGGAGCTCGGTGTTGATCCCGCCGATCAGGTTGGCGGTGGCCTCGAAGCCGAGGGCCGGGCGGTTGAAGGCGCTGGCCTCGCGCTGGTAGAGCCCGATCAGGTTGATCGACCCGCGGTCGCCGAGGGAGTAGCGGGTGGTGAGGCCGAGGATCGTGGTCGGCGCCACCGCGAACTGCCCCTGTTCCTCGAATCGGGCGGTGACCTGGGCGCTGCCGTTGCTGCCGAACAGCGCGTCGGGATCGAGGAACGTCACCTGCCCCACGTCGTACGAGATGTCGTAGTCCACGTGGCGCTCGAGCTTGCGCCCGCCGACGCTGAGCTCCTCGCTGCCCTCGCGGATCTGGAGCGCGTTGAGGCTCAGCGTGCTCCGATCGCCCCCGCCGGTCGCCTGGTAGTCGAGCTGCACGGCGAACTTGGCGGGCGGCCCCTGGCTGGTCAGCAGGAACAGCGGGATGCGATAGAGCGAATCCGAGCGCTCATCCGTCGTCAGCCGGGCCGGGTCGGCGAACGGCTGCAGGTTGGGGAACACGATGTAGGAGTCGTGGACCACGTCGGCCGCCTCGGTGTCCTGCTGCCGGGGAAACAGCCGGGTGGAGCGGTCGAACACGGTCGGGTCGGTCGGGACGGCCAGGCCGAGCTGCTGGAGGTAGGTCTGTCCCCCGCCGCTCTGGGGCCGCTCGGACCGGTTGAGGGTGATGCCCACCTGGAGCGACGGCGTGCTCAGGTCCGCCCCCGCCACCCGGTAGATCTGGCGCATCTCATAGCGGAAGGTCGGCAGGTCCGGCGTCTGCTGCGGCTGGACGATCAGCTCGAGCGTGTCGCGGGCCTGGGGCAGGCCGCCGACCGACCCGGTGCCGCGGTCGACCTCGGGAAAGGTGCCGATGGTGGTGCCGGCCGCCGTCCGATAGCTGACGGCGAGATAGTCGCTCTGGTCCAGCTTGGTGGCCAGCACGATCCAGCGGCCCGACGGATCGAGGTAGTAGTCGCTGCCCTGGATCAGCAGCTCCCAGCGGGCCGGGCCGAACTGCTGCGGGCTGTCGGTCCGCCGGGCCAGCGCGGTGATCCCGCCGATGTTGGGATTGGTCCCGCTCTTGGCGATGGCGGCGCGGTAGCGGTAGATCCGGACCTGGGCCGGCTGGTAGGTCGGCGCCAGGGTGAGCGAGGCCTGGTTGAGGATGTCCACCGCGGGGAAGCCGGCCAGGCTGTCGGGATCCACCACCCAGAAGAACCGGCCGCTCTCGAAGTCGAGGTCGCGGAGCTGGCGCTCCTGCGGCTGGGTGGTGGTCTCGCCCACGGTATAGGTCCGCTCGGCAATGACGCTGCCCTTCTGGGTTGCGGCCAGGGTCTGAAGCTGGACCGGCCCGACCTCGAAGGTGGCGTTGACGCCGAAGTTGCTGGAGGGCACCCCGGCGGTGATGAAGCGCGAGCGGGGCGGCTGGAACACCACCGTCCCCACGTCCACCCGACGGACGATCTCGTCCTCCAGCCCCTCGTAGTAGACCTGGACGTTGTTGTTGGCCGAGAAGTCCCGCTCGGTGTCGAGGTCCACGTTCAGGTGGATCCGGCGACCGAGCAGGCCGCTGGCGCGGAGGTTAAGCTGGTTATCCAGGCTGGGCGGCTTGAACCCGCCCCGGCAGGCCGAGTTGGGATCGAGCGAGAGGGCCGGCGTGCAGCGCTCCTCGCGCACCCGGTTGGTCCGGATCTCCAGCCGGGCCTGGCCGTCCACCGTGAGATCGGCGTAGTCGGTCGGGAGGCCGAGCAGCCCCCGCCGCCGCGACGGCTCACCCGGCCGGCCGGGCTCCGCCCCGGGCTCAGTGACCGGCTCGGCACCGGGCTCGGGGGCCGGGGCCAGGGTGTCGGCCGCCGCGGCGACCTGCTCGCCGTAGATCTGACGGAGCCGGAAGCCGCGCCGCTGCTCGGCCCGCGCGGCGGCGAGGGTCGCGCTGACGGTGCTGTCGAAGGCCGCGGCGTGGACGGCGGGCGGCAGCCGGGGGCTCCCCATCCAGGGGGCCCGGAGCGCCGGGGGCTCGGTGAGGACGAACGGCGGCACCTCGAACCGGAGCCGGAGCGCCGGTGCCGTCGTGTCCGCTTGCGCCCAGAGCACCCGAGGCAGCCAGACGAGGCAGCCCAGGGCGATCAGCGCACGATTCACTGGAGAGAACGGCGGCGAGGCTTGAGGAACATGGGACACCCCAATATACTGGTCTGCACAGCGCCGAACAAGTCGTTACAACCCTGAGAGTTAGCTCACGTGCGCCTGCTCAGCCGGTACCTCCTCCGTCAGCTCGCCGCGCCGTTCGTGTTCGCGCTGGCGGCGCTGACCAGCCTCATGCTCCTCAGCCAGATCGCCAAGAAGTTCGGCGCCCTGGTGGGGAAGGGCCTGCCGTGGGGCGTAATCGGGGAGGTGTTCGCGCTGAGCCTGCCGTTCATCGTCGCCATGACGCTGCCGATGGCGGTCCTGCTGGCCGTGCTGTACGCCTTCAGCCACCTGGCCGCCGACAATGAGATCACCGCCATGCGGGCCAGCGGCATCAGCGTCTACCAGATCCTGGCGCCGGTGCTGGGCTGGGGGGTGGCGATGTCGGTCTTCAACTTCGCCTTCGTCGACCAGGTGCTGCCCCGGACCAATGCCCGGCTCCGGGGCCTGCTGATCGACATCGGGCGAAAGAAGCCGACGCTCGAGCTCAGGGAGCAGGTGATCAACGAAGTGCCGCCCTCGCAGTACTTCCTCCGGGCCGGCCGGATCGACGCCGCCACCGGGCGGCTCCGGGACATCACCATCTACGACATGGGCGGCGAGGCCAGCCGGCGGATCATCTACGCCGACAGCGGGCGGATGGCGTACAACGAGGGCCGGACCGACCTCAACCTCCGGCTCTACGACGGCAGCATCCACCAGTACCGGCCGAGCGATCCGCTCACCTTCCAGCTGACCTACTACAAGGTGAACGACATCCGGGTGAAGGACGTATACGACGAGCTGGTCCGCAACAGCTCCGAGACCGTCCGGGGCGACCGGGAGATGAGCACCTGCGAGATGCTGACGGTGATGCAGGACGCCCGCCGGGATCTCCGGAACGCCGATCGCGACCGCCAGGCGCTGCTGATCTCCGACCTCCGCAGCCTGCTCCATCTGCCGCCCCTGCCGCCCGCCCGGGCCGATACCACGCCGGACCGGCTGCCGGCCTACTGCGGCTGGATCGCGCGGGTGCAGACGGCCCTGACCAAGACGGCAGAGCCGCGCCCGGCCGCACAGGCTCCCTCCGCCCTACCAACTTCTGATCGGGTGGCCCGGCAGGGCGCCCAGGTGCCGGCCGCGGCCGTCCCGGCGCCTGGTGCGGACGCCGCCGGCCGACCTGGGATCGCCCGGCAGGCGGTGGACACGCCGGTGGTGCCACCCAAAGGCGCGGCGGCTGGGCGCCAGGGCCGGGTGCCGCCGGCTGATCAGCTGGACGCGGTCCGGCGGCGGGCGGCCCGGATGGGTGCGGCCGGCGCGCCGAGCTCTTCCGCCGTCGCGCCGAGCTCTTCGGCCGCGGCCCCGACGGGCGGGGACACCCTGGGTCCGGCTGCCGCCGACACCCGAGGGGCGGCGCGGCAGCCGGGAACGGCGACGAGGCCGCGATTGATGAAGCCGATCCCCGGCCCGCCGGTCCCGGGGTCGGCCCTGCCAGGTCAGCAGCCCGCCGGCGCGCCCCCTATCGCTCCCGCGAGGCCCGGCGAGCTGAAGCCCGCCGCGGCCAGGCCCAGCGGCCCG
>DATAOR010000306.1:0-2250 GCA_036265635.1 Gemmatimonadales bacterium
ACGCAGCCCGAGACCGCCCGGGTGGAACAGGTAGGCGACCAGGTTGACGAGCATCAGCCCGAACACGCCGATGGTCGCGCCGACGACGACGCGGGTGAACTTGGGGGTGACCCGGATGGCGCCGATGCGGTACACGAACAGCATGCCGGCCGCGACCATCACCGTCCCGCTGACTGCTTGGATGACGATCCCGTGGTAGCGGTCCTCGAACACCCGACTGATCGCGCCGAGCAGGAGCCCTTCGCAGGCTGAGTAGACCAGCGCCGTCACCGCGTTGGCCTTCATCGTGAAGGCCATGTACAGGCCGAGACCCAGACCGCCGGCCAGCCCGATGAGCAGGATCGGCAGGTACGCGCTCGGATTAGGAGCGAGCACCCAGGCGACCGTGCCGCTGGCGAGCAGCACGGCGAGCATGGCACCGACGCGCACGACGACGTCGTCCAGCGTCATGTACCGCGAGATGCCGGGGGTGCTCGGCGGGGCGTACGCCGGCTGGTTGTACATCTGCTGCAGCTCGCCCGCGCTGGGCGGCGGGGTGACGAACCCGCCGGACCCGGGTCCCCGGTTCGCGCCGGTCGCGGCGCCGAACTTGTTGATCACCGGGTTCTGGGCCATCGCGGACTCTCCTCCTGCTACGTCTCAGCGGCAGGGCGGCATGCCCTGTGCTCTATTGGCACAACGATAGGGCGCTCCGGCTGGTTCCTGGGCCGGGAGGCCCTGGCGGGCACCCTTTACGGGGCGTCCGGCGGTCTCTGGTGCAGGGCCAGCCCGGCGATCACCAGGCCGATCCCGGCGACATCACCGACAGTGGGGACCTGGGCGAGGACGACCAGGCCGATCAGCGCGGCGGTGGCCGGCAACAGCGCAAGCATCACGGCGAAGCTCGCCCTCGGCAGCCGCGCCATGGCCAGCTGGTCGGTGACGTAGGGAATGACCGACGAGCACAGGCCAACCCCGATCCCCCAGATCAGCCAGAGCGGATGAGTGAACGCCGGGGCGGCGGCGCCGATCCCGAACGGGGTGGCCGCCACCGCGGCGATCAGCATGGCCGCACCGAGTTGGTCGATGCCGCTCGTCGGCGCGGCCGGCGTATCCCGCTGGTCGGCGCCGGCCCGTTCGAGCGGCGTGTTGGCGACTCGGTGGCCGAGGACGACGTACAGCATGAAGCCGGCACAGTTCGCCAAGGCGAGCGCGAAACCCAGCGGCGCCCCGCCGAGGCGCACGTCGGCGAGCACGAGCACGCCGCCGGCCGCCAGCATCAGCGCCACCAGGTTGCGCTGCGTCCGCACCCCGACGGCGGCAAGCGCGACGACGCCCAGGAACTCGATCGCCCCGACCGTCGACAGCGGTAACCGGTCGATCGCCAGGTAGAACAGCGTGTTCATCGCCGCCAGCACCACACCGAGCCCGGCAAGCACCCATCGCTGCCGCCGGCTCGCGCCGGCGAGCACCCGCCACGGCCGTCGCCATGCCGCGAAGAGCACCGCAGCCGCAGTGATGCGCAGCCAGGCGACCCCCACCGGCTCCAGATGGACGAAGAGCAGCACGGCCAGCGACGGCCCGAGGTAGTGGAAGAGCGCACTGGTGACGAAGTAGGACGTGGGCGGCAGGCCGGCCACCGCGCGGCCCCACCGCGCCGACCGGCTGACCGGTGCGCGCTGGCGCGCGGTCGCTGTCACGAGCCCTATAGTGCAAGGCGTCTCACGACGATGCCAGGTGCAAACCGGGGTGGTAAACGTGAATTGCCTAAAGAATCAATGAAGTACAGCCCGCAAACATTAAAGAGCAGGTCAGCGCTACTGGACGAGGTCAACGTTCGGCTCCTCACCGAGCTGCACGCTGATCCGAGGATGACCATGTCAGCCCTGGCCCGCCGGGTCGGGATGTCCGCACCGGCCGTCACCGAGCGGGTGCAGCGCCTGGAACGGGCCGGGGTTATCGCCGGGTACCGGATGGACGTCGATCCCGCCGCGCTCGGCCTGCCGGTGACCGCCTTCGCCCGCATCCGGCCCAGCCCGGGCCAGCTGGCCAAGGTGGCCGAGCTTGCCATGGAGCTCAGCCAGGTGAGCGAATGCCACCGCATCACCGGCGAGGACTGCTTTCTGGTCAAGGTCCACGCTCCGGCGATCGAGGACCTGGAGGCGGTACTCGATCGGTTCCTGCTCTACGGCCAGACCGTCACCTCCATTCTGGTGTCCAGTCCGGTCCCGCCCCGGCACCTGCCGGTCGCCGAACAGCCGGGCTAGAACC
>DATAOR010000307.1:0-1674 GCA_036265635.1 Gemmatimonadales bacterium
AGCCTTGGTGAGCCGTTACCTCACCAACAAGCTAATGGGCCGCGGGCCCCTCCCGAAGCGGAGGCCGAAGCTTCCTTTGCTCACTGCACTTGTGCGCAGTGACCACATCCGGTATTAGCCCGAGTTTCCTCGGGTTGTCCCGGTCTTCGGGGCAGGTTACCCACGTGTTACTCACCCGTTCGCGGCTTTGCCCCAGGCCGAAGCCTGGTTCGTCGCCCCACTTGCATGTGTTAAGCACGCCGCCAGCGTTCGTCCTGAGCCAGGATCAAACTCTCCGTGAAAGAGTTTCGAGTCATCCCCGTGCCGCCCGAAGGCAGCTCGGGGCTCCTCTGTCATGAAGAGTGTCACGTTGGATTCCGACGCTCGCACACAAGGAGCGCCGGTCGTGACGGGTGTTGATTGGCCACCGCCGGCAGAAGCACCCGAGGGCGCCGCTGCGACGGCGTCGAACCTGGACGCGATCCAGGAAAAAAAAGGTCCGCCAAGGCGGGCCCGTCCTGGAGCGCACATGCTGTTTAGTTTTCAAAGACCGAGCGCCCTCTCGAGCGCTCTCCAGATTCCCCGGGGAAAGAAAAGGCCTCCCGGCTCGGGAGGCCCACTACTACGCCACGCTGCAGGCGGCTGTCGGTAGTCGACTTCTCGTGCCGTTGGCCTTCAGGTCCCTTCGGTGCCTCTGGAGGCGACCAGCGATTATAGCGCCATACAGCGCAATCCCACCGCCGCCGGCGGCGTGAGACCGCACGCCCGCGGGAGGTGGGCCGGGGCAGTATAGCCGGTGGCCGGACGGCCTCCCACGGCCCGGAAAGCGGCCTGGAGCGCTCAGCCCTCCAGGCGCAGGCGGCGGAACTGCCTCCGCCCCACCTGGAGCACGGCGCCGTCGAGGCGACCCGGGTCGACGTCGAGGTCGCCGGCCGCGACGGGCTCGCCGTCGAGCCGCACGCCTCCCTGGCCGAGCTGGCGCCGCGCCTCGCTGCGCGAGATGCCGAACCCGTCCGCGATCACGGCCGGCAGATGGACCTTGCCGTCGCTCATGTGGCCGGGGGCCACGGCGAGCTCCTCGATCTCCTCGGGTGGCAGGTGCTGCTTGTGCACGCGGTCGAAGTGGCGCTCCGCCTCCTCGGCCGCGCCGGTGCCCCAGAATCGCTCGACGATCCGGCGCGCCAGCGCGCGCTTTGCCTGCACCGGCGGGACCGAGCCGTCCAGCTGCTCGCCCAGGAGCAGCTCGTAGTAGGTGGCCATCGCGGAGTCCGGGAGGCTCATCAGCTTCCCGAACATCTCCTCCGGCGCGTCCGTCACCCCGACGTAGTTGCCGAGCGACTTGCTCATGCGCCGCTCGCCGTCGAGGCCGGGCAGGATCGGCATCGTGAGCACGGCCTGCGGCGGCTGCCCGTAGGCCTGCTGGATGTCCCGCCCGAGCAGCAAATTGAACTTCTGGTCGGTCCCACCGAGCTCGAGGTCGGCCTTCACCGCGACCGAGTCGTACCCCTGCGTGACCGGGTAGAGCAGCTCGAGCAGCGAGATCGGCCTGCCCTGCTCGATCCGCTGGGTGAAGTCGTCGCGCTCCATCACGCGGGCGACCGTGACCTGGCGCAGCAGCCGCAGCAGGTCCGCCATCGGCATGTCGAGCCACTCGCTGTTGCGCCGCACCTCCGTGCGGTCCCGGTCGAGCACGCG
>DATAOR010000308.1:0-2270 GCA_036265635.1 Gemmatimonadales bacterium
CGGATGCTGATGAACAACCTCGATCCCGCGGTCGCCGAGCGGCCGGAGGAGCTGATCGTCTACGGCGGGGGCGGCAAGGCGGCGCGGACCTGGGAGTGCTACGAGCGCATCGTGGCGACGCTCAGGCGACTGGAGAACGACGAGACCCTGCTGGTGCAGAGCGGGAAGCCGGTCGGTGTGTTCCGGACCCACGAAGAGGCGCCGCGGGTGCTGATCGCCAACGCCCACCTGGTGCCGCGCTGGGCCACCTGGGACGAGTTCCGCCGGCTGGACGCGCTGGGGCTCACGATGTACGGCCAGATGACGGCCGGCTCGTGGATCTACATCGGGACCCAGGGCATCCTGCAGGGCACCTACGAGACCTTCGCCGAGTGCGCCCGGCAGCACTTCGGCGGCACCCTGGAAGGCCGTCTGGTCGTGACCGGCGGCCTCGGCGGCATGGGCGGGGCCCAGCCGCTGGCGGCGACCATGAACGGGGCGGCCTTTCTCGGCGTGGACGTGGACGAGAGCCGGATCCGGCGGCGGGTGGAGACCCGCTACTGCGACCGGCTGGAGCACGACCTCGACAGCGCGCTCCAGCTGGTCGAGGAGGCCCGGGCCCGCCGGCGCCCGCTCTCGGTCGGCCTGGTGGGGAACATCGCGGAGGTGCTGCCGGAGCTGGTGCGCCGCGGCCTGGTGCCCGATGTGCTGACCGACCAGACCTCGGCCCACGACCTCCGGGTCGGCTACATCCCCGCGGGCCTGACCCTCGAGGCCGCGGCCGAGCTTCGCCGGCGCGATCCCGCCGGCTACGAGGACCGGGTGCTCGACTCGATGGTCGAGCACGTCCGGGCCATGCTCGCCCTCCAGGCCAAGGGCGCCGTCACCTTCGATTACGGCAACAACCTACGCGGCCAGGTCGCGGACCGGCGGGGCATGGCGGAGGCGTTCGGCTTTCCCGGCTTCGTGCCGGCCTTCATCCGGCCGCTGTTCTGCCGTGGCGCGGGGCCGTTCCGCTGGGCGGCGCTGTCCGGCGATCCGGCCGACATCGCCGCGACCGACCAGGCCGTGCTCGACACCTTCCCGCGGAACGAGGCCCTGGCGCGGTGGATCCGGCAGGCGCAGGAGCGGGTGCAGTTTCAGGGTCTGCCCGCCCGGATCTGCTGGCTCGAGTACGGCGAGCGGGCGGAGATGGGACTGCGGTTCAACTGGCTGGTCCGCCACGGCAAGGTCGCGGCCCCGATCGTGATCGGGCGCGATCACCTCGACACCGGCTCGGTCGCCTCGCCCAACCGCGAGACCGAGGGGATGATGGACGGCTCCGACGCCATCGCCGACTGGCCGCTGCTCAACGCGCTGCTCAACACCGCCTGCGGCGCGAGCTGGGTCTCGCTCCACCACGGCGGCGGGGTGGGGATCGGCTACTCGATCCACGCCGGGATGGTGGCGGTGGCCGACGGCACGCCGACGGCCGACCGCCGGCTGGAGCGGGTCCTGACCGCCGATCCGGGCACGGGTGTGATGCGCCACGCCGACGCCGGCTACCAGCTCGCCATCGACACGGCGCGCGAGCGGGGCATCGATCTCCCGATGCTCAACGCCTGAGCCGCTGATTCCCCGGCTCTGCTCGGCGCCCGCCGCGCCCCCGCCGCCCTCGCCACCTCGCCCGCCGGACCTGCACCGGTGAAACTGCTCGACAACATCGCCCAGCTGGCCACCTGCCGCGCCGAGGGCGGGCAGGCCGAGATCCATCCCATCGCCGACGCCGCGCTGGTATGGCAGGGCGACACCATCCGCTGGGTCGGCCCCCGGGCCGAGCTGCCCGCCGAGTTCCACGGGGCCGAGCGGGTGGATGGCGGCGGCGGCCTGGTGGTGCCGGGGCTGGTGGACTGCCACACCCACCTCCTGTTTGGCGGGTGGCGGGACGAAGAGTTCGAGCAGCGGATCCAGGGCCGGAGCTATCTCGAAATCGCGGCGGCCGGCGGCGGCATCGCGCGGACGATGCGACTCACCCGCGCCGCCGGCGACGACGAGCTGTTCGGCCGCGGCCGTGACTTCCTCCAGGCCATGGCGGCGCTGGGCGTCACTACCGTGGAGTGCAAGAGCGGTACGGCCTCGACCGCGAGCACGAGCTGCGGCTGCTCCGGCTCCACCGCCGGCTGGCGGGGGCCCAGCCGGTCCGGCTGGTCAGCACCTTCCTCGGGGCCCACGTGGTGCCGCCGGAGTACCGCGACCGCCGGGTCGAGTATGTCCGACTGCTGACTGACGAGCTGCTGCCCGCCATCGCCGCC
>DATAOR010000309.1:0-12335 GCA_036265635.1 Gemmatimonadales bacterium
AACTTCGAGCACCTTGAGGTCGAGCGCCTGCCCTTCCTTCACGGCGTCGCCCGGGTTCTCGATGTTGGCCACGCCCAGCTGCGACATGGGGACGAAGCCCTCGATGTCGTTGCCCAGGTCCACCACGACGCCCTTGTCCATCAAGCGCACCGCCCGGCCCCTCAGCTCGAGACCGATGGGGTAGGTCTCGCCGATCCGGAGCCAGGGATCCTCCTCGGCCTGCTTGAGCCCCAGACTGATCCGCTTGTTCTCGGCGTCGATGTTGAGGATCACGACGTCCACCGCGTCGCCCTTCTTGACCACCTCGGACGGGTGCTGGACCCGCTTGGTCCACGACATGTCGGAGATGTGGATCAGGCCGTCGATACCCGGCTCGATCTCGACGAAGGCGCCGAAGCTGGTGAGGTTCCGGACCTTGCCCTGGATCCGGGTGCCCACCGGATACTTGAGCGGCAGTACCATCCAGGGGTCCTGCTCGGTCTGCTTCATGCCGAGCGAGATCTTCTCCTCGGCCTCGTCGACCTTGAGGACGACGGCCTCGATGGTCTCGCCGATGCTGACGATCTTGGACGGATGGCGCACGTTCCGGGTCCAGCTCATCTCGGAGATGTGCACCAGCCCCTCGATGCCCGGCTCGATTTCGACGAAGGCGCCGTAGTTGGTGATCGAGACCACCTTGCCCTGCACCCGGGTGCCGACCGGGTACTTGGCGGCGACGTTCTGCCAGGGGTACGACTGGAGCTGCTTCATGCCGAGGCTGATGCGCTCGCGCTGCCAGTCGATGTCGAGGATCTTGACCTCGACTTCCTTGCCGATGGCCACCATCTCGGTCGGGTGCGACACCCGGCCGTACGACATGTCGGTGATGTGGAGCAGGCCGTCCACGCCGCCGAGATCGATGAAGGCGCCGAAGTCGGTGATGTTCTTGACCACGCCCTTCCGCACCTGGCCGACCGCCAGCTCCTTCATCAGGTGCTCGCGCTTGTGGGCCCGCTCGTTCTCCAGGATCACCCGGCGGCTGACCACGATGTTCCGCCGGCGCTTGTTCAGCTTGATGATCTTGAACTCGTAGGTCTGCCCGAGGAGCTCGTCGATGTTGGGCACCCGCCGGAGCGCGATCTGGCTGCCGGGGAGGAAGGCATCGACGCCCATCAGGTTGACCACCACGCCGCCCTTGATCTTCTTGACCAGGGTCCCTTCGACCGGCTGGTCGCTCTCGTGGGCCACGCGGATCTTCTCCCAGACCCGCATGAAGTCGGCCTTCTTCTTCGAGAGGACGACGGCCCCTTCCTGGTCCTCGAGGTGCTCGAGAAAGACCTCCACCTCGTCGCCTTCCTTGAGCGACTGGGGGTCCTTGAACTCGTCGAGGGGAACCGACCCTTCCGACTTGAAGCCGACGTCGAGGATGACCGCGTTGTCGGTGACCCGGAGGACCTTCGATTTGACGATTTCCCCTTCGACGATCTGCGACATGGTGCCCTCGTACATCGAGAGCATCTGCTCGTAGTCTTCGTCGGAGTAGTCTTCGTCGTAGAGATCCTGGCGGACTCGGAGACCGGTGGGCGAGATGAACTGCTGGTGCTGGGGGGCGGGTTGGAGTTGATCAAGCATTAGGTGCTGGCCGTCCTTTGTGCTACCGCGCCGGGCCAGGCCGCGGGAGAAAGTTGATCTCCGACCGGCGGAATTGCCGGCGGAGGAAGCCTTGTAGGATAAACCGCCCCTGGGCCCAACGCAAGGCCTGACAAGCGGTTGGTCCGGGCTTCGTAACATTGAGAATGGGCCACTACCAGCGGTTGGTAGGGGCTCTCCGACTGGGCCGACACCCTCGCGCCCGGCCGGGGTCATTCGTGGGTGCCACTGCGAGACGGACGGCTGTGGGGCGGGCCGAACGCGCCGAGAGGGCCGCTAGGGAGTGAGCAGCGGCCGGGCGAGCTCGACGATCCGGCGGACCTGCTCGGGGAAAGCCAACGTGCTGGTGTCGAGCAGGACGGCATCGTCGGCCGCCCGGAGCGGCGCGGTCGGCCGGGTCGAGTCGGCGTGGTCGCGCGCCGCCAGGGCGGCGGTCTCGACCGCCAGCTGACCCGGTTCCGGGGCGTGGCCCCGCTGGGTGATCCGCCGACCGGCCCGGACCTCGGGGCTGGCGGTCAGGAACACCTTGAGGTCGGCATCGGGAAAGACGACCGTCCCGATGTCCCGCCCGTCCACCACGACGTCCTGCCCCGCCCGAACCATGGCCCGGAGCCGCGAGTTGATCCACTCCCGGATCACCGGCACCGCCGACACCGGCGAGACGCAACGAGTGACCCGGGACCCCCGGAGTTCGGCATCGACCGGCTCGCCCTCGAGGTAGGCGGCGAAGCCCGCCCCGTCCGGCTGCAGCATCAGGCCCCGGTCCTCCGCCGTTCGAAGGATGGTCTCGGGCTCCAGCACCGCCAGCGGATCTTCCTGGGCCAGGCCCCGGCGAGCGGCCTCACGTAGCGCCACCAGAGTCACCCCCCGGTACAGCGCGCCTGAGTCGAGATGGGCGAAGCCGAGCGCCTCGGCCACGGCCCGGGCGGTGCTCGACTTTCCCGAGGCGGCCGGCCCGTCGATCGCGATCACCCGTCCCCTCACGCCGCCCCTGCCCGGCGGGCCGCCCTGAGCCCGCGGAGGGTCTCGGGAAAGTGGGGAAAGCTCACCGCGGCGCAGTGCATGTCGTCCACCCGGATGCGCGCCCCCCGTACGGTCCCGAGTACCGCAAACGCCATCGCCAGCCTGTGATCCCCGGCGGTCCGGACGGCGCCGGCGGGCGGCGCCTGGACGCCCTGCACGTACAAGTCGTCACCCGAGACGTCGGCCCGGCCGCCCACCGCGCGCAGATTCTCGGCGATGAGGGTCAACCGATCGCTCTCCTTGACCCGCAGCTCGCCCACGTCGCGGAAGACCGTGGTGCCTTCGGCTCGGCTGGCCAGCACGGCCAGCAGGGGGATCTCGTCGATCAGTCCCGGGACCTCGCCCGGCAGCACCTCGGTGGCGCGGAGCGCGCCGGGGCGCACGACCAGGTGGCCGACCGGCTCGCCGAACCGCTCCGTCACGTCCTCCCGGGCCACCCCGGCCCCCATCCGCGCCAGCACCGTCAGGAAGCCGGTCCGGGTCGGGTTCAGCCCCACCCCCGCTACGATGAGCTCGCCGGTCTCGGCCAGCACACCCGCCCCCACGATGAAGGCGGCGGAGGACGGGTCCCCGGGAACCTGAAGATCGAACGGCGCCAGTCGGCCGGTGGGGGCGAAGCCGATCCAGCCGTCCACCTCGTCGATCCGATAGCCGAACGACCGGAGCATCCGCTCGGTGTGGTCGCGCGAGCGCCCCTGCGGCTCGCGCAGGGTCACCTCGACGCCGCCCGCCAGGCCCGCCAGCAGCAGGGCACTCTTGATCTGGGCGCTCGACACCGGCAGCTCGTACCGGAGGGACGACAGCGGGCCGCCCCGCACGGTCAGGGGCAGCCCGTCGTGGGCCGAGCCGACGAACCGGGCACCCATGGTGGTGAGCGGCCCCGTGACGCGGCGCATGGGCCGCTGCCGGAGGGACGCGTCGCCGGTGAGCGTGGCGGAGAAGCGGTGCGCGGCCAGCAGGCCCAGCAGGAGGCGCGTGGTGGTGCCGGAGTTGCCGCAGTCGAGCTCGGCCTCGGGCCGCCGGAACCGGGTCCGCCCGCGGACGGTGACCACCTGCCCGTCCCGGAGCGGAGACACCTCGGCGCCGAGCTGCCGGAGCACCCGGGCCGTGCTGCGGGCATCCAGCGAGGTGAGGGCGCCGCCGACATGGCTCTCGCCCCGCGCCAAGGCGGCGAGCAGCAGCGCCCGATGGGTGATGCTCTTGTCCCCTGGCACCCGGACAGTGCCGCCGACGATCATCGCTCGAGCCCCTGGCGGAATCGCTGAGCGTCGGTCAGGTAGCGGCGAACGCCGTCGGCGTCGCCCGCCTCCAGCAGCCGGCGCAGCTCGGCCAGGCCCGACTGGGCGGCGGCCAGGGCCTCGGCCACCGGCGCCCGATTGTAGAGCAGGATCTCGAGCCACAGCTCGGGGTTGCTGGCCGCTAGGCGGGTGGTGTCCCGGGCCCCGGTCCCGAACGAGACCCCGGCGAGCCCCTGATCGGCCAGCGTCTTGGCCAGGGCCGAAGCCACGGCCTGCGGGAGATGGCTGGTCCAGGCCAGCTGACGATCGTGCGTCCGGGCGTCGATCAGGACAGGCTGGGCCTGGATCACGTCCTCCCAGAACCGGGTCACCCGGCGCGCCGCCTGGTCCCCGTCGGGCACGCCGGTCTCGCATACATAGACGACACAGCCGCGAAGCCGGTCGGGCCGGGCCGCCGCGAAGCCCGAGCCATGCGTCCCGGCCAGCGGATGTCCCCCGGCGAAGCGGGCCCCCAGGCCTTCGGTGACCGCGCGGGCCACCACCGGGGACTTGACGCTGCACACGTCGGTCAGGACGGCCCCGGGCTCAAGTGCCGGGCCCAACCGGCCGATGAGTTCGAGCGTCACGGTGGCGGGCACCGCCAGCACCACCAGCTCGGCGCCCCGCACCGCCTTGGCCGCCGAGTCCGCCAGTTCGGTGACGGCGGACGACCGGAGGGCCTGGACCGCGTCCGAGCGGGAAGGTGCGAAGCCCACGACCCGCGGGATCCCCGCCAAGTGTGCCTGCCACGCGAGCGAGCCGCCGATCGCGCCTAGGCCGATCACCGACAGAGATGTCGGGCGCACGAGATCAGATCCTGCTCGAGCAGGTCACGGAGCGCATCGCGGTCGCCCGAATGAGGCGGCCACCGCCGCCGTGTGAGTCATGAGGTCGGCCCCCATTGTACCGACATGACGATTGATTCTCAACGGAACGCCGACTCCTGGCGCGGGCGCCGCTCGAATCGGCGGGCGCCGCTCGAATCGCAGGAGATCGAGCGGCGCGGGAGCTCCTGGCTGATTCCCGGGCCCTGGAAATGCCGCGGCCGGACGGCGTCGGCGTGCGGAGCCAGCCCCACGCCCGGCTCCGGACCGGCAGCCTTCCGGCCACGGGCTCACTGCACAAATCGGTGAGAGCGAGGAAAAAGCCCTGAACGTCGGGGGGAAGAACTACCGGTCCAGGACGGTGCAGCCGCGCTCGCTCATCGGCCACGTCCGGGCGGTGCTGAAGCGCACCAACAGCTGCGCGGAGAACCAGTTGCCCCGCAGCCACCGGGCGGGGGCCGTGTCGCGGCGCCCGCCGGCGGGGCGAGCAGTGGCGTGGATTTTGCCCGCAGGAGCGCTGAATCGTGCCCAAGATTCTGATTGTCGAAGACAGTCCCGACAACATGAAGCTGTTCCGGACCCTGCTCACCCTCAGCCAGCACGAGGTGGTGGGACTGAGCGGCGGGGACGGCCTGCTCGAGACCATCGGTCGGGAGCAGCCCGAGCTGGTGTTGATGGACATCCAGCTCCCGGGCAAGGACGGCTTCACCCTGCTGGGGGAGATCCGGGCCTCGGAGTACCGGGCCGTCCGAGTCATCGCGCTCACGGCCCATGCCATGAGCGGCGACCGCGAACGGGCCCTGGCGGCCGGCTTCGATGGCTACATCACCAAGCCGATCGACATCCACAGCTTTCCGGAGCAGGTGCGCCGCGCGGTCGAGGGCAACCTCGCGTCCTAGCCGAACCATGAGGGGGAGGTCGCTGGATGCAGTCGTCTCCGGGAAACCCGCCGCCGGCGCCGGATACCACCGCCAAGAAGGCGCTGCTCGACGCCTTCGACAACGTCCTGAAAGCCCAGGCCGACGAGCGCGAGGCGGCCCGACTGGCCGCCGAGGCCCGCCGCCGAGCCACCGGCTCGCGGGTCATGATGGTGCTGGCCGCGGCCGTGCTGGCCTTCACCGGCGGGTACCTCTATGTAGAACGTCCCGACTGGATCTTCCCCCCGCCGCCCGCCCCGGAGTCGGCCGCCGTGCGCGAAGCCAGCCTGCGGATCGGCATGGCCAACGCCGCCCAGCGGATCGAGCACTACCGCCAGCGCACCGGCCGCCTGCCGGTCACTCTGGCCGAAGCCGGCGATCACACGCCCGGCCTGGCCTATGAGCCGGGCACGACCGTGTACAAGCTGCACATGATGGCCGGCGGGATCCGTCTGTCCTACGATTCGAACCATTCGCTGGAGAAGTTCGTAGGCAACAGCTTCAAAGTGATCGTCCGGAGGGGGTCATGAGCCGCCGCCGCGCCGGCTTCACCATCGTCGAGCTGCTCACGGTCATCATCGTGATCGGCGTCCTCGCGGGCATCGCGATTCTCAAGTACATCGACCTCACCGCCAGGGCCCGTACCGCCCAGGCCGTGGGCGACCTGCAGGCCGTCCAGATGGCGGCCTACGGCTACTTCTACGAGACCGGCCACTGGCCTGACGACGCCGGCCAGGGCACCATCCCGCCGGAGCTGCTGGCGTTCCTGCCCAAGAACTTCAGCTTCAACCGCCCCGAGTACCAGCTTGACTGGGACAACATGAGCCCGCCCGCCGGCGGAACCACGGCGGGCATGCAGGTCGGCGTCGTGGTCACCGCCTCCGATCCGCGGCTGCAGGCCGCCATGGCCAGCAATCTGGGCACCCGGCTGCCATTCGTGCTGGTGGGCAATACCCTGACGTTCATCATCGTGGGGCCCGACGGGCGCAGCTGAGCGTCAGACCAGCCGACGCCGGAGGTCGTCGAGACCGTCCGGCGGCCCCGGATACTTCGGCGCCATGACCGAGAGCGTGTCGGTGACGACTTGGGCGACCACCAGGTCGCGGTAGTACTTCTTGTCCGCAGGCACCAGGTACCACGGCGCCCATGACGTGTTGGTCCGAGCCAGCATCTCCTGGTAGGCCGCCGTATACCCATCCCATCGCTTCCGCTCGTCCAGGTCCCCGGCCGAAAACTTCCAGTACTTCGACGGATCCTCCAGCCGTGCCGCCAGCCGCTCCCGCTGCTCGTCGCGGGAGATGTGGAGGTAGAACTTCAGGATGGTGACGCCGTTCTCGGTCAGCATCCTCTCGAACTGGTTGATCTGCTCGTAGCGGGGGCGCCAGACCGACTCGGGCACCAGCTGATGGACCCGGACGACGAGCACGTCCTCGTACTGGCTGCGGTTGAAGATCCCGATCGTCCCGGCGGGCGGGGTCGCCTGGTGGATCCGCCAGAGAAAGTCGTGCGCCAGCTCGAGCGGCGTCGGAACCTTGAAGCCGGTCACCATCAGACCCTGGGGATTGAGCGGCCCGAACACCTTGCGGGTGGCGCCGTCCTTTCCCGCGGTGTCCCGGCCCTGGAAAATGACCAGCAGGGCTCGGGTCCCCTCGGCGTACAGGGCCTCCTGCAGCTGGTCGAGGCTCTTAGTCAGCGCGTCGACCCGGTCCTGGGCCTCCGCCTTGGAGGGCGCCCCGGCCGGCGGTGCGGCGAGGGCATCCGTCAGCTCGGGAGCGGCGTCGGCCGGCACGGGATCGAATGACATGGATTCCTCCGCAGCGGCGCCATCGCGGGCCGACGGGCTAGCGCGACCCGCCCATCGGTGGACACCACCAAGTATAGCCCGGCTATTCGAGCGTCTTGTGAAACCGGAGCACGCTCAGCACGACCAGGCCGACCGAGAATCCCACCAGCGCCAGCGCCTCGGGCCACAGCACCGACAAGCCGACCCCCTTGAGGAGCACGCCTCGGAGGATGGTGAGGAAGTAGGTCAGCGGCAGGGTGGCGCCGACCCATTGGGCGGGGGCCGGCATCGCCTGGCGGGGAAACATGAAGCCCGAAAGCAGGATGTTGGGCAGCAGAAACAGAAAGCTCAGCTGCATCGCCTGGACCTGACTCTGGACCAGGGTGGACATCAGCAGGCCGAGGGCCAGGCTGGCCACGATGAAGGCGAGGCTGAGCAGGTAGAGCAGCGGCAGGCTGCCCAGGATGGGCACCCGGAACAGCAGCCGCCCGAGCACCAGGATGACGGTGATCTGGACGTAGCCGATCAGCAGGAAGGGGAGAATCTTGCCCAGCACCAGGCTGGTCTTGTCGATCGGCGTGACGATGAGCTGCTCCAGGGTGCCGCGCTCTCGCTCGCGCACGATGGCCATGCTGGTGATCAGCACCAGGGTGAGCGACAGCAGCACGCCGATGATGCCGGGCACGATGTACACCGCGCTCCGAAGGCCGGGGTTGTACCACGGCCGCACCCGGATGTCGAGCGCCGGGGGACCGGTCCCGCTCAGCTCGGCCGACCGGGCAGCGGCCGCCAGCTGCGCGCCCGACAGCGCCGCCGAGGAGGCCAGCGGGTCGGCGGCGTCCACCAGGACCTGGGCCTCCCCCCGCCGGCCGCGGCGGAGATCACGCATGAAGTCGGGCGGGATGACCAGACCCGCGTTGACCCGGCCGGTCTCGATGGCCCGGGCCAGGCTCGTCCGGTCGGCGACCCGGGCAACGACGTCGAAGTTGCCGCTGTTCTGGAACACCTCGATCAGCCGCCGGCTCTCCGAGCTGCGCGATTCGTCCAGCACGGCCGTGGGGAGGTGCCGCACCTCCGTCTGGATGGCGTAGCCGAACAGGGCGAGCTGAATGGCCGGAATGCCCAGCATCAGGCCCAGCGTCATCCGGTCCCGGCGAAGCTGGACCAGCTCCTTCCACAGCATGGCCCAGAGCGGCAGCGCGGCGAGCCGGCGCAGCCAGCTCATACCGCCGCGCCCTCGTCGCGCCGCTGCAGCTCGATGAACACGTCCTCGATGGTGGGCTGGTGAAAATGGGCCAGCACCTCCGCCACCGTCCCCACGGCGATCAGCTTGCCGCGTGAGAGAAAGGCCAGGCGCTGGCAGCGCTCGGCCTCGTCCATGTAGTGCGTGGTGACCAGGACCGTGGTGCCCTGCTTGGCCAGGGCGTAGATCTTCTGCCAGAACAGCCGGCGGCTGGCCGGGTCCACCCCGGCCGTCGGCTCGTCGAGGAACAGCATGGCGGGCCGGTGGGCTGTGGCGCAGGCCAGCGCCAGCCGCTGCTTCCATCCGCCGCTCAGCGTCCCCGCCAGCTGGTCCGCCCGCTGGCCCAGGGACAGTTCCTCGAGCAGCTCGGCGATCCGCGCCGTCCGGGCCGCGCCGTGGAGGCCGTAGATCGTGGCGTAGAAGGTGATGTTCTCGCGGACGCTCAGGTCGTCGTATAACCCGAACTTCTGCGACATGTAGCCGATCCGGCGGCGGATCCGCTCGGCATCGGTCCGGATATCGTAGCCGACCACGGTGGCGGTGCCGCCGCTGGGCGCCATCAGGCCGCAAAGCATCCGGATCGTGGTGGTCTTGCCCGATCCGTTGGGGCCGAGGAACCCGAACACCTCGCCCCGGTGGATCGTCATGGTGAGGCCGGCCACCGCCACCAGCTGACCGAACGTCTTCCGCAGCCCGTCGGCCACCACCGCCTCGGTCCAGGCCGGCTCGCTCATCGGCGCCCGGCCTCGAGCTCGACGGTGGCGGGGAGGCCGGGCCGCAGCAGGCCGGTGGTGTCGGACAAGGCGACCTTGACCCCGAACAGCAGATCGGCCCGCTCGTCCTCGGTCAGGGCGATGCGGGGCGTGAACTCAGCCTTGGGGCTGATGGCGACCACCCGCCCCGCGATCGGATGGCTGGGAAAGCCGTCCAGCCGGGCCACCGCGGGCTGGCCCTCGCGAACGGTGGGCAGCGCGCGCGTCGGGAGATAGACCCGCACCCACGGCTCCGCGGTCTGGCCGATGGTGAGAGCCGATTGGCCGGGCGCCAGCCGCTCGCCCGGCTCGGCATTGCGCGACATGACGATGCCGGTCACCGGGGCCGCCAGCACCAGGTCCGCCGCGACCGATCGAGTGCCGGCCAGCGCCGCCCGGGCACTGGCCACCTCGGCCTCCAGCGCGCGGAGTCGCTCGGGGCGGGTTCCTTCCCTTAGCAGCTGGAGTGCGTCCTGAGCGGCATCGCGCCGACCGGCCGTGGCGGCGGCCGCGGCCCGGGCGGCATCGAACGCTTGCCGACTGACGGTCCCGTGCTCGACCAGCGCCTGCATCCGGGTGAGGTCGGCGGCCGCCCGCGCGGCTTCGGCCTCGGCTACCCGCAGGTCGGCGGCGGCGCGCTGGAGCTCGCGCCGGCGCGCGCCGGCACGGGCTTCGCTGAGCGCGGCCTCCGCCGCGCCGAGGCGGGCCTCGGCGGAGGCCAGATCGGCGTGGGTGGTGGACTGGATCAGCGTCACCAGGGTGTCGCCGGCCCGAACAGTCTGCCCTTCATCCACCAGGACCCGGACCACCCGCGCCGGTACCAGGGGCGAGACGTCGACTTCGCGCACCTCGACGGTTCCGGTGGCCCGGAGCGCGCCGCTGTCCGCCGGGCGACAGGCCAGGGCCGGCACCAGCGCCAGCAGCAGGAGCGTCAGGGGCGTCAGGGGCGTCAGGGGCGAACCAGTCATGCCGACTTGCTCCGGGCCCGCGGGGTCCGGCCAGCCGGGGCCCGCCGCCTGACCGGAACCGGGGCCAGGGCCGCCACGGCGAAATCGGCGGCGTGGGCGGCGAATGCCCGCACCAGCTCGGGCGATGGACCATCCGCCGGCTGTTGGAGCAGGACCCGGACGGCAGGGCGGGCGATGGCGAAATAGGCCAGCTGGGCGATCACCGAGATGGCGGCGAACCGGGGATCGACCGAGCCGCGGAAGACGCCGGCCCGCTGGCCCTCCTCGATCAGGCCGCACAGCTTGCGGAAGCTGGTCGCGGCCAGGAGGTGGACCTGCTCGACCGCGTGGGCGGCGTCGAAATCGATCAGCTCCCGGACCATCAGGCGGGGAAAGTGGGGGTTGCGGTTGAGGGTCTCGGCCTGGGCCGCGAGAAACGCCCGCACGGCCGCCTCGGGACCGCCGGTCGCCGGGGCCGCCATGGTCCGCTCGACCAGCCGGGCGACGAAGCGCTGGAGCACCTCGCGGTAGAGCTGGTCCTTGTCGGCGAAGTAGTAGTACAGCAGGGCGCTGTTGACCCCGGCGGCGCGGCCGATCTGCTTGATGGTGGTGGCGCGGAAGCCCTGCGCGGCGAAGAGCCGTTCGGCGGCGTCGAGAATGGCGTCACGGGAGGCGGCGTCGGCGAGCGGGGGCATGACCTTAATTAATCGATCAATTAAACCGAGTCAAGGCCGCGTCCGCCTCAATGGATCGCCGAGCCCGCCCGCTCGGTTCGGAGCTCGGCGCACCAGGCCACCTCGATCTCCAGCCGGCCGATCTCCTCGCGCGCCTCGGCCAGGCAGTCGTGCAGCTCCCGGTCGCCTACCGTCCCGGCCAGTGCCGCCACCATGTCGCGCAGCCCCGCCAGCTCGAAGCGGAGCAGCTGTTCGTACCGCTCGGCCGCGGCCGGTTGAAAGGGGGCCAGCCGCCGCAGCTCGGCCTTCCGGTCCAGGGTGTGCTCGATGATATGCCGGGCGGCGTAATCCTCCGCCGCCAGCCGCGGCCGGCGCCGCTCGACCGCCGGCGCCAGGAACGCCAGCCGGCGCCGGTGCCGGCCTCGCAAGTGCCGGGTCAGGGAGACGACCAGCCGGCGAAACGAGTCCACGGCGGGCTCAGCCCCTGCCCTGCCAGATCCGGCGGAGGTACAGACTGGTGGCGAGCAGGAAGAGCCCGGCGATGATCGATCCCGGCCCTCCGGTGTACTCGAAGGAGAACGGCAGCGGTCCGGTCTGACCGGGCGACCCGCGCACCGCCGTCAGCGCGCCAAGCACGATTCCGGCGAGGCCGACCAGCGCCAGCAGGGCGAAGAGATGACGCATGAGATCCTCGACGAGAGAACGCGGCGGCCCGTCAGGCCGCCGGCCGGGCCGCCCGGCTGCTTACACGAAAACCGCGGTCACGGCGTCAAGGCAAGAGGCCCCGCAGCGGGTCAGCGGCGCGCCGCCCCTACGCCCGACCGGAACAGCGGCGCGAGTACCGCACCGACCACCGCGCCGGTGAACAGCGGCACGACGTTGAGCAGGCAGATCACCACGGCGCCGGCGCCGGCCAGGACGCCCCAGGGAAACCACTCCGTCAGATAGGTCACCCCCACCGCGGCCAGCGCCCCGGTGAGGAGGGCAGGCAGAAAGACCGCGACGATGGCCCGGCCCACCGTCCCGGCCTTGGTGCCCCCCACCAGCCCGGCGATGAGCGGTCCGGCGACAGGGAGCCAGCAGAGCAGCAGTGACAGGCCGCCCATCCAGTTGATCGCGGCCGCGAGACTGCCGGAGCCACGGGGGGCCGGCGGTAAGCCGGCGGCCCGGTCGTTCACCGGTGGCAGACTCGCCTCCGCGCTCTCGGCGCTGCGCCCAGCCCGCCACGATCGGAGAGCATGGAACTTGCCTTTCGACCGACGGCTC
>DATAOR010000310.1:0-4630 GCA_036265635.1 Gemmatimonadales bacterium
AGCAGGACCTGCTGCAGCACAACGTCGTGCTGGAGGAGTTCGGCGGCAACGTGCTCTCGGCCGAGATTTCGGCCAAGAAGGGCACCGGGATCGACAGCCTGCTAGAGCAGATCCTGCTGCAGGCCGAGATCCTCGATCTCAAGGCCAACCCCGAAGGCAAGGGACACGGGGCGGTGCTCGAAGCCACCCTCGACCCGGGCAAGGGGCCGCTGGCTACCATCCTGGTCCAGCGGGGAACTCTGCACGGCGGCGACAACTTCATCTGCGGCAAGTTCTCGGGCCGCGTCCGCGCGCTGTACGACGAGCGCGGCAAGACGGTCAAGGAGGCCGGCCCGTCCATTCCGGTCCAGATCCTGGGCTTCGAGGGCGTGCCGGCGGCGGGGGACACCTTCGCCGTAGTGACCGACGCCAACGAGGCGCGCGAGATCGCCCAGAAGCGTCAGCGGCTCGAGCGCGAGGCTCAGAACCGGCGGAGCCAGAAGGGCACCAGCCTGGAGGACTTCAGCCGGGCGCTCAAGGAGGGCGGCGTGGCGGCCCTCCGGATCATCATCAAGGCGGACCAGGGCGGCCCGGCCGAAGCGCTGGCCGACGCGCTGGCCCAGCTCAGCACCAGCGAGGTCCGGGTCGACGTGGTGCACCGGGGCGTCGGCGCCATCAGCGAGAGCGATGTCCTGCTGGCCAAGGCGTCGGGCGCCATCATCCTCGGCTTCCACGTCCGGCCCGACTCGAACGCCCGCGCCGCCGCCGAGCGGGAGCAGGTGGACGTCCGGACTTACCGCATCATTTACGAGGCGGTGGAGGACGTCCGGAGCGCCCTCGAAGGCCTGCTCAAGCCCGAGGAGAAGGAGATCGTCCTGGGCGAGGCCGAGGTGCTCCAGCTGTTCAAGGTCAGCAAGGTCGGCACCATCGCGGGCTGCATGGTCCGGAGCGGCACCATCGCCCGGACGGCCAAGGCGCGGATCACCCGCGACGGCGCGGTGGTGTATACCGGCAGTCTCAGCAGTCTCAAGCGGTTCAAGGACGACGTCCGCGAGGTTCGGGAGGGACTCGAGTGCGGCATCGGGATCGAGAACTTCAACGATCTCAAGGTGGGTGACCGGATCGAGTCGTTCCGGATGGAGGAGGTCAAGCGGACCCTCCAGCCGGCAGCCGGTGGCGCGGTGGGGTGATCGTCGGCATCCAGGTCTGGGAGCTGCACTTGCCGGGTTGCCACTCGTTGAAGGAGAAGCGCGGCACGCTGAAGCCGCTGACCGCGGCCCTGCGGCGGCAGCTCAACGTGTCGGTCGCGGAGACCGGGCATCAGGATCTGTGGCAGCGGGCCGAGATCGCCTGCGCCACGGTCGGCTCGGCGCGGACCGTGGTCGAAGGGACGCTCCGGGCCGCCGATCGGGCGGTCGAGGCGGCCGACGGCGTGCGGATCGTGGACACGGTCACGGTGTGGCGGTGAAGGCGGCATGAGATCCTCCTCGAGGTCCTCCTCGCGACGGCGGCCCGAACAGGTCGCCGAGACCCTCCGGCAGGTCATCGCCGAGGGACTGACGAGAGACGTGCGCGATCCCCGGGTCGGGTTCGTGACGGTGACGGGCGTGCTGGTGACGGCCGACCTGTCGCATGCCAGGGTCATGGTGAGTGTGCCGGGCGATGAGGCGGCTCAGGTCCGCGCGATGGACGGGCTCGCCAGCGCGGCCGGCTTTCTTCGTTCCCGGGCGGCCCGGGCGCTCTCCACCCGGACCGTGCCCGAGCTGCACTTCGAGCTCGACCGGGGCCTGGCCCACGTAGCCCGGATCAACGAGCTGCTGGAGGACCTCCGCCGGGAGGAGCCGAGCTGATCGGGGCGCTCCTGGTGGACAAGCCGGCGGGGCCCACGTCCCACGACGTGGTCCATCAAGTCCGGCGGGTGTTGGGCACTCGGGCAGCAGGCCACACGGGGACGCTTGACCCGTTCGCCACCGGGCTCCTGGTGGTTCTGGTGGGGCGGGCGACTCGGCTGGCGCGGTTCATCGAGGCCCAGCCGAAACGCTATCGCGCCACGGCTCGTCTGGGTCTCGCGACCGAGACGGATGACCTCACCGGTGCGCCGGCCGGGCCGCCGGTTCCGGTCCCGGCAGTGGACGCCGCCGCCGTCAGTCGCGCCCTGGGCTCCTTTCTGGGGACCCAGCCGCAGCGGCCGCCGCGCTACTCGGCCAAGCATGTCGACGGCGAGCGGAGCTATCGGCTGGCCCGGCAAGGTCGGGGAGTCGACCCGGCGCCGGTGCCGATCACCGTCCACCAGGTGGAGCTGCTGTCTCTCGGGACCGACGAGCTGGAGTTTCGGATCACCGTCAGCGCCGGCACCTACGTGCGGGCCGTGGCCCGCGACCTCGGCGCCCGGCTCGGCACCGCGGCCCATCTGACCGCGCTCCGCCGTGAAGCCATCGGCGGACTGGAAGTGGCCGACGCCATCCCGCTCGACCGGATCAGCCGCTCGGCGCTGCTGCCGCCCGCGGCGGTGCTGCGGCACCTCCCGTCGCTCGAGCTCGACGAGGCCGCTCGGGCGGCGGTGAGCCATGGCCGCGCGGTGCCGGCCGAGGCCGGCACGGCGGGGGATGTGGCCCTGCTCCACGGCGGGGAGCTGGTGGCGGTGGCCCGGGCGGCCGAAGGCTGGCTCCGTCCTGCGGTCGTGCTGGCGGTGCCGTGAGCGGCCGGCTGCCGCCGCTCCCGCGCGGGAGCACGGTGACGGTGGGCTCGTTCGACGGGGTCCATCTCGGCCACGCGGCGGTGCTGTACGAGATCGCGCGGCGGGCTACCGCGGCCGGGCGAGCCAGCGTCCTGGTGACCTTCGAGCCGCACCCGCTCGAGGTGGTCAACCCGCAGGCGGCACCCCCGCTGCTCACGACCGACCCGGAGCGGCGGGAGATCCTGGCGCAGCTGCCGCTCGACTACGTCCTGTTTCTCCGGTTCGATCGTCGCCTGGCCGGGTACAGCCCGGAGCAGTTCGTGGACCGGGTGCTGCGCGAGCGGTGCGACATGCGGGAGCTGGTGATCGGCCACGACCACGGGTTCGGCCGCGGCCGGAGCGGCGACGTCGAGACCCTCCGGCGGCTTGGCGCCGAGCGCGGGTTCGCAGTGGACGTGGTGCAGGTGGTCGACGTCGGCGATCAGCACGTGTCGAGCTCGCGGATCCGCCGGGCGGTGGCCGGGGGCGATCTCGCCACCGCGGCCCGGATGCTGGGCCGGCCCTACACCGTGAGCGGACAGGTGCGGGAGGGCGAGCGCCGGGGACGTCTGCTCGGCGTGCCGACCATCAACCTGAGCGACGTCCCGCCCCAGAAGCTGCTGCCGCCCGACGGGGTCTACGCCGTGCGGGTCGAATGGCGGGGCGGCAGGGCGGAGGGGATGATGAATCAGGGCCCCAAGCCCACCTTTCAGGATGGCCGCCGGAGCCTGGAGGCGCACCTGTTCGGCTTTACCGGCAATCTGTATGGCGAGTGGGTGCGGATCGAGTGGGTCGAGCGCCTGCGCGACGTCGAGCGGTTCGCCTCGATCGAGGCATTGCAGCAGCAGTTGGAACGCGACCGGGCGCGGGCCAACGAGGTGTTCGCCGCGGCCCGCCCGGCCCCGAGCCGGCCACCCCAGCCTGAGATCCAGACCTGACGATGTTCGCTTCCCTTCGCTCCCGTCTGCTCGTGATCGCGCTGCTGGTCGTCGGCTCGATCTATTTCCTGTTCCCCCGCACCGTGACGCTCCGGGTCCGGGGCGCCGACGGCGTCATGCACGACGACACCGTCACCCGGGTGCCGCTCAAGCGCGGACTGGATCTCCAGGGCGGCATGCACCTCGCGCTCGAGCTCGACCAGTCCAAGCAGGTATCGGCCGATCCCAAGCGGGACCTCGACCTGGCGCTGACCGTGCTGCGGAAGCGGATCGACGAGTTCGGCGTCGAGGAGCCGCTGATCCAGAAGGCCGGCGACAGTCGGATCGTGGTCGAGCTGGCCGGCATCACCGAGCCGGCCCGGGCCAAGGCCATCGTCCAGCGCAGCGCCTTCCTCGAGTTCCGGATCACCGACAAGACCAGCGCGCTCGACAAGGCGCTGCCGGCGATGGACCGGGTGCTCCGCAGCCTCGGGGTGAAGGGTGACACCGGCACGACCGGCAAGCCGTCGGCGGTGGAGCAGCTGCTGGGCAGCGACTCGGCCAAACGGAGCGCGGATTCGGTCCGGCAGGCCGCGGCCGCCGCCAAGGACAAGACCGCCAAGCCGGGCGGGAAGACCAAGCCGGGGGCCGCCGGCAAGGACAGCACCCGGCCCGACACCACCAGGTCCGACAGCTTCGCGCCGGTCAGCGGAGGGATTCTCGCCGGGCTGATCCAGCCCGCCGGGGCGGTAGCGGGGAGCAGCACGCCGGGCGAATACGTCGTGCCGGAGACCGCGTTTCCCCGGGTGGACAGCCTGATCAACATTCCCCAGGTGGCCCGGCAGCTTCCTCGCGGCCTGACGCTCCGGTGGTCATCCGCACCCACCAGCATCGGGGTCCAGCCCTACCGGTTCCTCTATGTCCTGGACGATCGTCCCATCGTCACCGGGAGCAACCTGGAAGATGCCCAGGCCACCATCGACCAGCTGACCCAGGGCTCGATCGTGACCTTCCAGCT
>DATAOR010000311.1:0-4109 GCA_036265635.1 Gemmatimonadales bacterium
ACCGTGAGCGCCCCGAGCAGGCTGCCGGCCGGCAGCGGATGGTAGCCGTCCGAGCCGTACAGCGGCAGCGACGGATCGGCGGCCAGGGCGTTCCGCCAGGCGATCCCGATCGGCACCACGGCACCGCCCACGGCGCGGGCCGCCAGGGTGGCGGACTCGAGGGCCTGGTCCAGCCCGGTCACCGGCGGACGCCGGGGCCAGGGCACCCAGAGCGCGGCCCGGCCACCGGCTCCGCGGATGAGCCGGTCGAGCCGCATGGCGGCGATGACGAGCGTATCGCGGCACATCCCCGCCGGCGTCGGCCCCTGCTGCAGGACCACTACATCCCACGAGCCTCGGGCGATCTCGTCGGGCGCGGTGCTCGAGCCGGTGGTGTGATCCACCACCGCCAGGTTGGGCTCCGCCACCATGCCCACGGCCATGGTCCGGCCGTCGGCCTGGGCCAGGGCCCGAACCATGGCAGGCAGGTCGTTGGCGTAGGTCAGGCTGTTGCCGATGAACAGGATGGACGGCGTCGGGGCGGGCCCGGGGTCGGCCGCGGTGCTGCTGGAGCAGGTGAGCCCGGCCGCGGCCACGGCCGCCACGATGAGAGCCCCGGTGAGCCGGCGAGGCGACGGCAGGGCAGCACGGGAGAACCGGAGGCGCACGGGTCGCTCGCGAGAGAGATGCCTGACTGACGCCGGCGGGGCGGGCGGACGCACACCCGATCCTCCCTCTGCGCCGCCGCCGCGGCTACAATGTCTGGATGCCGCTCCGACTGATCGCCGGCCCCCAGGGCCGGCTGGCCGTGGACGACGCGCCCGGCGCGGGGACCGACCCACCCGTCGTGTTCCTCCATTGCGATGCTGGCAGTCACGGGCAGTGGCGTGAGGCGCTGGCGCATCTCCGGCCCGCGCGCCGGGCGGTGGCGTTCGACTTCCGCGGCTCCGGTCGCTCGGCGCCCGCCGCCGACGGCGACTACGGACACGACGGGCGGGCGGCCGACATCGGCGCCGTGCTCGGCGCGCTGGCGCTGGACCAGTGCGTGCTGGTGGGGCACAGCGGCGGGGCGATCACGGCCCTGCACTACGCCGCCCGCCACGTCGACCGGGTGCGGGCGCTCCTGCTGGTGGATCCGGCGGCGGACGGCCGCCAGTTCCCCGAAGCCCAGCGGCGCCAGCTGCAGGAGCAGCTGGCCGGTCCCAACTACCGCGCCGTTCTGCGCGACTACTACACCTCGATCGCCGGGCCCGATGCCGCCACCCGCGCCCGCATCCTGCAGGACGCCGAGGCCACACCCCAGGCGACGGTGCTCGGCAGCTTCCGCACGCTGAGCGAGTACGACCCCCGCCCCGCGCTGGCCGACTACCGCGGCCGGCGGTTGTCCCTGGTCACCGACCTGGGCGACAACCCGGCGGCGCTCCACCGGCTCGATCCCACCCTGCCGGTCCGCCGGCTGCACACGATGGGGCACTGGCCGCAGCTCGACGATCCGGCCGGCTTCCACCGGATCCTGGACGAGTTCCTGGCCTGAGGCGGCCGGTCGCCGTCGGGATGCAGTCTTCTGCACGCTCGATCCCCTAGCTGCAATCCGTCGCATTCGGGTGAGCGCCGCATCCATGCGAGGATGACGGGGACCACTGACGCGTTTGAAATCCGCCGGTAGATTCTCCTCATCCTCCCCTGGGAACATGGTCATGAGGTCCGTCTTCGCCGTCACCGCTTTCCTCGCGGCCGGGCTCGGCTTCGCCGCCTGCGGGCCTTCGCCGGCCCCCGCCCCGCGCGCCTCGGCGTCCCACGTCGTGGACATTCTGGGAGACCACTACGCCGAGCTCGAGCTGATGGCAGACTCCATCGGCGCCGCCCAGGCGACGCTGGCCGAGGAGGAGGACGAGTCGAGCGAGCTGGCTCAGGTCACCGCCCGGAATCTGGCGGGCCGGATCCGCTCGCTCTATCCCGACTACTCGGCGGTGAGCCTGGCGATGACGGCGGCGGATTACGAGCGCGGGGTGTCGCTCTGGATGCGGCTGTCGCTGGCGCAGGCGGCGCTCGAGCTGCTGGAAGAGGACGCCACCCGGCTGGGCGAGGATCCCGATACCGGCCCGGCCGAGGTCCATCATCTGGCGGACCAGCTGAGCGGCGCGCTGGAGCTGGGCCGGGTGACGGGGCGGGTGGCCGCGCGGACGTTTACCGGCGGAACGCGCTAGCGGCGGGCGGGTTGTCCGGCGGTTGGCGCTTCGCGGCACAGGCTTCACGGCACACGCTTGACGGCACGCTTCGCGGTGCACGCTCGCGGTGCACGCTTCGCGGTACGGCGCTGACGTCGGAAGGTTGTCGCGGTTGACATTCGCCGGGCCCAGCCCGATCGTACACGCCCTTCGGGGCAGGCTTCCCATTGCGACATCGCCTTCGGGGAACACCAGCGGGGACCGGACGGGCCGGCCCCGTCTCGCATTTTCGACAGGATAGAGGTCTATGGCTCGGGTTCGCGAGTGGCAGCCGTGCGGGCGTCGGAGCACCGCCCTGGTGCGGTTCACGGCGGCAAGCATGACGGTGGCCGCGATGATGGGGTGCGGTGACGATGATCGGCCGGGACCGACCGGCATGGACCAGTCCGCTGGCGCGATCCAGCTGGCGGTGACGGCGGCGACCCCGCCGGGCATCGTCTTCTCCTCGTCGCAGCTCCCGCTGACCCAGCTCAACTCGGTCAACACCGGACTGGTCTACACCCCGACGCCGTCGAACCTGCTCAGCTTCCTGGCGCAGGTGAAGTCGAAGAACGGGCGGGTCCTGATCAAGCTGGCCGGCGGCGAGAACACCTACAAGGACCCCGGCGGCGGCTTCAACCTGGACAAGTGGAAGGCCGGGGTCGCGCGGTACAAGAACATCGACTTCAGCAGCTACGTCGCCGACGGCACCATCGTGGGGCACTACCTGGTGGACGAGCCCCACTTCGACGGCCGGTGGGGCGGGAAGGTGATTCCCCCGGCCACGCTGGAGGAGATGGCCAGGCACAGCAAGTCGCTCTACCCCACCCTGATCACCCTGGTCAACGCGCCGGCCAACTACCTGGCCCAGGCCACCGTCAGCTACGTCTACCTCGACGCCGCCTGGGCGATGTACCGGTCGATCACCTCGACCTCGCCCGGCGCGTGGGTGGCCCAACAGGCCAAGCGGGCCAAGTCGAAGGGGCTGGGGCTGGTGGCAGGGATGAACGTGCTCGACGGGGGCAACGGCTCGAGCGGGCTTCGGGGGACCCAGCCCAGGACCTGGATGATGAGCGCGGCGGAGCTCCGCTCCTACGGCACGGCGCTGCTGTCGCAGAGCTATGTCTGCGCCTTCTCGATGTGGCAGTACAACAGCACCTACTACAGCCGGGCGGACGTCAAGAGCGCGATGGCGGACCTCTCGGCCCTGGCCCGGAACCACGCCCAGACATCCTGCCGGCAGTAGCCGAGGCGGGAGTGGGAATGGCAGAAGGGGCGGGGCCCGGCGGCCCCGCCCCTTTCGCCGTACCGGGATCAATCGCCGGTTACTGCTTGGTGGAGTCCGCCGGCATCTGCATGGTGGTGTCCATCGGCATCGAGGTCGAGTCCGACATCATCTTGCTGGAGTCGGCCATGGTGGAATCCATCATGGTCCCGGACGAGTCCATCATGGCGCCGGCCGAGTCCTTGGCCATCTGACCGCCGGTCATGGTCGAGTCCTGAGCCGGCGCGGCGCCGGTCTCGGGGCTGCTCTTGTTACACCCGGCGAGCAGACAGACGGCCAGGGCTACGGGAAGGTAGGACGCTCTGGTCATGCGATCCTCAAGAGTTGGGGGGGCCTGCGCGACGGGCGGAGACCTCGACCCCGGTCTCCCGCCGGACTCCAACATAACGCCGCCGGCCGCCGGCCGGATTCACTGCCCGGGCCGAACGGCCCCGCAGCCGCCCTCGGACTGCCCGCCCTCGGACTGCCCGCCCTCGGCCCGCCGCCTTCGGCCCGCTCGCCCTCGGCCTGCCGCTCTCGGCCCGCCCGCCCTCGAGCTGCCCGCCCCGCCCCGCCCGCGCTCCGGACCGACCGCACCCGGACCATCTGCCCCGACCCGCCCCGGCCGGGGCCGCGGACGCAGGTGCCAGGCGCTCCGC
>DATAOR010000312.1:0-1817 GCA_036265635.1 Gemmatimonadales bacterium
GTCGAGGCGCTCTCGGAAGCCGAGCGGGAGGATGGCGTATTCCCCCTCTTGACGAACGACCGGAAGCTCAGCGCCACCGAGGTGCTGCGGGCCTACAAGCGCCAGCCGCTACTGGAGAAGCGGTTCTCCCAATTCAAGACCGACTTCGCCGTGGCCCCAGTGTTCTTGAAGAACGTGTCGCGGATTCGGGGGCTATTGGCGGCGTACTTCTTCGCGTTACTGGTGCAGACGTTGCTGGAGCGGGAGTTGCGCCAGGCAATGGCCCGGGCGGGTGAGAAGTCCTTGCCGTTGTATCCGGAAGCTCGGCCGTGCGCGCGTCCGACGACGCACCGGTTGATCGAGGTGTTCTCGTCGATCCAACGGCACGAAGTCCGCGTCGGCGAAGGGGAACTCCAGGTGATGGTGACCAAGCTAACGAAGACCCAACATTCGATCATTCGCCTACTGGGACTGGACCCGAAGACCTACGGGCTGGCTTAGAAACTATCTCAATACCGTCATGCAGCCTTGAGTCGGTGGAGCCTGCGATACCAAAGCAGGCCACAGGCCAGTTGGATCAGCCCGAGGTAATTCTCGTCATGCTTGTCGTAGCGGACCAGCAACGCCCGGCACTTCGGCAGCCCGGCCAGGGTCCGCTCCACCACCCAGCGGCGAGCCTTGCGACGGCCCGGACGACGCTTCGGGCGGGGCCCCTCTCGGGCCGGGCGGGTGTGGCCGACGTCGCCATGCTTCTCGACCGTCTCACGGGTCGGCTCGTTGTCATACCCGGCATCCAGGCCGAGGTGTTGCTCGACCTCCTCGGGGTCGGGGCGCTCGACGACCACCGCCCGGATCGTCTCATCCAGCAGCTGGAAGTCCGGCACGTTGGCCCCGGCGATCACCACGCCCAGCGGGCCGCCGTCGCCCTCGACCAGCACGCTCTGCTGGGTGCCGGGCTTGGCCCGGTCGGTGGGGTTCTTGCCCACCTTTTTCCCCCCCGAACCGGGCCTTGCCCAGTCGCCCGTCGGCCGCCGGCCACTTCCACTCGACGGCCCCCAACTCGTCGCAGTGCTCGATCAGCACCGCCCCGATCCGAGCCAAGACGCCATGGCGGCACCAGCGCTGGAACCAGCGGTGGATCGAGCGATCGTCGCCGAAGTGCTCGGGCAGCTTGTTCCACTGACATCCCGTGCGGAGGCGGAAGATGATGCCGTTGAGGGCCGCCCGCAAGTTGATGCGGGGCCGGCCGCCGTGCTCCTTCGGTGGCGGCGGCGCGTCCTCCAGGAGGATCGGCTCGATGCGTGCCCAGAGGGGGTCATCGACTTCCCAGATGGTCGGCAGCGGTTCAACAACTCTACGGGTCCGTCCCACGATTCCGGTCTCCTGGTGCATGAGGTCTCTCTCCTCAAATTACGCAGCCAGAAGCCGTAGGGTTCTGAGATAGTTTCTTATGCTACTCCGTTAGTTGTTACGAACGGCCGGGCGGTTCGGTTCGTACAGGGGGTATGAACCGGACCTACACCCCCGAACTCGCCCCCGACGTCCTCGACCGCCTCGCCGCGTACGCCGCCTCCTTCCGCGGCGACTTCAACCGGCCCCGCCAGGCCGCCTGGTGCGGCGTCTACCTCCACGGCCTGATCCAGGATGGCGATCGCAAGAGCGTCGAGCCCATGGCCGCCCGCGTGCCGCTGCCGGACGGGCTCGACATCGCCGACCCGGACCAGGCCCTCCAGCAGTTCCTCGGACAGAGCACCTGGGACGAGCGCGCGGTCCTGAAGCGCTACCGCGCCACGATGGCGGCGAAGTTCGCCGACCCGGCCGGCATCTTCGTGATCGAC
>DATAOR010000313.1:0-1858 GCA_036265635.1 Gemmatimonadales bacterium
CGAGCAGCACCAGGCTGCCGTCGTCGGCCTGGTCGAGGATCCGGCGGAGGATCCGGACGTGGGCGCTGAAGGTCGACAGGCTGGCGGCGATGCTCTGCCGGTCGCCGATGTCGGCGAAATAGCCTCGGAAGACCGGCAGCCGGGTGCCCTGCCCCACCGGCGGCACGATGCCGCTTTGGGCCAGCGCCGAGGCCAGGCCCACCGCCTTGAGCAACACCGTCTTGCCGCCGGTGTTGGGGCCACTGATCAGCAGGGTGCGCTCGCCGTCCGACAGGGTGAGGTCGAACGGGACCACGCTGATGGCGCCGGCCAGGAGGAGCGGATGCCGGCCGGCCACCACCGCCAGCTCGGCGGGCGCGGCGGCGATCTCGGGCACGTTGCCGTCCACCGCCACCGCCCAGCGCGCCCGGGCTACCAGGTCGTCGACCGCGACACACATCTCCACCAGGTCACGGAGCAGCGGCAGCTCGGGCCGGAGCAGCTCGGTCAGCTCGCGCAGGACCCGCAGGGTCTCCCGTTCCTCGGCCACCTGCGCCTCGCGGAGGGCGTTGCCCAGGTCGATCGCTTCGGCCGGCTCGATGAACAGGGTGCCCGCGCTGCCGCTCTCGTCGTGAACGATCCCGCCGGGCCTGTGACGCGAGTCGCGCCGGACCGGGATCACGTACCGGCCGCCCCGGTAGGTGACGGTGGCCTCGGACGAGGCGGCGCCGGCATCGAGGCCCCTGAGCAGCGACTCGAGCTTCCGGATCAGCCGCTCCCGCGCCGCGTGAACCTCCCGCCGCGCGGCGGCGAGCCGAGGACTGGCCGTATCGAGCAGGGTCCCGTCGGGGTCTACGCTCTGCTCCAGCCGCCGCTCGATCGGCTTGTCGGGCAGCGGCCGGGCCAGCGCCCCGGCCAGCGGCGCCTCGTCGGCGACCCGGCGAAGGTCGGCCTCGACCTGCCGGGCCGCCACCAGGGTGCGATGGAGCCGGGCCAGGTCGAGGCCCTCGAGCACGCTGCCCTCGATCCGGAGCCGGCCCAGGGCCTGGCTGACATCCGGGATGGCCTCGGCCAGGAGCGCGTCGCCCCGGCGGAACAAGGCGGCCACCTCCCCGACCCGGGCCAGCTCCCCGGCAATCCAGCCAGGGTCGTCGGACGGCCAGCGGCTGAGCACCCGGGCCGCGCCGAGCGGCCCGGCGGCGCGCTGGGCGACCAGCTCGAGCACCTCGGCGAACTCGATCGTCTCCAGCGCGTCGCCGATCCGGTCGGCCGGCAAAGGCGACGGGGTGCCGGCCTGCGATTGGGCCGGCACCCCGTGGGATGAGAGGACTGACGACTCCGACATCAGCTTGCCTGCAGCTCCTCGCGCACGATCCGGTTGATGTCCTTGCCGTCGGCCCGTCCCTTGAAGCGGGGGACGACCTGGCCCATCACCTTGCCGATGTCCCGGGCGCCGCCGGCGATGGCGGCCCGCACGGCCGTCCGGATCTCTTCGGGGTCCACCGCGGGTGGGAGGAACTCCTCCAGCACGGCGATCTGGAACCGCTCGCTCTCGGCCAGCTCGGGCCGGTTGGCGGCGGTGTATTGCTCCACCGATTCCCGGCGGGTCTTGATGCCCCTGCGGAGCACCTCGACGACGTCATCGGGCGTGACCGGGCGCTTGAGCTCGATTTCGCGGTTCTTCACGTTGGCGAGGATGGTGCTCAGGACCAGCGTCCGGTTCTTGTCCTGCGCCTTGCGAGCGGCCGTCAACGCCGCCCGCAGAGGCTCGAGGGCGTCAGGATCGGGGGACACGAGGGCCACGACGATTCTTGCGAACGGCGGCGTTCATCTTCCGCTTCCGCTTCTCGCTCGGCTTCTCGAAGTGACGGTGCTTGCG
>DATAOR010000314.1:0-3512 GCA_036265635.1 Gemmatimonadales bacterium
GGAGATGGTGATGCCGGGGGACAACATCCAGATGACGATCGAGCTGATCATCCCGATCGCGATGGACGAGGGGCTCCGGTTCGCCATCCGCGAGGGCGGCCGCACCGTCGGCGCCGGCGTCGTCACCAAGATCCTGAAGTAACCGGACGGAGAGCGTACCATGGCCCAGAAGATCCGCATCCGGCTCAAGGCCTTCGACCACGTGGTGCTCGATCAGGCCGCGGCGGACATCGTCCGTACCGCGGCCAAGACCGGCGCCCAGGTGTCCGGACCGATCCCGCTCCCGGTCAAGACCGAGCGGTGGACGGTGCTCCGGAGCCCCCACGTGGACAAGAAGAGCCGCGAGCAGTTCGAGCTCCGCACCCACAAGCGGCTGCTCGACATCAACGACTCCCGGCCTCAGACGATGGACGCGCTGACCAAGCTGGACCTCCCGGCCGGGGTCGACGTCGAGATCAAGGTCGAATAGGCGGACGCGAGCGATGACCAACGGATTGATCGGCCGCAAGCTCGGGATGACCCGGGTGTTCGCGGAAGACGGCACGGCGGTGCCGGTGACGGTGATCGAGGCCGGCCCCTGCCGGGTCGTGCAGGTGCGCGACGGCGGGGTGCAGCTCGGCTTCGGCGCCCGCCGGAAGAGCCGGACCACCAAGGCCGCGCTGGGCCACGCCCAGAAGGCCGGGCTCGAGGCGGCGCCGCAGGTGCTCCGCACCTTCGGCCTCGGCTCCGCCGGCGGCAACGGCGAGGCCCCGGCGCCCGGCGCCGAGATCAAGGTGGACATCTTCGCCGCCGGCGAGCGGGTCAAGGTCACCGGCACCACCAAGGGCCGCGGGTTCCAGGGAGTGGTCCACCGCCACGGCTTTGGCGGCGGTCCCGCCACCCACGGCAACACGCGGCACCGGAAGCCGGGCTCGATCAGCCCCGGCACCGACCCGTCCCGGGTCATCAAGGGCAAGCGGATGCCGGGCCACATGGGCGCCGCCCGCCACACCGAGCTCGGCCTCACCGTGGTCAAGGTGGACGCGGAGCGCAACCTCCTGTTCATCCGCGGGGCCATCCCGGGGGCCAGGAACGGAATCGTCACCGTGGCCAAGCAGGGAGGTCCGAGCCGCCATGATTGAGGCGCCCCACTACACGCCGGCGGGAGCCAAGCGCGAGGCGGGCTTCGGCCTGCCCGAGGACACCTTCGACGGCACCGTGAACGAGCCGGTGCTGCACCAGGCGGTCAAGGTGTTCCTCAACAACCAGCGCCAGGGCACCGCCAAGACCAAGACCCGGAGCTTCGTCTCCGGCGGCAACCAGAAGCCGTGGAAGCAGAAGGGCACCGGCCGGGCGCGGCAGGGGTCCACCCGGGCCCCGCACTGGCGGGGCGGCGGCATCGTGTTCGGGCCGATCCCGCGCGACTACCGCACCGACATCCCGCGCAAGGTGAAGCAGCTGGCCCGGAAGAGCGCGCTCAACGCCCGGGCCCGCGAGGGCGCCCTGCACGTGGTGGAGCAGTTCGCCTTCCGGACGCCTAAGACCGCCCGGCTGTCGGCCCTGCTGGCCAGCCTGGGGCTGACCGACCGCAAGGTGCTGGTGCTGAGCGCCGGGACCAACGAGGCGCTCTACCTCAGCGGGCGCAACCTGCCCACGGTGGACGTGATGCCCTACGCCCAGGCGTCGGCCTACGACGTGCTCTGGGCCGAGGCGGTGGTGGTGGAGGAAGGCGCGTTCACCGGCGAGACCCGCGAGCTGGGCGCCGAGGAGCTGCCGGGCCTGCCCGAGCGGGCGGCCCGGAACGGCCAGGCCGGAGAGGCCAAGGCGCCGAAGGCGGCCAGGAAGTCGGCCAAGGCGGCGGCGCCCAAGGCCGCCAAGAAGTCCGCCAAGGCGGCGAAGGCGGCCAAGAAGAGCACCGCCAAGACGGCCAAGAAGAGCGCCAAGGCGGCCAAGGCCGCCAAGAAGAGCCCGGCCAAGGGCGCCAAGAAGGCGGCGCCGAAGAAGAAGGGGAACAAGTAATGCCCGCCCTGCACCAGGTGATCGTGCGCCCGGTGGTGACCGAGAAGAGCTCGGCCGCCTACCAGAACGGCAAGGTGTACACCTTCGAGGTGCACCCCGAAGCCAACAAGTACCAGATCCGCGAGGCGCTGCAGAAGCTCTTCGGGGTCACCGCCACCGGCGTGCGCACCATGCAGATGCGCCGTCACGCGGTGACCCGGGGCCGCACCCGCGGGACCACGGCGCGGTGGAAGAAGGCCGTGGTGACGCTCAAGGACGGCGACTCGATCGCCGTGTTCGAGGGCTGAGATGACCATCCGTCAATTCCGGCCGATGACGGCCGCCACCCGGTTCAAGTCGGTCAGCGGGTTCGAGGAGATCACCCGGGCCACGCCGGAGAAGTCGCTGCTCGAGCCGATGAAGAAGTCGGGCGGGCGGAACAACCTGGGCCACCTGACGCTGCGGCACCGGGGCGGGGGCCACAAGCGGCAGTACCGGAAGATCGACTTCAAGCGCAACAAGTTCGGCATTCCCGGCCGGGTGGCGGAGATCGAGTACGATCCCAACCGGAGTGCCCGGATCGCGCTGATCGTGTATGCCGACGGCGAGAAGCGGTACATCCTCCACCCCAAGGGGCTCCACCAGGGCGATACCATCGTCTCGGGGCCGGGGTCGGACAGCCGGACCGGCAACGCGCTGCCGCTGGGCGAGGTCCCGCTGGGCACCGCGGTGCACAACATCGAGCTCAAGATCGGCAAGGGCGGCCAGCTGGCCCGGACCGCCGGCGCCAGCGCCCAGGTGGTCGCCAAGGAGGGCGACTACGTCACCCTCCGGCTCCGCTCCACCGAGATGCGGCTGGTCCACGGCCGCTGCCTCGCCACCATCGGCGAGGTCGGCAACGCCGAGCACGAGCTGCTCTCGGTCGGCAAGGCGGGCAAGACCCGCTGGCTCGGCCGGCGGCCCAAGGTCCGGGGCGTGGCGATGAACCCGGTGGACCATCCGCTGGGCGGCGGTGAGGGCAAGAGCTCGGGCGGCCGGCCGCCGACGAGCCCCTGGGGCAAGGTCGAGGGCCGGAAGACCCGACACCGGAAGAAGCAGTCCACCAAGCTCATCGTGCGCGGTCGGAAGCGCGGGAAGGCGACTCAGTAATGGCGCGGAGCGTCAAGAAGGGCCCGTTCGTTCAGGAGGCCCTGGCCACCAAGGTCATGATCCTGAACAGCAAGAACGAGAAGCGGGTGGTCAAGACCTGGAGCCGGGCCAGCACCATCCTGCCCGAATTCGTCGGCCACACCTTCGCGGTGCACAACGGGAACAAGTTCGTCCCGGTGTACGTCACCGAGAACATGGTCGGCCACAAGCTGGGCGAGTTCGCCCCCACGCGCCTCTTCCGCGGACACAGCGGCAAGATCGTGGCCGACAAGAAGGCCAAGCCGGAGTAACCATGAGCGGCCATGCGATTCAGCGGCTGGTGCGCCAGTCGCCCCGGAAGATGCGGCTCGTGATCGACCTCATTCGCGGCAAGGACGTGAACGAGG
>DATAOR010000315.1:0-3411 GCA_036265635.1 Gemmatimonadales bacterium
AAGAGCGACGACCTCGATCAGTTCCACGCCTGGCTCCAAAACCTCAAGCGCTGAATGCGCATCAGCGTCCTGAACGGCCCCAACCTGAACCTCTTGGGTCAGCGGGAGCCGGAGCTGTACGGACGCACGACGCTGGCGGAAGTCGAAGCGATGGTGCGCCAGGCGGCCCAGGCCCATGGAGCCGAGATCGACTGGCTTCAGACCAATCACGAAGGCGAGCTGGTCGAGGCAGTCCAGCGGCTCAAGGGTCGGGCCGACGGGGCACTGGTCAACGCCGCCTCGCTGAGCCACACCAGCCTGGCCCTGCGGGACGCCCTGCTGGCGGTCCAGATCCCCTTCGTCGAGCTCCATCTCTCCAACATCTTCGCCCGCGAGCCGGCGCGACAGCACTCGATGATCGCGGATCTTGCCGTGGGTCTGGTGGCGGGGTTCGGCGCTCAGAGCTATCTGCTGGCCCTGGAAGCGCTGCTGGGCCGGCTGCGTGCCGGCTGACCGCCGGGCCGAGCGGCAGGCCGCGCTCCGCGCCGCGCTCCGGTCCGAGGGCGTGGACGCGCTGCTGGTCACGCACCTGCCCAATATCCGCTACCTGACCGGCTATACCGGCTCGGCTGCCCTGCTGTTGATCGGGGAGACGGCGGCGACCCTGATCACCGATTTTCGCTACGCCGTCCAGGCTCCGGCCGAAGCCGGCCGGGCCGCGGTGGTCGAGGTGGACCAGAAGAGCGTGTGGGATCGGCTGGGCCGGGTGCTGGCGGCCAATCCGGCCGCTACCCTCGGGATCGAGGCCCAGGCGCTGACGGTGGCGGACGCCGAGCGGGTATCCGGGCTGACCCGCGCCCGCGTGGTGCCGACCAAGGGGATGGTCGAACGGCTCCGGGCGGTGAAGTCGCCGGAGGAGGTGGCGGCCATCGGGGCCGCGGCCACCCTGGCCCAGGAAGCCCTGGCCGAGGTGCTGCCGGGGATCCGGCCGGGCCAGACCGAGCTCGAGGTCGGCGCCGCGCTGGAAGGCGCGCTCCGGCGCCGCGGGAGCGAGTGGCATCCCTTTCCCACCATCGTCGCCAGCGGCCCCCGCGCCGCGCTGCCCCACGCCCGGACCAGCAGCCGCGCCGTGGCCCGGGGTGAGTGGCTGCTGCTTGACTTCGGCGCGCAAGTGGACGGATACTGCGCCGATCTCACCCGCACGATGGTGGTCGGTGCCCGCGCCGACGAGCGTCAGCGCACCGTCTACGAACTGGTCCGGAGCGCGCAGCGCCGGGCGCTCGAGCACCTCCGCGCCGGCATGACCGGGCGGGAGGCCGACGCGCTGGCGCGCGACGTCATCGCCGCCCGCGGCTTCGGCGAGGCCTTCGGCCACTCCCTGGGGCACGGCTTGGGGCTCGAGGTGCACGAGGCTCCCCGGCTGGCGCCGACGGTCGAGGGGGTGCTGCCGCCACATGCGGTGGTGACGGTCGAGCCGGGCATCTATCTTCCGGGCTGGGGCGGCGTCCGGCTGGAGGACGACGTCCACCTCGGACCGGACGGCGCCGAGATCCTGTCGGACGGGCGGACCGAGCTCGTCGAGCTGACGTAGCACCCTGCGGCATCCGCCTCGGCAGCATTGCAGCCTACCTGAAGAGGAGGGCAAGTGAGCCCGATCGACCGCCGCCATCCGTGGCTCGCGCGCGTATGACCCCCCAGGACATGAAGCAGCTGGCCGACCTGCTCCAGCACGTGCCGGGCATGAAGGCGCTCGAGCTCGAGGACGTCCAGGGACTGGCTCAGCTGCTCCGGGACTCGCCCGAGATCGGCTCGATCGAGGTCAAGGGCCTATTCGGCACCAAGGTGGTCATCACCCGGACCGGCAACGGCGTGCCCGCGGTCGTCGCCGCCCCCGCGAGTTACGCCGGGCTTACGGCGCACCCGCCGGGGCCCCTGCCCGGCGCCGAGGAGGGGCAGGCCGCCCGGCCGGCGTCCAGCCTCAAGGAGATCAAGTCGCCGATGGTGGGAACCTTCTACAAGTCGCCCGAGCCGGGCGCCGACGCCTACGTCAAGAACGGGACGCGGGTCACGCCGGGGCAGACGGTTTGCATCATCGAGGCCATGAAGATCATGAACGAAATCGAGGCCGAGATCGCCGGCGTGGTGCGGGAGATTCTGGTCGACGACGCCCAGCCGGTGGAGTTCGGTCAGGTCCTCTTCCGGGTGGATCCCAATGGCTGAACCCTCCCCCGCGCCGGCCACGACGGCAAGCTCGACCTTCAACTTCAAGCACACGATCGCCCAGATGGTGCAGCGAAATGCGTCCGACCTGCTGCTCAAGGTGGGCCGCCCGCCCACGGTCCGGGTCAATGGCGAGCTGGTGGCGCTGGAGATGCCCCCGGTCAAGCCGGAAGACCTGAAGATGTTGGCCGAGCAGGTGATGACGCCCCGACAGGTGAAGGAGTTCGCCGAGAAGAAAGAAGCGGACTTCGCCATCGGCGTACCCGGGGTCGGCCGCTTCCGGACCAACATCTACCAGCAGCGCGGGACCCTCGCGTTCGCCTTCCGGGCCATTCCCTACGAGGTCAAGACCATCACCGACCTCCACCTGCCCCAGGTGCTGGAGGAGATCGCCCTCAAGCCGCGCGGGCTGGTGCTGGTCACCGGGATCACCGGATCGGGCAAGTCCACCGCACTGGCGGCGATGATCAACCACGTCAACCAGAACCGCCGGGTCAACGTGATCACGATCGAGGATCCGATCGAGTTCCTCCATCGCGACGTGATGTCCAACATCTCGCAGCGCGAGGTGGGCAGCGACACGCTGTCGTTCGCCTCGGCGCTCCGGCACGTGCTGCGGCAGGACCCGGACGTGATCCTGGTGGGCGAGATCCGCGACATGGAGACGCTCGACACGGCGCTCAAGGCGGCCGACACCGGACACCTGGTGTTCAGCACGCTGCACACCACCGATGCCACCCAGACCCTGAACCGGATCATCTCCTTCTATCCGCCCTACCAGCACCAGGAGATCCGGATGCTGCTGGCCACCGCGCTGCAGGCGGTGGTCTCGCTCCGGCTGGTGCCGCGGGCCGACGGCCGGGGGCGGGTGCCGGCCGCCGAGGTGCTGATCAACAGTGCCGCGGTGGCCGACAACATCCGGAGCATCGAGAAGGCGCTCAACATCCCTGATCTCATCGCCGAGGGCACCGTCTCCTACGGCATGCAGTCGTTCGACCAGTCGCTGATGAAGTGGTTCAAGGACGGCATGATCTCCTACGAGAGCGCGCTGTTCTACTCGTCCAATCCGAGCGAGTTCGCCCTCCGGGTGTCGGGGGTGGACTCGGCCTCCGACCGGAAGTTCACCGAGATCACCGGCGACTCGTCCGCCTCGCGGGCGCTGGACCTGACGCCGTAATGGCGCGGGCGCGCCGGCCCAGCCGTCCCACGGAG
>DATAOR010000316.1:0-10474 GCA_036265635.1 Gemmatimonadales bacterium
CCGCCGTTGTCGGGGGCGCAGGGCGGCGGACCGGTCGGAGCCGGCAGGGGCGCGGCGGCGGGCTGAAGCGCCAGCAGGGACGAGGCAGCAAGGAGCGCGGCGAAGCGGAGCATGGCGGCACCGAAAGAGCTGGGGACCGAAAGCGGAGCCGGTGGCTCCAGGGATGCTCGGAAGATAAGCCCCGCCCCGCCCGCGCCGGCGGGCGCAGCGGGCCGGCCCGCGGTCCCGCGCCCCACGGCGCCCCCGGAGCCGGAGCGCGCCGGCGGCCGCCGCGGCGTCCTCCCGCCAGCCATCTCCCGAGGGGAATACGCCTCGGCCGAGGCGGTTTCCGAGGGAAAAACGGCGAAAAATCGGCGTTTCCGAGGGAAAAACGACCCGAAAACACGGTTTTCCCTCGGAAAATCGCGTTTTCCCTATTGTAAATCCGCGGCGGTTGTGTACTGTTGGTCTCGGTAGTTGCGGGGGACGAGCGGCACGCAGTTCTCACATTCACTGGGAGACACGCGATGGCCACCAAGAAAAAGGCTGCCAAGAAGTCCGCCAAGAAGAGCACCAAGAAGGCCGCCAAGAAGAGCACCAGGAAGGCCGCCAAGAAGAGCACCAAGTCTGCCAAGAAGCGCACGCCCAGCGCCGCGTTCATGAAGGCGATGCAGCCGGACAGCGCCCTCGGGGCCGTGGTCGGCAACTCGCCGCTGCCGCGCACCGAGGTGGTCAAGAAGATGTGGGCCTACATCCGGCGGAACGGGCTCCAGGACAGCAAGAACAAGCGGAACGTCAACGCCGACGACAAGCTCCGGGCCGTATTCGGCGGCAAGTCCACGGTGAACATGTTCGAGATGATGAGGCTGATGAACAAGCACCTGAGCTAGTCCCGTCCAGCTGCCGTGGCAGGACAGAGGGCGTCCCCGCTGGGACGCCCTTTCTGCTGGACACTCTCTGGGACAACCCTCTGCCGGGACGCCCTGCCCGAGAGGCCCGTTCGCCGGGACCTTTGTGCCGCACGCCGCCCTGCTATGTTTCCCGCCCTATGGCCGGCGAATACATCTTCACCATGCGCGACCTCCGCAAGGTCGTGCCCCCGTCCCGCGAGATCCTCAAGGGGATCAATCTCTCCTTCTTCCCCGGCGCCAAGATCGGCGTGCTGGGCGCCAACGGCGCCGGCAAGAGCTCGCTGCTCCGGATCATGGCCGGGGTGGACAAGGACTTCCTGGGCGACGCCCGGCCGCTGCCGGGCACCCGGATCGGCTTCCTGCCGCAGGAGCCCCAGCTCGATCCCGCCAAGGATGTCCGGGGGAACGTGATGGAGGGCGTCCGCGAGCAGCAGGCGATGCTCGATCAGTTCAACCAGATCAGCGCCCGGTTCGCCGAGCCGATGGACGACGACGAGATGACCCGGCTGCTGGAGAAGCAGGGCAACCTGCAGGAGCGGATCGACGCCCTCGGCCTGTGGGAGCTGGACCACAAGGTGGATCTGGCGATGGATGCCCTCCGGCTGCCGCCAGGCGACGCCGACGTGTCCCGGATCTCCGGCGGCGAGCGCCGGCGGGTGGCGCTCTGCCGGCTGCTGCTGGAAGCCCCCGACATGCTGCTGCTCGACGAGCCCACCAACCACCTCGACGCCGAGAGCGTCTGGTGGCTCGAGCGATACCTGGCCGAGTTCAAGGGCACCGTCGTGGCGGTGACGCACGACCGCTACTTCCTCGACAACGTGGCCGGCTGGATCCTCGAGCTGTACCAGGGCGCCGGCATCCCCTGGGAGGGCAACTATTCCTCCTGGCTCGACCAGAAGCAGCGCCGGCTGGCCCAGGAGGAGAAGCAGGCCTCGGCCCGGCAGAAGACGCTGCAGCACGAATTGGAGTGGGTCCGGATGTCGCCCCGGGCGCGGCAGGCCAAGAGCAAGGCCCGGATCACCCGGTTCGAGGAGCTGCGCGAGGAGGCCGAGCGGCAGACCGAGGGGAGCGCCGAGATCCTGATCCCGGTGCCCGAGCGGCTGGGCGACGAGGTGGTGATCGCCCGCGACGTGGCCAAGGGCTTCGGCGACCGGCTGCTGTTCGACAACCTCAACGTCGCCTTGCCCCGCGGCGGCATCGTGGGCGTGATCGGGCCCAACGGGGCCGGCAAGACGACCCTGTTCCGGATGATCACCGGGCAGGAGCAGCCCGACGCGGGCGCGCTCACCGTCGGCTCGACGGTGCGGATCGCCTACGTGGACCAGAGCCGGGACGCGCTCGACCCCGATCACACGGTCTACCAGGAGATCAGCGGCGGCGAGGACCAGCTCCAGTTCGGCCGGCGCACGGTCAACGCCCGGGCTTACGCCGCGGGGTTCAACTTCCGCGGCGCGGACCAGCAGAAGAAGGTCGGCACCCTCTCCGGCGGCGAGCGGAACCGGCTCCACCTGGCCAAGCTGCTCAAGAGCGGCGGCAACCTGCTGCTGCTCGACGAGCCGACCAACGACCTCGACGTGGATACCCTGCGGGCGCTGGAGGAGGCCCTGCTCGGCTTCGCCGGCTGCGCGGTGGTGATCAGCCACGACCGCTGGTTCCTCGACCGGATCGCCACCCACATCCTGGCGTTCGAGGGCAACAGCGAGGTGGTCTGGTTCGAGGGCAACTACGCCGACTACGCCGCCGACCTCAAGCGCCGGAAGGGTGTGGACGCCAACCAGCCGCACCGGATCCGGTACAAGAAGCTGGTGCACTGACGGCGTTGCACCTGGCGCCGACTGTGTCCCGCCGGGAGCCTTGATGCCGCCCAGCGACCTCCCGACAGCACTCGGGAGCGCGGAGCGGAGCGAAGGTCGGGGGTGCGAGGCGGCGGGTCGCAGCCCCGATGGGCGTGGAGGCCCGCCGCCTCGGACCCCCGACCTTCGCTCCGCCGGCTCCCGCTCTCCGCCAGGTCCCACATCCTCCGGCTCCCACAGGCGCCAGCTGCCACATCCGCCGCTCCCGCCCTCGACAGCTAACGACAAATGTGTCGCCCACACGCACGGTGTTCCCCGCTTGGCGTCACGGCTATACTTGGGCCATGACGACCCCGGCCAGCCGCATTCCCTACCTTCCGACGCGGATCGAAGGCCTCTCGAGCCTGGCCATGAACCTCTGGTGGAGCTGGAGCCGCGAGGCCCGGGCCCTGCTCCGCTCGATCGACGAGCCGCTCTGGCACCTCACCCGCCACAACCCGCTCGAGCTGCTCTGCCGGGTGGATCCGGCCCGGATGGCGGCCTGCGCCAGCGACAGCGACTTCCTCCGCCGGTACGACGACGTCATGGCCCGCCTGGCCCACGGCACCACCAGCCAGGACACCTGGTTCGCCCAGGAGCACCCCGAGCTCGACGGCCGCCCGGTGGCCTACTTCTGCGCCGAGTTCGGACTCCACAACTCGGTGCCGATCTACTCCGGCGGCCTCGGCGTGCTGGCCGGCGACCACTGCAAGGCGTCGAGCGATCTCGGCGTCCCCATGGTGGGCGTCGGTCTCTTCTACCTGAAGGGCTACTTCGACCAGCGGCTCCGGCTCGACGGCTGGCAGGAGGACAGCGACGAGGAGTTCGACATCACCCTGACCCCGCTGGTGCCGGTCACCGGGGCGAAGCAGCAGCCGTTCATGACCGTGGTCGAGACCTCGGGCCGTCCGGTCCACGTCCGGGCTTGGCGCATGCTGGTGGGCCGGGTCCCGATCTACCTGCTCGACACCAACCTGGAGCTGAACCACCCGGACGACCGGTCCCTGATGAACAAGCTCTACGCCGGCGGCCCCGATCTCCGGCTCCGCCAGGAGTGGATCCTGGGGGTCGGCGGGGTCCGGGTGCTCCGGGCGCTGGGCATCGATCCGGGCGTGTGGCACGCCAACGAAGGGCACGCCGCCTTCATGCTGATCGAGCGGCTGCGCGAGTTCCTCGCTCATGGCGTGTCACTGGAGGACGCCATCGACCAAGTCCGGGCCCGGAGCGTGTTCACCACCCACACGCCGGTGCCCGCCGGGCACGACGCCTTCTCCGTCGAGCAGCTGGAGGCCGTGGCCGGCCCGGTGTGGAACGAGATGGGCATCGACCGGGACACCTTCTTCCGGCTGGGCCAGCACCCGGACCTGCCGGGCCAGTTCCACATGACGGTGACCGCCATGCGGCTCTCCGCCGGCGTCAACGGCGTGTCCCGGCGGCACGGGCAGGTGTCGCGGAACATCTGGCGCGACCTCTGGCCCGGCCGGCCGTGGGAGGCGGTGCCGATCGGCCACGTCACCAACGGGGTGCACCTGGCCACTTGGATGGCCAGCCCGATCATGGGGCTGCTGGACGAGCACTTGGGCGAGGACTGGGGCGCGCAGCTGGACGAGCCCGAGCTGTGGGACCGGGTGCTGACGCTGGACCACCAGCGGCTGTGGCAGACCCATCTGCACCTGAAGCAGATCCTGACCAACTTCATCCGCGAAGAGGCCCGCCGCCGGTTCGCCACCCAGATGAAGGAGGCGGCCCAGGTGGTCGGCGCGGGCACGCTGCTCGACCCCACGGTGCTGACCATCGGCTTCGCCCGGCGGTTCGCCACCTACAAGCGGGCCAACCTGATCTTCCGCGACCTCGAGCGGCTCCGCCGGCTGCTGGTGGATCCCTGGCGGCCGGTCCAGATCATCTTCGCCGGCAAGGCCCACCCGGCCGACAATCCCGGCAAGGAAGTGCTCCAGAGCGACTACCAGTTCACCCGCGACCCCGAGTTCGAGGGCCGGGTGGCGTGCCTGGAGGATTACGACATGCACCTGGCCCACCTCCTGGTGCAGGGGGTGGACCTGTGGCTCAACCTCCCGCGGGTGCCGTTGGAGGCGAGCGGGACCAGCGGGATGAAGGCTGCGCTCAACGGCATCCCCCAGCTCAGCACCCTCGACGGCTGGTGGCAGGAGGGCTACGAGGGGCTGAGCGGCTGGGCCATCTCGCCCGCGGGCGAGAGCGAGGACGCCGACGCCGCCGACGCCGAACGGTTCTACCGCCTGCTCGAGGAGCAGATCATTCCACTTTATTACACCCGCAACGCCGCCGGCGTCCCGGTCGGGTGGATCGAGAAGATGCGCCACGCCCTCCGACTGAGCGGCGGCCGGTTCACCGCCCGGCGCATGGTGCAGAACTACGTCCAGGAGCACTATGCTCCGGCCATTCGCGGCGAGTCGTCCGGTGACGATCCGCCCACGGCATGAGGTCCGCAGGATGACGACTGCCTACCAGACCAAGGCGCCGCCGCTCGCGACCGCGGCCGGCGAGCCGGTCTCCGTCGTGCACGTGGCGGCGGAATTCTTCCCCTACGCCCGCACCGGCGGCCTGGCCGAGGCGGTGAACGGCCTGGCCGTGCACCAACGCGCGGCCGGGCTCAACGTGCTGGCCATCCTGCCGCTCTACCGCACGGTCCGCGACGTGGAGCCCGATCTCGAGCCGGTCGGTCCGCCCTTCCTGGTGGCCATGGGCGGCCGGACCGAGGAGGCCCGGGTGTTCCGCTGCGCCGGCGGGTCGCGGGGGCCCCAGGTCTTCTTCATCGAGCACCTCGACTATTTCAACCGGCCCGGGATCTACGGCGAGAACGCGGTGGACTACCCCGACAACGCCCGCCGGTTCGCCTTCTTCGCCCTGGCGGCCCTGACCGCCCTGCCCCGCCTGGTCTCGGGACCGGTCCTGCTCCACGCCCACGACTGGCACACCGCTCTGGTCCCGGTCTATCTCCGGACGGTGCTGGCCGGCGAGCGCTGGGCCGGTCGCGCCAGCACCGTGCTCTCGGTCCACAACCCCGGGTACCAGGGGCACTTCCCGCCCGAGACGATGCCCGACGTCGGGCTCCCCTGGGAGATCTACAACTGGCGGCAGCTCGAGTGGTACGGCAAGATGAATTTCCTCAAGGGCGGCATCGTGTTCACCGACTTCGTGACCACGGTGAGCCCGACCCAGGCCGGCGAGCTCCGGACCCCGGGCGGCGGCTTCGGCCTGCACGACAACTTCCTCTGGCTGGGTGACCGGCTGGTCGGCGTGCTCAACGGCATTGACCAGCGGGAGTGGGACCCGGCCACCGACGACCAGATCACGGCCCGCTATTCGGCCGACGACCTCGGCGGCAAGCGCCGCTGCAAGGCCGCGCTGCAGCGGTCGTTCGGCCTGCCCCAGCGGCGCAAGACCCCGCTGTTCGGGATGACCGGGCGGCTGGTCACCCAGAAGGGGCTCGACCTGATCCTGGGCGCCACCGAGCTGCTGGCCGGCGACTCCCAGTTCGTCTTCCTCGGCAGCGGCGAGCAGCGCTACGAGCAGGCCCTGGTCGAGCTGGCCACCTCGGCGCCCAACCGGATCGGCGTCCAGCTCGACTTCTCCGACCGGCTGGAGCACCGGCTCATGGCCGGGGCCGACATCTTCCTGATGCCCTCGCTGTACGAGCCGTGCGGGCTGACCCAGATGCGGTCGCAGCGCTACGGCGCCCCGCCGATCGTGCGGGACGTGGGCGGGCTGCGCGACACGGTCGAGGACGGGGTGACCGGCTTCTCCTTCGCCGCCTACACCGCCGAGGCGTTCAGCGAGGCGGCCTTCCGGGCCCTGGCCACCTTCGCCGATCCGCCCGCCTGGCAGGCGATGATGCGCCAGGGCATGGCCTGCGACTTCAGCTGGGAGCGCTCGGTGAGCCAGTATCTCGACGTCTATCGGCGCGCCCTGGCCCACTCGGCCGCCCGGTGACCGGCGGACCGATGGACTTCGTGCTGACCCTGCACAGCCACCTGCCGTACGTGCTCAACCACGGCCGGTGGCCCCACGGCAGCGACTGGATTTGCGAGGCCGCGCTCGACACCTACCTGCCGCTGCTCGAGACGCTGCGCGGCCTGGCCGACCGGCAGACCCCGGCGCCGGTCACCATCGGCTTCACCCCGGTGCTGGCCAACCAGCTGGCCAGTCCGGTGTTCGTCCGGGAGATGGAGACCTTCTTCGCCCAGCGGCTGACCGCCTGCGCCGAGGCGCCGGCCTCGCTGGCCAAGACCGGCGAGAGCGGGCTGCTGCCGCTGGTGGACTACTGGCGCGACCGGCTGCTCCGGCTCCAGCGCCTGTTCCAGGAGATCGACGGCGACCTGGTGCGCGCCTTCCGCACGCTCGAGGCCGCCGGCCGGCTGGAGATCATCGGCTCGGCCGCCACCCATGGCTTCCTTCCGCTGCTCGCCAGGGACGAGAGCATCCGGTTCCAGCTCGCGGTCGGCACGGCGGAGCACAAGCGGCTGTTCGGCCGGCTGCCGCAGGGTTGCTGGCTGCCCGAGTGCGCCTACCGGCCCCGCGGCCCGTGGGCGCCGTGGCCGGGCGGGCCCAAGAGCGGCATGCGCCGGGGCATCGAGGAGCATCTGGCCGATGCGGGCTTCCGGTTCTTCTTCGTGGATTCGCACCTGGCCGCGGCCGGCCAGCCGCTCGGCCTCTCGGGCGACCCGCTCGCGTTCGACCCCGAGGTCCATCAGCCGGTCGGCTCCACCACCCCGAAAGCGAAGCAGCGGTCGCCCTACACCGCCTACCGGGTGGCCCAGCAGCGGGGCGTCGACGTCGCCGCCTTCGTCCGTGACCCCCGCGCCTCGATGCAGGTCTGGAGCCGGTTCGAGGGCTACCCCGGCGACGGCGCCTACCTCGAGTTCCACAAGATGCGCTGGCCCGGCGGGCTCAAGCTCTGGCGGGTGAGCGGGGCCGGGGTCGATCTCGGGGCCAAGGAGCCCTACGACCCCGGGCTGGCGCTCGACCGCGCTCGAGGGCACGCCGCCCACTTCGCCGGCATCCTCGGGGGCATTGCCGAAGCCGAGGCGCGCCGCCGGGACGGGGTGGTGGTGGCACCGTTCGACACCGAGCTGTTCGGCCACTGGTGGGCCGAGGGCCCCGACTTCCTCGGCGCGGTGTACCAGGAGCTTCGTGGGCGGCCGGCCGTCCGGCCCAGCACCGGCTCGCAGCACCTGCTCCGGAACCCGGGCCGGCCGGCCATCCGGATGCCGGCCGGCTCCTGGGGGGCCAACGGCGACTTCTCGATGTGGCTGAGCGAGGCGACGGCCTGGACCTGGCAGCGGCTGTGGCCGCTGGAGGAGCAGTTCTGGGACGTGGCGCCCGCCGCGCTCGGCTCCGACGACACCCGGTTCATTCTGGCCCAGGCTGCCCGCGAGCTGCTGCTGGCCCAGTCGTCCGACTGGCAGTTCATCATCTCGACCGGGGCCGCCGCCGACTATGGCGAGCGCCGGTTCCGGGAGCACTGCGCCGACACCGAGGAGCTGGTCCGGGCCCTGGTGGACGGCTCGCCGGCGGCGCTGGAGCGGGGCCACCGCCGCGCCGCCGAGCTGGCCGAGCGCGACGCGCTGTTCCCCGACGTGCTGCCCGCCCTCGCCGCCGCCCTGGCCGGCTCGCGCTCACTCGTCCTGGGCTGAGATGGCCGCGCTCCGCTTCGCGTTCGGCCTCCATCTCCACCAACCCGTCGGCAACTTCGACCACGTCTTCGCCCAGCACGTCGAGGACGTCTACCGGCCGGTGGTGGAGGCCCTGGCCGGCCGCGACTTCTTCCCCGCCGTCTTCCACCTGAGCGGGCCGCTGCTCGAGTGGCTCGAGAAGCACGACGCCGGCTACCTCGACCGGCTGGGCCGGCTGGTGGCCGACGGGAAGGTCGAGCTGCTGCTGGCCGGCTTCTACGAGCCGGTGCTGGCCGCCCTGCCGCGGGCTGATCGGGTCGGCCAGATCCAGTGGATGCGCGAGGCGCTTCAGCGCCGCTTCGGGGTGGACGCCCGGGGCCTCTGGCTCACCGAGCGGGTCTGGGAGCCCGAGCTCGCGGCGGATCTGGCCGAGGCGGGGGTCCGCTACGCCCTGGTGGACGACCGCCATTTCCTGGTCACCGGCTTCAGCGCCGACCAGCTCCACGCGCCCTACTGGACCGAGAGCGATGGCCGGCGGGTCGCCCTGTTTCCCATCGACGAGCGGCTCCGCTACCAGATTCCGTTCCGCCCGCCCGAGGAGACGGCCGAGTATCTCCGCCAGCTTCGTGGGGCCGGCCATGGGCTGGCCATCTTCGCCGATGACGGCGAGAAGTTCGGCGGCTGGCCGGGCACCAAGGACTGGGTCTACACCCGGGGCTGGCTGGATCGGTTCATGACCACGATCGGCGGGCTGGTCGAGCAGGGCGAGGTGCGGCTGAGCCGGCTCGACCAGGCGCTCGAGGCGGTGCCGAGCGGCGGCCTGGCCTACCTGCCGACGGCGTCGTACCGGGAGATGGAGAGCTGGTCACTGCCGCCGGATGCGGCGCTCCGCCTCATCCGGCTGGAGCAGGACCTGGGCGAGGAGCGGATGGCCGGCCCGGATGGGGCGCTCATCCGCGGCGCCCACTGGCGCAACTTCCTGGTCAAGTACGCCGAGTCCAACCGGATGCACAAGAAGATGATGGCGCTGAGTGCGCTGTGCCGCGGCGCGGGCGATCCGCCCGGGCCCCGCCGCGCCATCGGGCGGGCCCAGTGCAACGACGCCTACTGGCACGGCGTGTTCGGCGGGCTCTACCTGCCGCATCTCCGGGACGCCATCTGGCGTAACCTGGCCGAGGCCGAGGCGGAGCTCCGGGGCGGCCAGGGGCTGGCCTGGGAGGTGGAGGACTTCGACGGCGACGGCCACGACGAGGTCTGGATCCACTCGGCCGCATTCTCGGCGGTGGTGAGCCCGGCGCGCGGGGGAGCGATCGAGGAGTACACCGTATTCGCCCAGGGAACCAACTTCGCCAACGCGCTGACTCGCCGGCGGGAAGCGTACCTGGACCTGGCGCTGGCCGAAGGCGGCGACGGCACCGCCGGCGGCGACGAAGGCGTCCGGCTCGAAGGCCGCCCGCCGCTCGACGCCGAGGACCGGGCTCTGCTGGTGGACCGGGTGCTGCCCCGGGGCGTCGGGCTCGAGGAGTTTACCGGAGGCCGCTACTGGTCGGTGCTGTCCTGGGCCCGGCGCCGCTGTGCCCTGTCGGTCGACCGCCGGGGCGATGCGGTCGAGCTGGTCTGCCGGGTGGCCGAGGGGCGGGCCCGGCTGGAAAAGCGCCTCGCGTTCACCCCGGACGGCAGGCTGACGGTGGGCTGGACCTGGAACCCCGAGGCGGCGGACCCGGGCGACGTGTTCACCAGCGAGCTGTCGCTGGGCGGGCCGCTCTCGCTCGTCCCGACGCCCGAGGCTGAGGTCTGGCGGTTCGACATCGACACGGTGGCCAAATCGGAGCGGGGGCTCGACCGCACCCGGCAGGGCGAAGCGGTCCTGCTGCGCTGGCCGGTCGAGCTGGGCGCGGCGGGGCTGGCGGTCGAGCCGCCCCGCCAGCCGCAGCGCTAGCCCTCCTGCTTCACCGCTGGACGGCCCGGGCTGATCTTGGCGTCGCTCCGGCCCTTCACGTACTGATAGATCTCGTCGATCTTGTCCATCCCCAGCCCCAGCGCGCACCAGGCCGGCATCCCCTTGGCCGGCCGGCCGGCGCAGACCGTCTGGACGAACAGC
>DATAOR010000317.1:0-3911 GCA_036265635.1 Gemmatimonadales bacterium
GGTGCCGCTGCCGGGCGCGTCGGAGCGCTGGATCGCCACGATGCCGAAGATCGTCAGCAAGCAGGCGGAGGGAAACCCGATCCTGTTCTACAAGCACTTTCTCGAGACGACGGTGCTGACCCATGCCGAGCCGTTCGCCCACCTGACGGCACTGGGGGAAGCCATCACCGGCATCGGGCTGACCCTGGGGCTGTTGACCGGAATCGCGTCGCTGACGGGGCTGGTGCTGGTGACCAACTACGGACTGGCCACCCAGTGGATGTCCCCGGGCCAGCAGGGGTTCCACCTGGTGCTGTTCGCCCTGATGATCGCGTTCTTCGCGGCCCGGGCCGGACGGACCTGGGGGCTCGACGCCGGGCTGTGGAGCGCTCGGCCGGGGTCGCGCTTCGCCCGCCGGCCCTTCTCCTGACCCGGCCCGAGCGAGCCTCGGGGTGACGAGGGGGCATGCGTTCGGCATGCCCCCTCGTCGCGTCGGCCGGCCTCACCGAACGACCGGCCGACGGGGCAACCCGCCACGCATGCCGCCCACCACACCGTCCGCCTCGCAGTGGGCGTCCCGGGCGCTGTAGACGAGACAGAACACCCCGTCGGCCTGCCAGCGCTGGTACCACCGCCGCATGACCCCTCGGTCCTGGGCCGAGAACAGGGTGGAGGGCTGGTCGTCGCTGTAGGCGGCCACATGGGTGTGCACCGTCCCGGACCACTCTGGCGGGCCGCACCGGAGAATGGACGCCTCGGAGCCGATGCTCATCGAGTCGGCGTCGTGCGGCGCCAGCTCCAGAATCCGGCTGACGTGGACCGTGTCGTTCCGGATGTCGGCGCTGAGACAGGCGACCCGCTCCTGCTTGGCGGCGACGCTCTCCTCCCACATCGCCCGGAGGCCGAGCCCCGCCTCCCGGCTGAACCGGAACGCGGGCTCGGGACGGGGCGGCGCGGTGTCCGCCGGGGCGGACGAGTCCACCGTCGCGGGTGCCGTCTGGGCGACGCCGTTGGCGGGCAGCGGCACGGCCGCCGCCAGCGCGGCGAGCCAGAGGCCCAGGCCGCGATCCGGGCCCCCGCGAGGCCGCGCGGAAGCGTCGGTCAATAGCGCCCGCTCGGCAGGATGACGACCTGCGAGCCATCGATCTCGCAGTGAGCCTGGTCCGGGGTGAACAGCAGGCAGAACGTGCCGTCGTGCTTCCACCGCTGCCACCACATCAGCATGATGCCGCGGTCGGCGCCGGAGAAGAAGGCGTAGGGTCGCCGCCCCGGGGCCAGCGCGATGTGGGTGTGGACCGTGCCCTGCCAGGCGGGGGGGCCGCAGGTCTCGAGGGAAGCGGTGGCGGACACGGCCAGCGAGTCGGCCATGGCCGCAAGCGGTTCGACCCGGGTGATCCGGAGCGTGTCGCCCTCCACCGAGCTGGCGAGACAGCCGACTCGTTCGGCTTTCGCCGCGATGCTGGCGGTCCAGAGCGACCGCATGGCGACTGCCGCCTCCGGGGTCAGGGTGAACGCGCTCGGTCCGTCCCGGTGCGAGCGGGCCACCGCCGTGACCGGCAGGACGAGGAGCAGCGCCAACCAGCCGCGCGCCAGTCCCGGGCGAATCACGGCGCCTCACCGATGGCGACTCCCCAGGGGATCTTCCCGACCGGGATCCTGCGCAACACCGTCAGGCTCGAGGCATCCACCACGGCGACGTCGTTGGAGGGCCCGTTGGCGGTGTACAGCTTGCTGCCGTCGGGCGTGAGCGCGATGCCCCACGGCCGTTGCCCCACCGGGATCACGGCGGTGACGGTGTCCGTGGCCACCTCGATCACCGCAACGGTTCCACCCCGCCCGTTCGAGACGAAGATCCGCTTGCCGTCGGGGGAGGCCACCGAGCCCATCGGCTTGGAATCCTTCGGCATGGTGAGGACCGCCAGCCGTTTCCGGGCCGGCGCGTCGAGCACCCAGACCGTGCCGTCCACTTCGGAGGTGACGTAGGCTCTGGCGCCGTCGGGGGTGAAGGCGAGCGAGCGTGGCCGCTTGCCGACTTCGACCTGGCCCAGGCGCTTCCCGGTGGCGGCGTCGAGGATGGTGAGATTGTGGTCGGTCTCGCCGGTGACCCAGACCGCCTTGCCGTCGGGTTGCACCGTGACGCCCTCGGGCTCCTTGCCCACCGGCACGGTCGCCCGGATCTTGCCGCTGCCCACGTCCACGATCGAGGCCACCCCGGCGTCCTCGTTCGACACGTAGAGCGTGGTGCCGTCCTTGCTGATGTCGAAGGTCTCGGGATCCGACCCGCCGGGCAGCACCCGGGTCACCTTCCGCGCGGCCGCGTCCACCACGGCGATCCCGTCCTTCGACTTGTCGGCCTTGAGCTTCTCGCATTCTTCGTCGGGCATGGTGGGCGGACACTTGGGGCTGCCGCTCAGGGCGACGAAGATGGTCTTGCCGTCGGGGCTCACCCGGACACCCCGCGGCCGGGTACCCACCGGAATGGTGGCGACCACGCTGTCGGTCCGAGTGTCGATGACCGTCAGCTCCTGGGAATCTTCGTTGGTGACGTAGGCCAGCAGGGCCGGCCCCGCCGGAGCCGGGCCGGGGGTGGCTGCACCGGCAGTGGAATCCGCCGGTGGCGGCGCATCGCCCCGGCCGCAGGCGGCGAGCAGCCCCGTGACCATCGCCAGGGCGAAGAGGGGTCTACTTGGCATCGAACGTCGCTTTCTCTCGGTTGCGGGCCTCAGCCAGACCTTCGGCGCGGTCCAGGCCGACGGCTCCGGTAAAGTCGGCGCCGTCCAGATCGGCCTTGTCCAGCTTGGCGCCGGTCAGGTCGGCGTGGGTGAGGTCGGTCTGCACCAGCACCGCGTTGCTCAGGGTGACGCCCTGCAGCCTGGCCTTGGCCAGGATCGCATGCGACAGGTCGGCCTTGTACAGATTGGTCCCGGTGAGGTCGGCGCCGGTGAGGTCGGCGCCGACGAAGGTGGCACGCATCACGCCCATCGACTGGTTGCCGGGATCGGCTCCCATGTTGGCGTTCCGCATGGTGGCGCCGGCCAGCTTGGCGCTCCGGAGGTAGCCGATCACCCGGGTGTTGGACAGGTTGGCCCCGGTCAGGTCCGCCGCCTCGATGATGGTGGCGAACAGGCTGGCGCCGGCGAGATTGGCCCGCTGCAGATTGGCCCGCCGGAGCACCGTGCCGTCGAGGTTGGCCTTGGCGAGGTCGGCCCCGGCCAGCACGGCGTCGGTCAGGTCGCAGGAGAACAGGTTGGCGCCGGCGAGCTTGGCGTCGCGCAGGATGGCTTTGGTCAGGTTGGCCCGCTTGAAGTCCACGCCCTGCAGGTCGAGCCCGCTCATGTCGGTCGCGGAGAGGTCGGGCGGCGTGCTGCCGGTGTCGGCGGCCAGCCGGCTCCGGACCTGGGCGGTCGTGAGCCGCACTGCCGGAGAGTCGGCCGGCTCCCGGCCAGGGCGAAATCCAGGGCGGGCCGAGACCGATGGGGGGAAGGCCGATCCCAGTCCCAGCAGGCCCACGCCCAGGAGGACGAGGCGGGCCACGCCGGCACCGCGGGCGGCGAGGGGAAGCCGGGGATACTGCACTGCGGTCTGCGACATGGGGGCACCTGGCTGAGGAGGCCGTCACGACCGTCTTTCGGGAACATAGGCACTCGCGCTCGGCTAGGCCAACGGCAGCCGAGGTGAGGCCCTATGCCCAGCCGGTCGCCGACGCGACGACGGGACCGCGATCCGCCGCGGTCCCGTCTGTCGCCCCCTGTGCGGGACGGCCTCCCTAGCCTTCGGGCTTCACCGCCGGGCGGCCCGGGCTGATCTTGGCGTCGCTCCGGCCCTTCACGTACTGATAGATCTCGTCGATCTTGTCCATCCCCAGCCCCAGCGCGCACCAGGCCGGCATCCCCTTGGCCGGCCGGCCGGCGCAGACCGTCTGGACGAACAGC
>DATAOR010000318.1:0-8455 GCA_036265635.1 Gemmatimonadales bacterium
GGGGGTGGCCGGCGCCGGGCCGCAGCCCCGACGGGCGTGGAGGCCTGGCGCCGGCCACCCCCGCGCTCCGTCCTCTGCCCCGACCCTCGGCTTCGCCGTCCGGATGCGGCGAGCAATCCACCCTGCTCGACCGGAACTGCCGGGAATGCTCTCTAGCTCGGCCTGAGGCGGGTAGAAGGGCCGATCGCTTGGTCGCCGAAGTACCGTCGTCGGGCCCAGAGCGCCACGTAGACGAGGCCGACCAGGGCGGGCACTTCGATCAGCGGGCCTACGACGGCGGCCAGCGCCTCGCCCGAGCCCAGGCCGAAGGTCGCCACGGCCACGGCGATGGCCAGCTCGAAGTTGTTGCCCGACGCCGTGAAGGCCACCGACGCCGTGGATTCATAGTCGAGACCGGCGCGGCGGGCCAGCCAGAACGCCAATCCGAACATCAGTCCGAAGTAGGCGAGCAGCGGCAGCGCGATCCGGGCCACATCGAGTGGCCGCTCCACGATCCGGTGGCCCTGCATGGCAAACATCAGCACGATGGTGTACAGCAGCCCCAGCAGCGCCGTCGGCCCGATCCGGGGCAGGAACACTCCCTCGTACCACTCCTCGCCGCGCCGGGCCACCAGCCACCGCCGGGTGAGGTAGCCCGCCGCCAGCGGGATGCCCAGGAAGATGCCCACGCTCCGGGCGATCTGCCCCATCGAGATGTCGAGCGCCGCGGTGTCGGCCCCGAGCCATCCCGGCACCACCGTGAGATAGAGCCAGCCGAGGATCGAGTAGGTGAGGATCTGGAAGATCGAGTTGAGGGCGACCAGCACGGCCGCCAGCTCGGCCGAGCCGCAGGCCAGGGCGTTCCAGATCAGCACCATCGCGATGCACCGCGCCAGCCCGATCAGCACCAGTCCGTTCCGGTAGTGCGGCAGGTCGGGCAGGAACAGCCAGGCCAGCGCCAGCATCAGCAGCGGCCCCAGCACCCAGTTGAGTCCCAGGGACAACCCGAGCAGTCGGCGGTCCGCCACCCGCGTGCCGATGGACTGGTAGCGCACCTTGGCCAGGACGGGGTACATCATCCAGAGGAGGCCGATCGCGATCGGCAGGGACACGCCGGCGACCTGAAACCGGTCGAGCAGCGCGCCCAGCTCCGGATAGCCCCTACCCACGCCCAGACCGAGCGCCATCGCGGCGAGGATCCAGAGCGGCAGCAGGCGGTCGATCCGCGACAGCCGGCTGAGTACCGGCGGAGCCAGCGCAGCCGCGCCCGTCACGGCGCGCCCCGCGCTGACTGGACTTCGGGCCCGCCCAGGCCGATCGCGCGGAACTGGCGCTCCAGCGCGAGCCGCTCGAGCTTCTCGAACGGCAGACTCAGCAGCAGGTCGATCCGCCGGGCGAGCAGGATGATGGTGTCATCGAACGCGCGGCGGATGCGGCGCTCGTCCCCGGTGACCTCGGCCGGGTCGGGCATGCCCCAGTGCGCCACGACCGGCTGGCCGGGGAAGATGGGGCAAGCCTCCTTCGCCCGGTCGCAGACGGTGATCACCATGTCCCACCGGCGGGCGTCGAGGTCGTCGAGCCCGCGGGGCGGGTGACCGCCCCACGGGATCCCGTGCTCGGCCAGGGCGGCGATGGCGTGGGGATTGACCCTCGCCGCCGGCTGCGACCCCGCGCTCGCCGCCACGAACCGGCCCTTGCCCTTCAGGTTCAGCAGCGCCTCGGCGATCTGGCTGCGGGCGCTGTTGCCGGTACAGAGAAACAGCACGTGCCAGGGGCCCCGCTCGGCCCGGCTCACGCGCAGCAGCCAGGGGCACAGCAGCCGGCCCCGGCCGGCTCCGGCTTCTTCTCTACCTGCGCTTCTTTTGTGCCCGCATTGGTTTTCACCGCCTCCGGCTTCCGGGCGCGTACGAACCCCGCCATGAACCGCCCGTCGATCGCGGCCGCTTCGGTCTCGAGGCCGGCGCCGAGCAGGAAGGCGCGGGCGTCCTCCGCCCGGTAGATCCGGGTCGGCTCGATCGAGGCCTGCTCGAAGCCGGCCTCGGCCAGGAGCCGGAGGAACTCCTGCTCTTCCAGCGCGCCCGCCACGCAGCCGACCCAGAGCTCCATGCTGCGCCGGACCGCCTCAGGCACCTCACCCCGCACCACCACGTCGCTCACCGCGAACCGGCCGCCCGGCTTGAGCACCCGAAACGCCTCGGCCAGCACCTGGCGCTTGTCGGCCGACAGGTTGATCACGCAGTTGGAGATGATCACGTCCACCGAGGCGTCAGGCAGCGGGATGCGCTCGATGTGGCCCTGGAGGAACTCGACGTTGGTGGCGCCCGCCTCGGCGGCGTTCCGCCGGGCCAGGGTGAGCATGTCCTCGGTCATGTCGAGGCCGTAGGCCTTGCCGGTCGGGCCGACCCGCCGGGCCGAGAGGAGCACGTCGATGCCGCCGCCCGAGCCCAGGTCGAGAACCACCTCGCCCTCGTGCAGCTCGGCCAGCGCGGTGGGGTTGCCGCAGCCGAGCGAGGCCAGCACCGCGGCGGACGGCAGCTCGACGGTCTCACCCATGAGGTAGAGGTTGCTGGTGATCGGGTCCGCCGTGCCGTCGGCCGCGGCGCTGCCGCAGCACGAGCTCACCGGCCCGCAGCAGCCGGCCGGCTCGGCGACCTCGAGCACCCGGCGGGCGGCGGCGCCGTACTTCTCCTGAACGGTGGACCGCAGATCGAGGGCGGAGGGGTGACTGCTCATGGGAGTCTCCTGAAAGTGAAGGACATCGCCGATTATGAAACAACTTTCATTGATATGTCAGCCACGAACAAGGCATCAGTCACAGCAGGTCCACCACTGCGGCCGGCGGCTGCCGCCCGGCGTGGTGAGCGTCGCCAGCGCCTCGCGCAGGCCCGCGACGGCCTCGGGCACCAGGGTGTAGTACACCCACCGGCCCTCCTTCCGGTCGGACACCAGCCCCGCCTCCCGCAGCGTCTTCAGGTGGAACGACAGCCGCGACTGGGCTGCGTCCAGCACGTCGGTCAGCTCGCAGACGCAGCGCTCGCCGTTCCGGAGCCGCTCGAGGATCTCGATCCGGGTGGGATCCGAGAGGGCATGGAACAGGCGGGCGAGGTCGGCCGGCGACTGGCTGGTCAAGGTCAGGACGGGAAGCGCGGCGCTGCGTGGCATGGAGGGAATGTAGCAACAGATCTTGATATGTCAAGAAGCCTTGATGGATGGACCGCGCCCGCCCCAATCTGAGCCGGCGGACGCCCCATGGTGGAGAGGAAGGAGCGCGGGGATGGCCGGCGACGGGCCGCAGCCCCGACGGGCGTGGAGGTCCGGCGCCGGGCATCCCCGCGCTTTCCTCCGCCGACCATCCAAGACCCGGCCGGTCAGCCGGCGCTCAGCAGCAGCGCCACCGGCAGGTCGCGAAACGCGTCGGCACAGCGCACCGCCCCGTCGCGCGCCTCGACCGTGCCGCCACTCAGCGCGCAGCGCCACGACCCGGGCCATCCGTCTGGAAGCCGCACCGCGGTTTCGTCCCACAACGCCGGATCCGTCGGCCCGAGCCCACGATCCAGCACCGCCCGGGCGATCAGCCGAGGCGCCAGCACGATCGCGCGGGCGCCGCCGAGGTCGCGGGCGAACGCGATCACTCGCCCATCGCCTTCGCCTGACGGTCGCAGCGCCAGGTAGCTACCCTGCCGCAGCTCGGCCCGCTCGCCCCGCGCCTGGAGCGCCCGGCGGACCAAGTAGAGCTTGAGCGCGTCCGGCTGCGGCGCCGACAGCCAGGCGGCGAACGCGTCTCGCCGCTTCTCCGCCCCGCCCCGCTCGACCGCTTCCACTTGGGCCAGCAGCTCCCGCCGGCGGTCGAAGTCCACCGGGCGCCGGTTGTCGGGGTCCACCAGCGCGTGGAGCCACAGCTCGTCGCCCTGGAACAGGTCGGGCGTGCCCGGCGACGCCAGCTGCACCAGCGTCCGCGCCAGCCCGTGCCACCGGCCGGCCGGGCCGATCCGCCGGACGAACGCCTGCAGCTCGTCGAGGAAGCCGGGCGAGATCCCGGGCGAGAGCAGCGACTCGACGCTGCCGGTGACCGCGGCCTCGAACGCCTCGTCGGGGTCGGTCCACGAGGTCCGGTCCTTGGCTTCCCGCGCGGCCTTGACCGCGTAGGCCGAGAGCCGCCGGCGCAGGTCGGCCAGCGCCTCGCCGTCGGGGGGTTCCTCCGGCCAGATCGCCACCATGGCCTGCAGGCACTGGTAGACGGTGTTGGGATCGGGCGCCCGCCGCCCGCCTACGCTGCGCTTGAAGCGCAGGTTGTGGCGGCGCCAGGCGGCGACCCGGGCCGCCCACTCCTCCGGGATCTCGGACAGGACGTCCAGCCGCGCCCGCGCGTCGGCCGTGCGCTTGGTGTCGTGGGTGGTGACCGTGAGCATCGCCGCGGGCCACCGGGCCGCCCGCTCTTCTGCCGCTCGGTGGAAGGCGTCGGCCGCCGACGCCAGCGGATCGTCCGGCCCGCCGCCCACCTCGTTGAGGCTCAGCAGCGGGGCGTAGCGGTAGAAGGCGGTATCCTCGATCCCCTTGGCGGTGGCCGGGCCGCTGGTCTGCTGGAACCGCTGGACGAACCGGACCCGGGCCTGTTCGGCGGTGGGGTCGGGAGCAGGCACGGGCGCGGCCGACCCGCCGCCAGGGTTTGGCGCCCGCGCCTCGGTGGCCGAGATCGTGGCGTCGCTCGCGCCCACGACCGCCGGGGCGCCGAGCAGGGCCGTCTCCACCAGATCGAGCGCCGTGGTGTCGGCCCGTCCGCGGGCGCGGGCCTGCGCGACCGCGTCCGCCAGCAGCCGCCGGTCCTCGGGCGACCCCTCGCCGCCGGGTCCGACGTAGGTGCGATACACCGGCAGCGCCACGATGACCTCGCCGATGGCCCGCGCCACGGCGGCGGCCGATGGCGGCTTCGTCCCCGCGCCCGCGCCGAGCCCCCCACCCGGCGGCAGCAGCCGGAGGGCGCGCTGGGCCAGCCCCCGCACTCCGGCCGAGAGCGCCGTCTCCAGGATCAGTCGCTTCCCCTGCGCCGCCACGGCCGGGAAGGCCAGCGGCCGGCGGATCACCCGGTGGTACTCGCGCTCCACCTCGGCGGCGCCCGCCGGGGCGACGAACAGCCGCTCGGCCTGGTTGAGGAAGTCGTAGCCGGTGGTCCCCGCCACCGGCCAGTCGGGCCGAAGGTCCTCGCCGTGGGACAGGATCTTCTCGACGAAGATCGCCGGCTCGCCGGCGGCGGCGCCGAGCCGGCGGAAGTAGCCGGCCGGATCCAGCAATCCGTCGGGGTGATCGATCCGGAAGCCATCGATCCAGCCCCGGCTCCGCCACTCGAGCACCCGGGCGTGGGTCTGGGCGAACACCTCGGGATCTTCCATGTGAAGCGCGACCAGATCGTTCACGTCGAAGAACCGGCGGTAGTTGATCTCCCGGGCCGCCCGGCGCCAGTGGACCAGCCGGTACACCTGGGCGTCGAGCAGCCGGCGGAGGCGGCGCGGCCCGTGCTCGCCTCGCCCGAACCGGTCGGCCGCGGCGGCGACCTCCCGCCGGATCGCGGGGTCGCGCGCCGTCAGCTCGGCCAGCCGACCGAGCGCGGCAGCCGAACCCTCGCGCCGGCGGGCCACCGCCGCCGGGCCGGCAGCCGAGCGGCGGGGCAGCCGGCGGAGCTCCGCGACGATCGCCTCGAGCTCGACCAGGCCGGGATCGCGGGGCCGGAGCACCGGGCGGGCCGCGGCGGCCGCGGCGGTGAGCAGCTGGGGTACGGTGGACGGGTCGAGCGGGTAGCTCTGCTCGTAGTAGGTCACCCGGATCCGCCCGTCCATCAGCCTGAGGCCGATCTCACCCCGGGCCAGCAGGTTCGAGCGGGCGTCCCCGAGGACCGGCAGCAGCAGCCGGCTCCAGGCATCCCGCCCGGCGGCCCGCCAGTCGATATCGAACCAGCGGGCGTAGACCGAGGCGCGGCCATGGGTCAGCACGTCTTCCCACGCGGGCGTCTCCGGCGAGGCGGCCATGTGGTTGGGCACGATGTCGAGCACCAGCCCCATCCCGTGCGCGTGCAGCTCGGCCACCAGCGCCTCGAGCTCGGCCTCGGTGCCGAGCTCGGGGTTGAGCCGGGTGGGATCGGTAACGTCGTAGCCGTGCTGGCTGCCGGTCCGCGCCTGGAGCAGCGGCGAGGCGTGCACGTGGCTCACCCCCAGCCGGTGGAGGTGGGGCACGATGGCGCGCGCGGCGGCGAGCGGAAACCCGGCGTGGAGCTGAAGGCGGTAGGTGGCGACGATCGGGGGCATCGGGGGTCAGGTCGATCCGGCCGGGCGCGGAGGTCCCGAGGGGAGGAGTGGCGGGCCCCTCACCGCCCGGTATCGTGCCGCAGCAGCATCAGCGAGTGGGCCACCAGCTGGACCTGGCCGCCGCGCACGCTCCGGAGCGCGGGGTGCGCGGTGTTCAGCATCTCGCTCCAGGCCCCCGGCCGCTCCATCACCGGGAGGCTGAACGCCCGGGAGCGGGCGCCGCCGTTGAGCAGCAGCAGGATCGCCTCGCCCGGCGCGGTCCGGCCGCGGGCGTCCACCTCGTCGGTCGCCTCGGCCAGGATCAGCATGCCCAGCACATGCGCCTGGGGATCGGCCCACTGCTCCGGGGTCATCTCCTTTCCGTCGGGCGACAGCCAGGTGAGGTCCTTCTGGGCCCCGGGGCGGGTCGGCTCGTGGCGGAAGAAGTGGCGCCGGCGGAGCACCGGGTTGGCCGCCCGGATGGCCATGACCTGGCGGGTGAACTCGAGCAGGTCGCGGTCGAGCTTGCTCAGCCGCCAGTCGATCCAGGTCAGCGGGCCGTCCTGGCAGTAAGCGTTGTTGTTGCCCTGCTGGGTCCGGCCCAGCTCGTCGCCGTGGCTCAGCATCGGCACGCCCTGGGAGAAGGCCAGCGTCGCGATCAGGTTGCGCTTGATCCGCTCCCGCATCCGGACCACGTGGACCGCCTCGGTCGGGCCCTCCGCGCCCCAGTTCCGGCTGAGGTTGTCGTCGGCCCCGTCGCGGTTGTCCTCCCGGTTGGCCTCGTTGTGCTTCCGCTCGTAGCTCACCAGGTCGTGCAGGGTGAAGCCGTCGTGGCAGGTGACGAAGTTGACGCTGGCCTGCGGAGTCCGGAGGCTGGTCTCGTACAGGTCGCTGCTGCCGGCCAGCCGCGAAGCCAGGTCGCCCATCACGCCGCCGTCGCCCCGCCAGAACCGGCGGACCGTGTCGCGGTACTTCCCGTTCCACTCGCTCCAGCCGATGGGGAACCGGCCCACCTGGTAGCCGTCGGGGCCCAGGTCCCACGGCTCAGCGATCAGCTTGACCCGGCTCAGCGCTGGGTCCTGGCGGACCACGTCGAAGAACTTGTGGAACGGGCTCGGCTCGGGGTTCTCCCGGGCGATCACCGGCGCCAGGTCGAACCGGAAGCCGTCCACGTGCAGCTCGGTCACCCAGTACCGCAGACTGTCCATCACCAGCTGCATGGTGCGCGAGTGGCGGGTGTCGAGCGTGTTGCCGCAGCCGGTGAAGTCCACGTAGTAGCGGGGGTGCTCGGGGTCGAGCCGGTAGTACGCCCCGTTGTCGATGCCGCGGAAGCAGAGCGTGGGCCCGAGGTGGTTGCCCTCGGCGGTGTGATTGTAGACCACGTCGATCAGGACTTCGATGCCGGCCCGGTGGAGCCGCTTCACCATCGACTTGAACTCGGCCACCTGCTGGCCCAGACCGGCCGTGGCGTAGCGGACGTCGGGCGCGAAGTAGGCGATCGGCGAGTAGCCCCAGTAGTTGACCAGCCCCAGCTCGGCCAGCCGGCGCTCGGTCACAAAGTGCTGGACCGGCAGCAGCTCGATCGCGGTGACGCCGAGGCCCAGCAGATGGTCGATGATCGGATCGGTGGCCAGGCCGAGATAGGTGCCCCGGAGCGGCTCGGGCACTCTCGGGTGCTGCATCGTCATCGCCTTGACGTGGGCCTCGTAGACCACCGTCCGGTTCCACGGCGTGCGGGGATGCTGGTCGTCGCCCCAGCTGAAGGCGGTCTCCACCACCACGCACTTGGGCAGCCCGCCCGCGCTGTCCTGCCCGTCGGGGTGGAGGTCGCGCTCGCCCTCCGGATACTTGGTGCTGTAGCCCAGCAGCGCGTCGCTCCACTTGATCGTGCCACTCACCGCCTTGGCGTAGGGATCGAGCAGCAGCTTGGCCGGATTGAACCGGTGGCCGGTGCCGGGGTCGTACGGTCCATGGACCCGGAAGCCGTAGAGCTGGCCGGGCCGGACGTCGGGCAGGTAGCCATGCCAGACCTGATCGGTCCGCTCGACCAGCGGGATCCGGACGGCCTCGGTCGCGTCGCCCGCGGCGTCGAACAGGCAGAGCTGGACCGCCGTGGCCGATTCGGAGAACAAGGCGAAGTTGGTTCCCTCGCCGTCCCAGGTGGCCCCCAGGGGCGCGGGGCTGCCGGGCCAGATCCGGTG
>DATAOR010000319.1:0-18913 GCA_036265635.1 Gemmatimonadales bacterium
ACGCCACGCCCAGCTTGACGAACAGGTCGGCCAGCCCCATCACGCCCAGCCCGATCCGGCGGATCCGCTGGGCCAGCTCCGTGATTTCCGTCAGCGGGTACTGGTTGGCGTCGATCACGTTCTCGAGGAAGTGAGTCGACAAGTGGACCACCTGGCGCAGGTGGTCCCAGTCGATCTCGCCCTCCTTGACGAAGGCGCCCAGGTTGATCGAGCCCAGGTTGCAGACATCGTAGGGCAGCAGCGGCTGCTCGCCGCAGGGATTGGTGGCCTCGTACGAGCCCAGGTGGGGCACCGGATTGTAGTAGTTGGCCTTGTCGATGAAGAACACGCCCGGCTCGCCAGTCTTCCAGGCTCCGTGAATGATGCGGTTCCACACCTCGCGGGCATTGAGCTGGCCCACGACCTTGCCGGTCTTAGGGTGATGGAGATCATACATCGCGTCGGCCTCGACCGCCGCCATGAAGGCGTCGGTGACGGCCACCGAGATGTTGAAGTTGGTGATCTTGGACGTGTCGTCCTTGCAGGTGACGAACTCCATGATGTCCGGATGGTCGACCCGGAGGATGCCCATGTTGGCGCCCCGCCGGGTGCCCCCCTGCTTGACCACGTCGGTCGAGGCGTCGAACAGGCTCATGAAGGACACCGGGCCCGAGGCCACCCCCATGGTGGAGCGGACGATGTCGTTCTTGGGCCGGAGCCGGGAGAAGCTGAACCCGGTGCCGCCGCCGCTCTGGTGGACCAGCGCCATGGCCCGAAGGGTGTCGTAGATGCCGCTCTTGCCGTTGGAGAGGGCGTCGTCGACCGGCAGCACGAAACAGGCGCTGAGCTGCCCCAGCGGCCGACCGGCATTCATCAGGGTCGGGGAGTTGGGCACGAACAGCCGCTGGGCCATCAGCCCGTAGAACCCCTGGGCGACCTCCTCCACGGTGGCCACCGGGACGCCGTAGCGCCGGTCGGCCTCGGCGATCGTCTTCGCCACGCGCCAGAACAGATCCTCGGGACTCTCGGCCGGCCGGCCGGCGTCATCCTTGATCAGGTACCGCTTCTCGAGGACCGTGATGGCATTGGGCGACAACGAAAGCGCGTCCCGTGGGGTGGACGAATTCATGGAGCTCCCCGCTTGCGATATGGAAGAGAAGAGAGTGCAGCGACTGCACTACGGAAACGACCGATTCCAGTCCGGCCCTGTTCTGCGTTCAGCATCCTTGCATCCGACTCAGCGTCCGGCATCGGTGCCCGCTCGTCCCGTCGACTGACTGCCGCGGAGCGGCTGCCGCGGAGCGCCTGCCGCCGAGGGGCTGCCGTCGAGGGGCTGGAGTCGAAGGCCTTCCGCCGAGGGCTGCCGCGGCCGAGGGCCTTCGCCTGCCGCCCGCGAGGCCACCTGTGCCGCCCACCCGCGGCGATCCTGGCGGTTCGAGCGGATGGCCAAACTAGGCCAACCCCAACAGGCGCACAATACCGCGAAAAAAGCACGCAGTTACGCGAGATCGGCGTTCCCACATCACAAAAATAACACGGTGTGGACGATGTGGAATCGGTGGACAAGTTGTGCCGCAGAAATGAGTACTGGCCCAGACCGACAGTCGCAGGGCCACTGCTGCGACACTGCTCGGCCGGGTGTGGAGGCATGCCAAGGTAGTAGCCGCCGCGAAAGCCACTGGAGCCGTGCATGCTTGATCCCGGTTGGCCGGCATCCCTGGTGGATTCGGCCTCGCGGCCGCGCACCTATGGCCTGGTTAGGGCCGTCTACCATGGCAGGCAGACAGGCCCAGGAGGGTGCCGGCAGGGTGCGGCGAGGAGAGAAACACGACGGGTGAGGGCCACCACCTCGAGACCGGGCTGCCGCTAGCCCGCCTCCATTTCCACCCGGGGCGACGCACCGCCGGGCGCGCCCGGGACCGACGGAGCAATCAGCGGGTAGCGTCCGGACCGATGGGCCCGAGCTTGGGAGACGTAGTGGGCCCAGGTGTCCGCGATCCGGCGGGTCAGCCCGGCGTCGACCGGCCGGATGATTCGACCGGGCACCCCCATGACCACCGATCCGGCGGGAACGACCATGCCCTCGGGAATGACCGCCCCGGCCGCCACCACGCTCCCGGTACCGATCCGGACGTGGTTCAGCAACACGCTGCCCATGCCGATGAGGCAGTCCGGCTCCACGGTGCAGCCGTGAAGGATCACCCGGTGGCCCACGCCCACCCGCGGGCCGATGGTGCACGGCACCCCGGCGTCCACATGGACGATGGTGCCGTCCTGGAGGTTGGTCTGGGCGCCGATGACGATGGGAGCCATGTCGCCCCGGACCACGGCGCCGTACCAGACGCTCGCTTCCTCGCCCAGCGTGACGTCGCCCATCACGGCGGCGCCCGGCGCGATGAAGGCCGTGGGGTGAATCGGGCTCACTGGGGGGCGGGCGGGAACAGCATCTGGGTCCACGCCTCGACCGGGGAGCCGTTCTTGAGCGCGGGGTGCCAGGTCATGCTCCAGACGAAATTCCGGACGGCCCGCTCGAAGTCGGCGTTGTTCGACGGTCGCAACCGGGTGACGTCTACCGTCCGCCCTTCGGTGGAGACCTTGACCCAGAGGAGCGAGGCTCGCGGCGGCTCCGTCACCCCGTCGGGCACCGGCACGAACGGCGGGTTGACCGGTTTGGGGCGCTCGTCGAAGCAGGACCCGTCCGCGTTGTAGCCGACACCGGGGTCGCACCGGCTGCCGACTGCCCGGGTGACCGCCGCGCGGCGAGGCGGCAGGGTTGGCGACCCGATCGGGGTCAGTTGAGGAGTGAGCTCGAGGATCTCCCCGGCACGCACCGTCACCGTGTCGGCGTAGAAGTTGTAGCGGGGCGCCGACACGCCGACCGCGTGAGGGCCGGGCAGGAGCCGGCTGACCGGTTCGCTGACCGGCTTCTCGTCGATCATCACGGTCGACCCGGCGGGAAGCCCGACCACCCGGATCCCACCGCTGTCGCCCATCGCCGGCGCGGGCGTTCGGGCCGTGTCGGATGGGCGCGGCCGGCCGCCGGCCGTGGGGGCAGGGTCGGCGGCGGTGCCGGCCCCGGACTCGGGCGGTGCCGGCGCGGGACCGGCCGCACCGGCGGCCGATGGGGCTACGGCCGCACCAGCCGCCGACGCGGCGGCCCCGGTCGATCGAGGCCGTGACGTGTCCGCCGGCAGCGCCGGCGTCCGGGCCGCCGTGGTGTCCCGCCGCGGCGTGGTATCGCTCGTGGCCGACGAGTCCGCCGAGCCTACGCCGGTGGCGAACCCGTGCGACCTGTAGTAGTAGAAGGCGCCGCCGCCACCGCCCAGCACCGCCACCACGAGCCAGAGCCATCCCCAGCCCGACCCCGACCCGCCCCGCATGGCCAGTGAGCGGTCGGCCACCCGCCGGGGCGCGTCCCGCCGCTCCAGCGGGGTGGCTCGGCGATTGACCAGCGGCGACTCGATCGGCGTGGTTGGCTGGCTGACGATGGGCGGCAGCCCGCCGGCCGGGCTGGGCAGGGTGGCAGCACTGGCCCGGCCGCCGCCGGCGACGGCCGCCGACGACGCGCGGACCATGCCGGGCGCCGCGGTCGGCTGGCCCTGGATCGAGGCGACCAGCTCTTCGCAGCTCTGGAACCGGTCGGCCGGATCCTTCATCAGCATCCGCTTGATGACTTCGAAGATCCGCCGCTCGTCCGCGGTCACCAGGGCCGGCGTCGGGATCGGCTCGGTAATGTGCTTGTACCCGATCGAGAAGCTGTCCTCGCCGTCGTACGGCACGGCGCCGGTGAGGGCCTGGTAGGCGACCACACCGAGACTGTAGATGTCGCTCCGTCCGTCGATCGCCTGGGCCCGGGCCTGTTCCGGGCTCATGTAGTGGGGCGTGCCGATGGACATCCCCGTCCCGGTCAGCTTCTGGCCGGAGGCGGCCTTGGCAATGCCGAAATCGGTCAGCAGGCACTGGCCGAACTCGTCGAACATGATGTTGTCGGGCTTGATGTCGCGATGGACGATGCCGCGCTGGGCCGCGTACCCCAGGGCACTGCCGGCCTCCAGCAGGAGACGCCGGATCTCCGGCGGGGTGAGCTTCTTCCGCTCCTGCAGCACGGTCGACAGCGAGCCGCCCCGGAGGAACTTCATCACGAAGTAGATCACCCGTCCGGCCCGGCCGACCCGGTAGATCGGGATGATGTTGGGGTGCTCGAGCTGGGCGGCGGTCCGGGCCTCGCGCTGGAACCGCTCCACGAACTCGGCGTCGAACGCCAGCGAGAAGGGCAGCACCTTGATGGCGACTTCGCGCTCGAGCTGCCGGTCGCGGGCCCGATAGACCAGCGCCATGCCGCCCCGGCCCAGCTCCTCGATGATCTCGTATTCGGCCGCCAGGGCCTCACGGACGAGATCGGTCTCCTGCAGCGCGCCGGTTGCGATCGCATGGACCGGCGTGGTCGCCATCAGGTCGAGACCGCAGGAAGGACAGAACTTGGACTTGCCGGTGATTTCGCTGCCGCAACGGGAGCAGAACATGCGCGCAAGCTACCCTCCCCACCGGGGGAGTCAAGCGGAATCCCGTGGCGTTCCGCCAGAGCCGTTGCGGACGGCACGGTCGAGACTTAGCTCGCCTGGGCCCAGCGGGGCGCAACGGCTGGCACGACCCATGCAGCCCCCCGGGCTGGCGCCCTCTCCCCTGTCGGCGCGCCCCACCCGACATCGCGCACGACCGGAGAACACCGTGGTCCCGTACCATACGATCGCCTTCAGCCAGCAGAAGCTCCGGGCGGCTCTCCGCCGCGCCGCCGGCCAGGACCCGGCCTTTAGTTACGGCTTCGTGATTCATTCCCGGCGTCAGAGCGATCAGCCCACCTTGGGCCTGATCACCCTGCAGGGCGAGAGCCTGCCGCTGAGCGAGCGGCTGCTCGCGGGGCTGGAGGGCGCCCCTCTCTGGCTGTTCGGCCACGCCCGGATCACGTTGGGCTCGGGCCTGGCGGTGCCGGAGTCCGCCAACAGCAAGGCCGACCCCGAGGATCGGCCCTTGGCCTCGCTGCTGATGCACATCGCGACCTTCGACACCAGCACCGGCTTTACCCAGCATCTGGTCCAGGTGGAGGCCCAGGTCAGGGCCGAGACGCTGGTGCAGCCGCTCCTGGTCCTGACCCACGCACGGCCGGCGGCCTGGCCGCTCTGAGCTACTTGTCCGCGACCACCGTGAACGGGCGGAACCGCTCGTCCTGCCGTCCCTCGCCGTCGGTCACCGTCACCGCCAGCACGTAATTGCCCGGCTTCAGCCGCTCGAGCTGAAGCCCCCGGTGGGCCGACTCGAACGAAGCCGAGGCCCGCGCCTGGAACTTGAGGCTGAGCGCCGCCCCGCCACCGCCGAAGATCTTGCGGAACAGCCCGCCCCCACCCCCCTGCCGCTTCACCGCCAGGCGAACCTCGTAGGGTGATCCCGGCTTGAGCCCGCCGACCTCGTAATAGAGCTGCATCTCATCGTCGCGCCGGAAGCTGGCCAACGGGTTGAACAGCACGGTGTCACCGTCGGCCCGGCGCCAGCTCAGATTGGCCATCCGGTTCCCCAGCACGAGGTCGCTCAGGGCGAGGTTCCCCGCCGATGCCGGGCCCACCCGGACACTGTCCCGGGGCAGGAGGACTCCCGACTCCTCGCCCTGCTGAATGGCGAGGCGGTACTGGAGCCGTCCCTCGGGCACCGGCACCGCCACCCGGCCGACCAGGTTCTCGCCATCGGGCACCGGCTCGGGCGCCACGAAGTGCCGGGTGGTGTCGAGCGAGGCGACCACGCGGCCGGACGGATCGCTGGCCTCGAACCGGACCCGGACCGAGTACAGGAAGCCCCGGGTCACGGTGACCGGCTCCAGGCCCTTCCCCCCGATGGCGTAGGCGATCTGCACCGTGCTCCCCGACGAATCACGTCCCACAGCCAGCACGTGGCTCTGCACCTTGAGCTCGCGGGCGAAGCGGAGCTGGTAGCTGTCCGTCCGGGTGCCCAGCGCGATGCTGTTCTGCCCGATCTGGCGCTCCTCGGCCTGGTACTGCCCGCTGCCGATCTGGCCCGCGGCCTGGAGCCGGGTGTAGATCGGTGACAGCTGCTCGCGCGACAGCATCAGCTGCTCGGCCATCGGGTTCTGGCCGGCCCGGTCCTCCCGGAGGGCCACCTGCTCGCTGAAGCCGAGCACATCGAACAGGCTTTCCACCAGCTTGAAGTCCTGGACGTCCTCCCGGGCCACGAAGTGGAACAGCAGGTCGCCCTCGGGCCGGGTGTAGCGCCACGATTCGTTGGGCTCGAGCCCGGGGGCGGCATAGGTGGCACGGCTGGTCGGCTCGCCGTGGCGGATGTAGATGACGCCTCGGTCGTCGAAGTCGCGGCTGCCCGAGCGATAGCGCTCGACGATATCGTAGTGACGGTTGAGGGAGGTGAGCTGGAAGTTCTTCCGCGCGTAGAACAGCCGCCGGTAGTGTTCCCGCAGTCGCTCGCCGCTGGCCCGCAGCTCGGACCGGTCGCGGTCGCTCCAGAATCGTTTGAGGTAGGCCACCCGCTGGGCGCCCGACGTGGCGTCGAACTCGCGGAGCACGCTGTCGGTCGCGATGGTGGCCAGGTCGGTCCGGTAGCTGGCCACGGTGAGGGAGTCGTTCGAGGCGGCGCCCTGGTAATACGGCTGGACCCCGTCGAACCGACCCAGCAGGAAGAGGGTGCGGGCGATTTCAAGCTGCGCCAGGCCCGAGCCGGGATTGCGCTCCAGGTAGCCCCGGAAGGCGGCCAGGGCCGAGTCGCCATCCCCGACCTCCCGCTCGACCCGGCCCCGGGCCAGCAGCACTTCGGGCTCGTGCGCCGCCGGTGTGGATGCCGACCGGCGGAGCGCATCCAGCGCCACCCCGAGCTTGATGTTGACCCGCTGGCGGAGCGCGGTGTTGGACAGCTCGACCAGGCCGCGCGAAAATCCGGGATCCACCTCGGCCGACTTGGCAAAGGCCATGGCCGACCGGGTCAGCGCGTCCTTGCCGAGCATGGTCTTGAGACCGGTGACGAACGAGATCTGCGAATCGCCGACACCGTACTCGGCGAGGCCCATGCCGTACCAGGCGTAGGGCCAGGTGGGCTCGAGGTCGATGGCCCACTGGAACTCGGAGGCAGCGTCGTCATAGTGCGACTGGCCGCCGAGATCTCCCAGCCGAAGCGAGAGAAAGCCCAGCTGGAGATGGCGAAAGGTATTGTTGCGATCCTGCTTGGCCTGCTCAATCATGTGCCGCTCGAGGCCCAGCAGCGCACTGGAATCGGCGGTCGCCGCCAGGGAATCGCGGAACTTCTCGAGCCCGGCCCGCTGATCGCTGGTCTGGGCCGGTAGAGCGTGGGGCAGGGTGGCGAACAGCAGCGCCAGCGCGAGCGGTGCCAGGCGCGACCGGGGAACGACCATCGGCAGGGTCCTCATACGGGCCAACCGGAAGGGCAGCGCGGGGGGGCCTTCCGGCCCGCCCGGGCTCGATTCGCCTTAGGAGACGCCGCCGCCGGACCGCCCACCACACAGCAGCCGGTCAGGGCGCATCCGCGGCCCACTGGTGAAGATAGTCACGCAATCCATCCACCACGGCCTGGGCATACCGGTGGCTGCCGTCGCGTGAGCGCAGGGCCGATTCCTGATCGGGCAGGGTCATGAACAGACCTTCGGTCAGGACCGACGGCATCCAGGTACCGCGCACCAGGGCCAGGTCCCCCCGCCCGATCCCGAGATCGCGCAGGCCGAAGCGCTCCAGCAGGCGGGCCTGCACCGCCCGCGCCAGAGGGATGCTGCGGAGGTGGTTGTAGTAGACGCTGGTGCCGTTGTTGGTGAACGGGTTGATCCCGTCCGGCAAGGCGTTGTTATGAATCGACAGCAGCACCTCCGCCCCGCCCTGCTCCGCCTCGGCCACCCGGGGCCAGAGATCCACCGGGCTGTCCGTGGTCCGGGTCATCAGGACCCGGGCACCCGAGCTCACCAGCAGGCGCTGGAGCTCGAGGGCCACCTGGAGGTTGGCCTCCGCCTCGCGGAAGCCGGTGGGCCCCGTGGCCCCGCCGGGCGGGTGGCCGGCATCCACGGCGATCAGCCGGCCTCGGAGCGGATCGTCCTCATTGATCTTCGGCGGCCGACGGATGTCGAGCACCAGATCGGTTCGGTCCCATCGGGCCCGGTACCCCCACACCGGCGAGGCCAGCTCGAAGGTCAGGCCAAGCTCATCGGCCGCGGTCTGGCGCCATCGCATCGCCCGCACCAGGGCATCGGTCGCGCCGTAGCGCATCCAGTCCACGTCGCCGACGGCACCATACAGGGTGACCTCGAGGCTGCGCTCGGTCTCGTCCACCCGGAACGGGATCCGCTGGCTGAGGGGAATCCGAACGCTGACCCGGTCGGGCCTGGGCGTCAGCCGAACCGAACCGACTACGGCGAGCGGCGCCGGCACACCCGGAGCGAGCGCCCGGGTCTCACCGGCAGACACCCAGGCCTCGGACTCGCGCGACAGGCCGAGTCGCAGCATGTCGTTCCGGCGTCCGGTCACGGTCGCCCGGGTGCCGGAGGGGAAGAACCAGGCATAGGTTCCGCCCGGGGTCGCCCGGCCGATGGTGATGCTGTCCCGGGGCCCGGGCTGGGTGGTATCATCGGCCAGCTCGACCACGGTGGGCACGGTATCCACCAGCGCCGCCTGCAGCGGCCAGCGGGCCCTGGCCGTGTCGGCCCCGACGATCGCTTCGACCATGGCCCAGGTGCTGTCGCGTGGGGCGAGGCTGAAGGGGAGCGGCAGGATCGGCCCGGGAGTGGGCCCGACCGTGCGCCCGCGGAGGACCCCGACGTAGCGGTCGTGCACCACCGGTGTCCGCAGGCGGGTGGTATCGGCGTCGAAGGCACGAACGCCCGCGGGTACCTCGAGCGTGCCGCTCTGCGGGGTCAGGGGAATCACGGTGCCGTCGGGCAGCTGGAGCTGGACTTGGGCCCCCTCGGCGGCCCTCGCGGCGAGGGGGAGGAACTCGTCGCGGCCAACCCACCATCGGCCCGCGGGCGACAGCGACAGGCTGTCGACCCAGGCGGCCCCGACGGTAACCCGGCCTGCATCCGGGACCACCCGGCGCAGGGGATACTCCAGCGCGACCGAGTCGCTCTCCAGCCGAGCCACGATCCTGAGCGCCATGATACTGTCGGCCGGCAACGCGACGTAGGCCAGCCACGCCCCGTTGGGCCAGACCCGGGCGGGCTGGCCGTTGATCGTGACCGTGGCCGCGCCCGTGCCGGCGGTGCCGAACAGGAAGCTCGAGTCGCGGATCTGCAGGACGGCGTCGGGTGGCGGGTAGGCCACCCGGAGCTCCAGCGCCCCGCGCACGACCGGGACGGGCGGGAGCGCGCCCGGCCGCGGAAGCGACTCGGCGGGGGCGACGGCGGTCGGCGTGGCGACGGGCGACGCGCCCCCCCTGGCGCAGCCGGCCCCCAGCAGTGCGAATGCCGCGAGTCGGGCCGCGGTCCAGCCGGAATCCATGAGTGCAAGGTACCTACTGACTAAGACTTACAACAAGCGGACGTTGACGCTCCCCCAGGCGCGGCCTAGATTCGTCACGCTGCCACGTCACCGAATGCATCTTCCCGAGGAACCGCACGCGTGACGCTCCCGGTTCAGGTGTCCGTCTTCGGCAAGACCGATCTTGGGCGGACCCGGGAGCACAACGAGGACACCTTCCTGGTGGCGGACCTCAGCACCGGGAACGCCAGCCTCCATCCCGAAGTCCGTCGCCACGAGGTCGGTCCGCGCGGCTCCCTGTTCATGGTGGCGGACGGCATGGGCGGAGCCGCCGCCGGCGAACTGGCCAGCGCGATGGCCGCCGATCTGATCTATCACCACCTCGCGACCGTCTGGGCGACCGACGACGACGCCTCCCCGGACCGGTTCGCCTTCCGGATGCGGCAGGCGGTCGAGCTGGCCAACCAGAAGATCTATGGCTACGCCCGGGAGCATCCCGAGGTTCGCGGGATGGGCACCACCGTCACCGCGGCGGGCGTCAACGGCCATGACCTCTATCTGGCGCAGATCGGGGACAGCCGGGCCTATCTGATCCGGCGGGGCGAGGCGATCCAGCTCACCAAGGACCAGTCCCTGATGCAGCGGCTGGTCGACGCCGGCGAGCTGACGGAGGAGGAGGCGGCCCAGAGCGAGCGCCGCAACATCATCCTGCAGGCGCTCGGGCCGGACCCTCGGGTGAAGGTTGACCTCACCCATCAGACCCTCCGCCGGGGCGACACCCTGATCATCTGCTCCGACGGACTGTCGGGCCTGGTCCGGCGCGAGGAGTTCCCTGCCCTGGTGACCCAGCACCCCGAGCTGGCCGACCTCTGCGCCGCGCTGATCGATTTGGCCAACGAGCGGGGCGGGCCGGACAACATCACCGTCGTCGCGGCGCATTTCGAGGGAGACGGCTTGCCCGAGGCGGCCGACGACGACGGCGGGTACCAGATCCACCACCTGCCTGACTCCGACCCGGAGATCGAGACCGAGCCGGCCACGGTTCCGACCCTGCCGGTGGCCGCGGCGGCGGCCGGACCGGTGCGGGCCAGCAGCCGCACGCGGGCCGTGCTCCTGCTGGCGGCCGTGCTCTGTCTCATCGCGGCCCTGCTCGCGGTCTGGCTCTGACCGAGACGCCCGAGGCCCGGCTCGGCATCCGGCTGAGCTGGGTGGCCGCGCTCTCCTTCGCCTCCGGGCTGCCCTACTTCTTCTTCAACGAGACCGTGCCCGTCTGGCTGGCGGCCTCGGGCATGAGCTTGGCGGGCATCGGCCTGGCATCCGGGGCGTCACTGCCCTGGGTGCTCAAGTTCCTCTGGGCCCCGCTGGTGGACCGGCTCGGCAGTCGGCGGGGCTGGATCAGAGTCTGCCTGGCGCTGCTGGCCGGCGTCACCGTGCTGCTGACCGGGGCCGATCCGGCCCATCACGTCGGCCGGCTGGCCCTGGTGCTGCTGCTCTACGTCGCCCTGTCCGCCACCCAGGACATCGCCATCGACGCCTACACCATCGAGACCACCCACGGCCGCGAGCTGGGGGTGGCCAACTCGGTGCGGATCGCAGCCTACCGGAGCGCCAGCTTCATCAGCAGCGCCCTCCTCGTCTGGGTGGCCGCCCAGGCCGGCTGGCGCCCGGCCTTTCTGGTCGGGGGCGCCCTGCTGGCCGGCCTGACCGCGGCCACGCTGGCCCTGCCCTCGCCGGCCCGCGACGCGGCCCGACCGGCCACCCTGGCCGAGCCCGTCGCGGCGCTGCTTCGGCGTCCCGGCATCGGGGTGGTGGTGGCCTTCGCCCTCCTGTTCAAGCTGGACATCTCGGCCATGGAGCCGATGACCAAGCCGTTCTGGGTGGCCAGCGGGTTCTCGCTCGACCAGATCGCCGCGCTCACGACCGGTCGGCTGCTGGCGACCCTGGCCGGGGCGGCCCTGGGCGGACTGATCGCGACCCGGATCGGGATCTTCCATGCCCTCTGGTCGCTGGGGCTGGTGCAGCTGTTGTCGAGTCTGGGCTACGCCGGCGCGGCGACGGCGACCGGCAAAGCGCCGATTGCGGCCGCCGCGCTGTTCGAGAACTTCGCGGCGGGCCTGGGGACCGCGGCGTTCCTGGCCTTCCTGATGTCGGTCTGCGAGCGGCGGTACGCGGCCACCCAGTTCGCGCTGCTGAGCGCGATCTACGCCCTCAGCCGGTGGGCGGCCGGTCTTCTGTCGGGGATGCTGGCGGAGCGGCTCGGCTTCGCCAGCTACTTCCTGCTGACGTTCGTGGTGGGGCTGCCGGCCTACCTGCTGCTGCCGCGGCTCCGGCGGCTCGCCATCGGCGAGTAAGGCGTCCCGGGGTGGTCAGCCGAGGCCGCGGGCCATCGCCGTGGCCGCGAGCACCATGAGGACCACCAGCGCGGCCTGGGCATAGCTGATGGTGGCGATCATCCGGGCCGGCTCCGTATTCGGCACCTGCCCCTGGGCCAGCGCCACCCGCCAGCGGATCAGCGTCACCATCGGCCAGAGCTCCAGCAGGAGAATCGCGCCCAGCAGCGCCATCTTGGCATAGAAGGCGTGGTTCGCCAGGTAATAGGCCGTGGGCTTCTCGGTGCCGGCGAACAGCCGCCACAATCCGGTGCCGATCCAGAGGACGGCGGCGGCCCCCCACCAGGCGTCCGCATTGAACACGCGACGCAGGACGGTCCGGTCGAGCGGCGCCGCGCCGATCAGCCGGGCCCTTGCCCACACCGCGCCGAGCCCGATGCCCAACCCGAGCAGGTGAGCCGTGGCGAGGAGCCAGCGGAGCACGGTCACTCCACCCGGCGCCGGAGCCAGCGGCCGACGGCTTCCTGCATCAGCCGCTGGCGATGCCAAGCCAGCAGGACGGGCCGATCGGTGGGCAGCTCGGGCAGCAGGCGCGGGTGGCCGAAGAGGACGACGAGCTCCGCGTCGGAGAGGGCGTTGGCCAGCGCGTCGCGCGACTCGGGGCTGAACCCCGAGCGGCCCTTCCACGCCCGGGGCTCGGCGAAGGCGAGGACGACCCGCGAGCCGCCGGCGTAGCGCCCCATCCGCTCGGGGCCGAGCACCCGGGCGGCCCCATCGGTCGGCCCGGGCGGATAGGGCCCGCCGAGATCATCGTCCACCACCAGCAGGTCGATCGGCCCGCGCAGCCGCGGGGCGGCGCCGCGGAGCATGCCCTGTTCCAGCAGCGCGTCCGCCAGCGCCTCGGCCGAGTCGTACGGGCCGCGAGTGACCGGCGGGGTGGCCCGGGTAGCCGAGACCAGTGCCCGGTCGTAGCGTCGAAGCGCCTCGGCCAGCCGGGCCGATTCGAGGGCCCCGCTGGCCATCGCCTGGCTCAGCGCGTCGCGGACTCGCCGGGCGTCGTTGGGATAGAGCAGCAGGTCCACTCCGGCCCGGATGGCCTCGACGGCGGCGTCGGATTCGCGCCGTCCCACCAGGGCGCCGTCCATGATCAGCGCGTCGCTGACGACCAGGCCGTCGTACCCCATCGTCCCACGCAGCTCCGCCAGAATCGGGGCCGACAGCGTGGCGGGAATCCCTTCGGGATCGAGCGCGGGGTAGGCCACGTGGGCGGTCATGATGGACGCGACGCCGGCCTCGACCGCGATCGCGAACGGCAGCAGGTCCGTCTGCCGGAGCCGCTCGGCGCTGTCCGCCACCACCGGCAGCGCGATGTGCGAGTCCACCGCCGTCCGGCCGTGTCCCGGAAAGTGCTTGGCGCAGGCCAGCGCGCCGGCCCCCTGGCAGCCCTCGATCCAGGTCCGGACCAGGCTGGCGACCCGATCGGGATCGTCGCCGAACGCCCGGGTCTGCACGATCGGATTGTCGGGCAGCACATCGAGGTCGGCGACCGGGGCGAACACCCAGTTGATCCCCACGGCGCGTGCCTCCTGGGCGGTGACCGCCCCGGCCCAGCGAACCACCGCCGCGTCGCCCAGGGAGGCCAGCGCCAGCGGCGGCGGGAACTGGGTCAGACCGTCCACCTGCTGGCCCGCGCCGCGCTCGAGGTCCGAGGCGATCAGCAGGGGCCGGCCCGCGCGGCGAAACAGGTCCGAGGTCAGCCGGCGCACCGATTCGGCCGTCCCACCGAAGAGAATGAAGCCGCCCACGCCGAGGTCGAGACCGTCGGCGATGCGTCCGGCCTCGGCGCCGAATGAGGCATCCGGGCCGGCCCGGAGTGCCGGGATGATCAGCCGGCCGGGGTCGAGCGAGGAGGAAGCGGCCTCGGCGGGTTCGCCACGCTGGCCGGCTTCGGGGGCGCCGGCCATGGTCTGGGTCTCGGTGGGGATGGAGTCGGTCATGCGGGGGTCACCATACCGAGCACACGGGGACCGGACGCGCCCGTCGCGGCAGGCACGTTGCCGGGCTGTCCGTGGAGGGTGAGATAGCCCAGCAGAGCGAAGGCCACGGCTTCCTTGGCATCGCCGGGGAAAAACAGGCGGTCGAACCGAAGCAGCCTGGCCCCTCCGGTCGCCAGCCCGCGCTCCAGCGCTGCCATCAGGCCCGGATGATGGCAGCCGCCGCCCGAGGCGACCACATCGGCGCCGGCAGGAAGGAATCGCTGCACCGCCGCGGCGACCGACCTGGCGGTGAGCTCCACGGCGGTGGCTACGCCGTCAGGGCCGGGCACCCGGGCGTGGAGCGCGGCGGCAAACTGGTCGCCGAACCGCTCGCGCCCGGTGCTCTTGGGCGGTGGCTCGGCGAAGAACGGATCGGCCAACAGCTCGGCCAGGATGGCCTCGTCGGGGGTGCCCCGCGCGGCCAGCTTGCCGTCACGGTCGTACGAGCGGCGGGCGTCCACCTGCCGGGCCACCGCGTCGATGATGGCCACGCCGGGTCCGGTGTCGAAGGCCACCACTCCGGCCTCCTGGGCCCGGGTCGGCACGTAGGTCACGTTGGCCATGCCGCCCAGGTTGAGCAGGATCCTCGGTCCATCAGGCGAGGCGAACAGCAGCACGTCGGCCATCGGCACCAGCGGCGCGCCCTGGCCACCGGCGGCGAGATCGCGCGCCCGGAAGTTGCTCACCACCCGGACCCCGAACCGCTCGGCCAGGACGGCCGGCTCGCCCAGCTGCCAGGTGACGGCCGGCGGCTCGTGCCAGATGGTCTGCCCGTGGAAGGCGATGAGATCGAGCTCCGAGGCGGGGACGGCGGCCTGGACCAGCAGGGTCTCGACCGCCTCGGCGGCCCATTCGGCCAGCCGCACGTGGAGCCGCGCGAGCGACGGCGCGTCGCCGCCGGCCAGCGCCTGGCGAAGGACCGCGCGCTCCCCGTTGTCGTAGGGCCGGGTCACGAAGTCGAGCAACTCGGCGTGGGTCGGTCCCGACAGACGGACCAGGGCGGCATCCATGCCGTCGAGCGAGGTGCCCGACATGAGGCCTACGGCCAGCGTCGGGCGCTCGGTCATGCCGATCGGACCGGCGGCGGGTCGCCCACGATGGTTCGGAGCCGGCCGGCGTGCTGATCGAGCAGCCGCTCGGCGTCGTCCCGGCCGACTCCGCGGCGGGCCATGACGATGGCCGTCTTGACGCTGCCGCCGGCCGCGTCGAGCACCGTGCGCGCGCCGTCGCGGTCGAGCCCGGTCGTCTCCATGATGATCCGCCGGCTGCGGTCGACCAGCTTGTCGTTCCAGGCCCGGAGGTCCACCATGAGGTTGCCGTAGGTCTTGCCGAGCCGGATCATGGCCCCGGTCGTGAGCATGTTGAGCACCAGCTTGGTGGCGGTCCCGCTCTTCATCCGGGTGGACCCGGTCACCACCTCGGGACCGACCGGGACGGTGATGGCGACGTCACAGGTTTCCCGGAGCAGCGCCGGGGGCTGGGACATGGACACCAGCACGGTGCCGGCGCCGAGCGCCTGGGCCCGCCCGAGGGCGGCGCGGACGAACGGCGTGGTCCCGCTGGCGGCGATCCCGACTACCACATCGTTGGGCCCGACCCGGCGAGCATCCATCTCGCCGATGCCGGCGTTGAGGTCGTCCTCGGCCCCTTCGACCGACTTGACCAGCGCCTGCAGGCCGCCGGCGATGATCCCGACCACCATCTCGGGCGGCGTCCCGAAGGTCGGCGGGCACTCCGCGGCGTCGAGCACGCCGAGCCGGCCGCTGGTGCCGGCCCCGACGTAGAGCAACCGGCCGCCGGCCCGGAACGCCCCTTCGATCAGGTCGATGGCCCGGGCGATCTCGGCCCGTGCCGTGGCAACCGCGCCGGGCACCGCGGCGTCTTCGGCGGCGATGAGCTCCACGATCTCGAGCGCGGAGGCGGAATCGATGGTGGCGGTGCGGGGATTGCGCCGCTCGGTCAGGCGAGGGTCGAGGTAGTCGTCAGGCACGGCTAAATTAGGGCCGGTGTGTCGCGCGGGGCAACCTCCCGCTCTCCGCTTTTCCCCACAGCCCGAGGCCAGCGTGCGCCAGCATCGTCTGCTTCCCTACCTGTGCGCGGCCCTGGTGGCCTGCGGCCACCCGTCGTCCTCCGCCGGCCCGGGACCGGCCGACGGGATCTCGCCCCAGTGGAGCTATCGGGGCCAGGCCCGGGTGACCGAGGCGCCCGCGGCCATGGTGGTGTCCGGCAGTCCCATCGCGAGCGCCGTCGGGCGCGACATCCTCCGCCAGGGCGGCAACGCGGTGGATGCCGCGGTGGCGGTAGGGTTCGCCCTGGCGGTGGTGCATCCCGAGGCCGGCAACCTCGGCGGCGGCGGCTTCATGGTGATGCGGCTGGCCGACGGCACGGTCCGCTCGCTCGACTACCGCGAGACGGCCCCGGCCGGGGCCACCCGCGAGATGTACCTGGATTCGCTGGGCCAGCCGACCGAACGGAGCCTGACCGGCCACCTGGCGGCCGGGGTCCCGGGTGCCGTGGCCGGGCTGACCGAGGCCCAGACGCGTCTCGGCCGGCTGCCACTGGCGACGGTCATCGCGCCCGCCATCCAGCTGGCCCGGGACGGGTTCGAGGTCGACCGTTTCCGCAGCCGGTCGATCGCCGGCGACAGCAATCGGCTGGCCCTGTACCCCGCGTCACGCGCGAGCTTCCTGCCCAATGGCGCCCCGCCGGCCCCGGGGACGACGCTCCGCCAGCCCGACCTGGCGGTCACCCTCGAAGCCATCCGCGACCGCGGGCGCGACGGCTTCTACCGCGGCCGCACCGCCGATCTGATCGTGGCCGAGATGGCCCGGGGCAGCGGCCTGATCACCGCCGCGGACCTGGCCGGCTACCGCGCCATCTGGCGGGCGCCGATCCAGCTGGCCTACCGGGGCTACACCATCTACTCGATGCCGCCGGCCTCGTCAGGCGGGGTGACCATGGGCGAGATCCTCAACATCATGGAGGGCTACCGCCCGCTGCCCCCGTTCGGCTCGCCCACCCTGATCCACCTCGAGGTCGAGGCGATGCGCCGGGCGTTCACCGACCGGAACACCTTCCTGGGCGACCCGGCCTTCGTCCGGAATCCGACCGACCGCCTCCTGTCGAAGGACTACGCTGCCGGGCTGCGGCGCGAGATCGGCCCGCGCGCCAGCCCCACGCCGACCTTCCAGCCCGCCCCACGGACCGGCAGCTCCACCACCCACTACTCGGTCGTGGACGCCGAAGGCAACGCGGTCAGCTGCACCACGACGCTCAACAACAGCTACGGCAGCGCCGTCACAGTGACGGGCGCCGGCTTCCTGCTGAACGACGAGATGGACGATTTCGCCACCGCCCCCGGCAAACCGAACATGTACGGCCTGGTCCAGGGTGAGGCCAACGCGATCGCGCCGGGCAAGCGGATGCTCTCGGCGATGACGCCAAGCGTGGTGCTGGATCCGGCCGGGCGGCTGCTGATGGTCGTCGGGACACCGGGCGGGCCGCGGATCATCACCATGGTCTACCACGTGATCTCCAACGTGATCGATCATGGGATGCCGCTGGCCCGGGCCATCGAGGCCCCCCGGCTGCACCATCAGGGCCTGCCCGATACGCTCCAGGTGGAAGGCGACGGATTTCCCGACGCGGCGCTCGACAGCGTCCGGGCCCTGGGACATGCGGTATCGAGCCGGGGCCACTGGGGCGACGTCGAAGGGATCATCCGGACCGGTCGCGGCTGGGAAGGGGTCAGCGACCCACGCTACGGCGGGGGTGGCGCGGGGTACTGAGCCCGGCCCGAGCGGGCCCGCCCTGATGCGCAGACGGCCGGCGCGGGCAGGGGCCCGCGCCGGCCGTGTGGTTGTCGGGGCACGACCCCGAGCGAGCCCGCTGTCAGCTGGTGGTGGTCAGCGCCCCATCGAGCTTGAGCTGGACCTGGGTGCCCGATGGAAGGACGACGTCGCGGTCCTTGGTCTCGACAGCACGCTGGGTGCCGACCGCGCCGCCGATGATACCCCCGATCACGGCGCCCTTGGTGCTGCCACCGATTACCCGGCCGACGATCGCGCCGGCCGCGGTGCCGGCACCGACCTTCGCGATGTCGCCGGCGTTGGTGCCCCGCCCTTCGAGCTTCGGCGAAACCCCCGAGATGGAGGCGGTGAGCGGCTGCGAGGCGCCGTTGATCGCGATCGACACCGGCTTCAGCGTCAGGGTGCCGGTGGAGTCACCCTTGTTCTCCGATTCCTTGATCGCCGTCACCTGCAGGGTCACCTTCGATCCAGCCGGGATGACCACCACACCGGCCGAGTTCTTGACGTCGGCCGCCACGGTGGCGGTCACCTCGTCGCCGACCCGATTCTTGTGCGACCGGATCTCGGCGTCGGTGGCCGCCGAGAAGGTGGCGCCGGCTCCCAGCTCGCGCGAGGCCGGGGCGGCCGGAGTCGTGGGCGCGGTGCTGGGCGCAGGCGCCGCAGGGGCGGCCGGCTTGGGCGCCGGCTTGGCGGTGGGCTTCGGCTTGGGGGCCGGCTTCGGCGCGGCCGGCGCGGGGGCGGGCCCTGCCGCGTTGTCGGCCGCCGGCGGGGCCGCCGTGTCGGCCGGACGGTCGTTGAGGGCCGCGTTGGTATCGACTGGCGCCAGCTGCAGGTCGCGGCTCAGGCTGTCGGCGGACGCGACATCGCGCTTGTCGCCCCGGCCACAGCCGGCGGCGAGCATCGTGAGCGCAATGAGCCAGGATCTCGACATGGTTCCTCCTCGCGGAACGTGACGCTGCGGCGACTTGCCGCAGGTCGGGGGTCGCAGTGACATTCCACCCATCATGAACGCTTTGCGGCCGCTGCTGGCCTACCTTCGACCGTACCGCCGCACGTACGCGCTCGGCATGCTGCTGGTGGTGGTGTCCAACCTGTTCACCACGCTGGGCCCCAAATTCATCGAGCGGGCCATCGACGCGCTCCGCACCGGGGCCGGCTTTCCCGCGGTGCAGCGTGCCATCGCACTGCTGCTGGTCGTCGCCCTCGTCGGCGGGGTGGCCCGCTACGGCATGCGGGAGCTGCTCAACAGCGGCAGCCGCCGCGTCGAGACC
>DATAOR010000320.1:0-4713 GCA_036265635.1 Gemmatimonadales bacterium
CGCGCGACTCGCAGAAGATGCAGCGCACTCCCTCGGGGTGCTGCAGCTTGGCGCAGAAGATCCGCCCCGCGCCGTGCCGCCGGAGATACCGCTCCGCCGCCAGGAGCATCCCGAGCGGCGGGGCGGTGAAGTAGATCCACAGCGCCGTCCAGTCGCCGGCCCAGAAGCCGGAGCCCACCGTCCGGGCCGGGTTCATGCTCATGCCGGACACCGGCGACTCGACGATGATGAACGTCGCCACCAGCAAACCGGCGAAGAGGCCGGTGAACCGCGCCGTCCTGGGGTGGTTGGACGCGGTCAGCACCACCGTCATCAACACCGCCGAGATGACGGTCTCGGCCCCGAACGCGGCGGCGGGGCCGGCCGGGCCTGGCCGGGTGACCGCGTAGTGCACCTGGGCGTCGCCCAGCATCTCGCTGAGCAGCAGGCGCGCCGCCGCCACCCCCGCCACCGCACCGGCAAACTGCGCCGCCACGTAGGCGGCGGCGTCCCAGCGCTGCACCTTGCCCAGCCGGGCGAAGGTGAGCGTCACCGCCGGATTGAAATGGGCCCCGGACCGCTGCCCCCACGGCGAGTAGATCAGGGCGACGGCGGTGGTGCCCATCGCCAGGCCCATCAGCACCCGGCGCGCCAGCGGGTCGGGCCGTAGCCGCGCGGCGCTGCCGGCCGGGTGGAACAGCGCCACGGCGAACAGGCAGGCCGAGAGCATGAAGCCGCCCAGCAGTGCGGCCTCCATGGCGTACTCCGGCCAGTGGCGTCGCCAGACCGCGGGACCGTCCCGGCCCGGGCTGTCACCGCGCTGCATGGGCCCCGCTGATCCGGCTGCTGCCGCCGCCCGCGCGTCTCGCCCGCATCGTGGTGGGCTCCGCCAGCACCTGCAGGTCCAGCCGCAGTGCCTCGCCCACCGACCAGGCCTGGAACGGGCAGCCCCGGGGCGTGTGGGGCGACTCGGCGTCCGCGATCTCGGACAGGTGGCCCAGGCCCGCCTGGCCCAGGTGCGCCAGCAGGGGCTCGAGGAACCGGCGCCGCGCCTTCCGCTTCTCGGCCAGGCCACCGCCCCGGACTCGGACCCAGGCGTCCACCAGCGGGCCCACCAGCCAGGGCCAGGCGGTGCCCTGGTGATAGGCCCCATCCCGGGCAAGCGGGTCGCCTTGATAGTGGGGGACGTAGTGCGGATCGTCCGGTGCCAGCGTGCGGAGGCCGAGCGGGGTCCACAGCCGGGCCTCGACCGTGTCGACGATCTGCCGCGCCACCGACGGATCGGCCACGGCGAACGGCAGTCCGCCCACCGCCAGCAGCTGGTTCGGCCGGATCGTCGCGTCGGCGGTGCCCGGCCGGTGGTCGGGGTCCACCACGTCGTACAGGCAGCCCTGGGCGGGGTTCCAGAACCGGGCATGGAACGACCGCAGCCCCAGCTGCAGCGTCGTCCGGTACTCGGTGGTGAACCGCTCGGCGATCCGCAGCGCGTTGAGCCAGAGTGCCTGGACCTCGACCGGCTTGCCGATCCTCGGCGTCACCACCCAGTCGCCCACCTTGGCGTCCATCCAGGTGAGCTGGACGCCCGGTTCGCCCGCCGCCAGCAGTCCGTCCTTGTCCATCCGGATGCCGTACCGGGTCCCCCGGCGGTAGCCGCCGATGATGGCCAGGACCGCATTGGCGAACGCCCGGTAGTCCTCGTGGCTCAGCGTGGCGCCCGAGGCCTTGAGCGCCTCGAGGTAGTCGTGCACCGCCACCACGTACCAGAGCGACGCGTCCACCGAGTTGAACTCGGGCCGTTCGCCGGCGTGGTCCACGAACCGGTTGGGGAGCATCCCCTCGGACACCGCCCCGGCCCACTCCAGCAGGATGGCCCGCGACTCGAGCAGCCGTCCGGTGGCGATGGTCAGCCCGCGCATGGCGATGAAGGTGTCCCGCCCCCAGTCGGTGAACCACGGATAGCCGGCCACGATCGTCATGCCCTTCCCCCGCCGCACCAGGTAGGCGTCGGCTGCCCGGCGGAGCGGCGATCCCAGCCGCCGCCGGCGCGCCTCCTCGTCGGCCCGGAACCGGACGAAGGTGTCCATCGCGGTCCCTCGCGGCGGCAGCGCCTCGGCCGTCGCCAGGATCAGTACGGCGTCCTCCCGGTCGAGCCGCCAGCTGAGCACGCCCGGGCTGGCCAGATCCTCCACGCCGTCGAGCCCGCGGGCCAGCTCCTCGGCGTACTCGAACGCGCGGTACCACTCGGGGGCGGCGCGGTACTCGCCGTTGTGCAGCGCGCCGATGCCGGGCACGCCGTCGTAGGGCATCCACCAGATCCGCTCGCCCGCTCCGGCGTGGTCGAACCGGAACGCGGGATTGGCGTGGTGCAGGGCATGGTAGTCCCGGCCCGACAGGAATGGCCGGACCGACAGCGTCGTGGGCGGCAGGGTCGTAGGGGTCGCCCCTCGCTCGCCGATCAGCCGCCAGCGCACGGCCACCAGCGGCAGGCCGCGGACCACGAACAGCTCCTGCTCGATCCTCGACCCGTCGCGAAGCCGGTAGGTCCAGGTGGGCCACGGCTCGGCCCGGAACGACGCCATCGGGGCCGCCTGGTCTGGCGCAAGGATGCCCGGGGCGTACCGCTGCCGGCTCAGGTACTCCGGGCCCGCGGCGTTGCCGGGGCTGTCCTGGCCGTCGGACGGCATCCCGCGCTCCACCCAGGCATCGAGCCCGTTCACCAGCACCATCCGGTCGGTCGGCGGCGTGCGGGCCGCGAGCAGCAGGGCGTGGTACCGCCGGGTGCGCGGGCCGGCCGTGGTGCCCGAGGCGAAGCCGCCTAGGCCGTCGGTCTCCAGCCACTCGGTCTGTTCGTCGATCGGGACGGAGGCGGTCATTGCGTCGCTGGCGGAGTCGCGCATGGGATCGCTCAGGAGGTGGTGACCAGATGCCGGGGCCGGGCCCCGGGGTCGGTGGCGGCGGCGGAGCGGCGGCGAGCCCCGTCCTCGATGCAGCGGAGCACCAAGGCGGTCCAGCCGGTCTGGTGGCTGGCGCCGACCCCGCGTCCGGTGTCGCCGTGGAAGTACTCGTGGAACAGCACCAGGTCCTTCCAGTGCGGGTCGCGGGCGAATCGCTCGTCGCCGCCGTGGCACGGCCGCCGGCCGCTGCCGTCGGCCAGGAAGATCCCGGCCAGCCGGGCTGCCAGCTCCTCGGCCACCTGCTGCAGGGTCATGCGCCGGCCCGAGCCGACCGGGCACTCGACGGTGAGCTCCTCGCCGTAGAAGTGATGGAACCGCTCCAGTGCCTCGAGGATCAGGTAGTTGAGCGGGAACCAGACCGGGCCCCGCCAGTTCGAGTTGCCGCCGAACAGGCCGGTGCTCGACTCGCCCGGATCGTAGTCCACCCGGTGGATGGTGCCCTGCACCTCGATCTCGTAGGGTCGGTCGCGGTGGACCCGCGAGACCGACCGGATCCCGTGGGGCGAGAGGAACTCGGTCTCGTCCAGCAGATAGCGCAGCACCCGCTCCAGCCGCTCGCGCGACGGGATGGCCAGCAGGCGCCGCACGCCGCCGGCCGCCTGCCGGGGGTGCATGCAGGCGATCTGCCGGGCCAGGTCGGGCCGGTTGTCGAGGAACCAGGCCAGCCGCTTCTTGAACCCCTCCAGCCGGCTGAACTTGGCCTCCTCCAGCACTTCGACCGCGATCAGGGGGACGACGCCGACCAGCGACCGGGTCCGGAGCGGCGTGTGCCGGTCGCCCACGTGGAGCTGGTCGTAGTAGAACCCGTCCTCCTCGGACCAGAGGCCGGTCCCGCCCAGCCGGTTGATCGCGTCCGCGATGGCGATGAAGTGCTCGAAGAACTTGCTGGCCACGTCCTCGTAGGCCGGGTCCTCGCTGGCCAGCTCCATCGCCATCGCCAGCATGGTGTTGCAGTAGAAGGCCATCCAGGCGGTGCCGTCGGCCTGCTCCAGGTGGCCGCCGGTGGGGAGCGGCTGCGACCGGTCGAACACCCCGATGTTGTCGAGGCCGAGGAAGCCGCCGGCGAACAGGTTGCGGCCGTCGGGGTCCTTCCGGTTGACCCACCAGGTGAAGTTGAGCAGCAGCTTGTGGAAGGCCCGCTCGAGGAAGCGGCGGTCGCGGGCGCCCCGGGGGCCGGTCATCTTGTACACCCGCCAGCAGGCCCAGGCGTGAACCGGCGGGTTGACGTCGCCGAAGGCGAACTCGTACGCCGGGATCTGACCGTTGGGGTGCATGTACCACTCGCGCAGCAGGAGCAGCAGCTGCTCCTTGGCGAAGTGGGGGTCGATCCGGGCGAACGGGATCATGTGGAAGGCCAGGTCCCAGGCCGCGAACCAGGGATACTCCCACTTGTCGGGCATCGAGATGATGTCCCGGCTGAACACGTGGGGCCAGCCGGCGTTCCGGCCTTCGGTCCGGCCGGCCGGCGGCATCGGGTGGGCCGGATCGCCGGCCACCCAGTGGTCCACCACGTAGTGGTAGAACTGCTTGCTCCACAGCAGGCCGGCGTAGCCCTGCCGGATCACCCGGGCCTCGTCCTCGCTGGCCGCCTCGGGCAGCCGGTCGCGATAGAACTCGTCGGCCTCCTGGATCCGCTGGCTCAGCACCCGCTCGAACGCCGGCCCGAATGCCGGTGAGGCGTGGGGGGTCCGGAGCCGAAGCCGGACCTCGCGCTCGGTGCCGGCGGGGACGTGGAGGACGTAGTGGAGCGCGGCCTTGGTGCCGGTGGCCGCGGGGTTGA
>DATAOR010000321.1:0-5740 GCA_036265635.1 Gemmatimonadales bacterium
GCTGCGCTCGCGGCTGCTCACCGGCAACACCCGCCGCGGCGCCGAGGCCAAGCTTCGCCACTACGGGCTCGACCGATTCTTCCGGGATGGCGGTGCATTCTCGGATCGGCTCTGCCAGCGGGACGACATCGCCCTGGCCGCCGTCGAGGCCGCCCGGGCGGATGGCTGGACCCCGGCGGCCGGCGCGATCGTCATCGGGGACACGCCGCACGACATCCGGTGCGGCCGGCTGGCCGGGGCCCGCACCCTCGCCGTGGCCACCGGCGGGTATGACGTGGCGGAGCTCGAGCGGCACGAGCCGTGGCTGGTCCTGCCCCAGCTGCCGCCGCCGGACGAGTTTCTCCGGCTGGTGACCGCCGCCGAGGTCCCGGACCATGGCTGAACGCCGCTCGGTCCTGGTGTCGGCGCCGTTCCCCTTCGCCCTCCGGAATTTCGTGGCGACCGGCCTGGCGGCGGAGCTGGACCGGCGGTTCGGGCTCGAGGTGCGATTCGTCTCGCCCTACGAGCAGGACAGCTTCACGGATGCGGCCGGTCGCGCCTATCGGAACCTGCCCATGCGGGCCAGCGAAGGCAGCGGGGGCCTCCCCGCCATCGGTGGGATCACCACCCTCGATCTCGCGCTCAAGAGCGTCCATCTCACCGGATTCGCCCTGGAGTATCCCGAGGGGAGCCTGCAGAACCTGGAGTTGAGCCGGCGCCGGAATGCGCAGCGGGTGGTCGCCGCGGCGCTGCTCCGGCTGGCCCCTCGGGGCACCGCGCGGCGGGACTGGCTCCGCCGGCTCTACGCCCGGTACCGCCCGCCTCGGGCGGCGATGCAGGCGGCGTTCGACGCGGTGCGGCCGTCGTTGGTGCTGGTTTCTTCTCCCGGCCACTTCTGGCTCGACCACTTCGTGCTCGACGAAGCCCGCCGCCGCGGCATTCCCAGCGTCTGCCTGGTGCTGAGCTGGGACAACCTCTACTCGCGCGGCCCGCTCTGTCGCCGGCCCGATCGGCTGCTGGTCTGGAGCGACGAGATGCGCCGCCAGGCGACCGAGGTCCACCAGTTCCCGGCCGACCGGATCGAGGTGGTGGGTCCGCTCCAGTTCCTCCATTACGATGCCCCAGTGAACCCGGTCGAGGCGGCAGCGATGCGGGCTCACGTGGGGCTGGGGCCGGACGAGCCCTACTTGGCCTATGTCTGCGGGTCACGGACCGCGGAGTACGACGTGGAGGACGTGCTGGCGATGCTGGCCGAGCTGGCCCGCGGCCCGTACGCCCGGCTGCGGGTGGTCCTCCGGCCTCACCCGCAAGGATCGCGGGCGGCGTACGAGCGGCTGCTCGACCACGGGGTCCTGCTGGACCGCTCGCCCGACCTCACGGACGGGACCACCCGGCCCGAGGCCATCGACGTGGGGGCGATCCGGCACATGGCCGCCCTGCTGGACGGCGCCCGGTTCGTGGTGAGCAGCTGGGGCACCACGGCGCTGCTCGAGGCCTGCATCTTCGACACCCCGGCGGTGCAGCTCCGCTGGATGGACGCCGTGCCGCACACCGTGCCGTCTCAGGTCGGCATGGTGCGGGACTTCCAGCGCTACATCCACATGCGGGCCTTCGACGACACCGGGGCCCGGCCCTACTGCGACCATCCCCACGAGCTCAACGCCAGCCTGGCCGAGCTCGAGGCGCGGAACGAGGAGTACGCCGTCCGCCGGGCTCGCGCGGTGGCCCGGCTCACCTGCCTGCCGCTGGGCGGGGTGGTTGACCGGGCCTGCCGGGCGCTGGCGCCCCTGGCCGGCCCGCCGGCAGGGCGACTTCTGGCCATGCTCGAGCCGGCGCCGTGATCTTCATGGCGTTCAGTCTGGCCGGCTACGGCCTGCTCACGTGGTGGGTCAGCGCCCAGGTCGGCGGCATCCGGGAGGAGTGGCTGTACACCATGGGCCACCTGACCCTGGCGGCCCTGCTCAACGTCCACCTGCTGTATGTCGCCCGTCGGCAGCGCCTGTCGTTCCTGGCGTGTCCGCCCCTTGCCTTGCTCGTGGTCAGTCAGGTCTACTACACGATCAACGGGATCAAGTACTTCTCGCCCATCCTGCTGTACCCGCAGTTCGACCTCTCGCTGGGCCAGCAGTTTGCCGGCGCCATGGCCGGCGGCGGTGTGCTGTTCCTCTGCAGCCTGCTGCTGTACCGGCAGCGGGCGCCGACCCGCCAGGCCATGCTCGACTGGCTCCGGCGATACTGGCCGGACCTTCGGCGGGTGGTCATCGGGTCGGTCGTGGGCTCGCTGCTCTGCAAGGTAGTGCTGATCCTGCTCGGCTACGGGTCGGCGTATACGGCCACCGAGTACAACGAGCACGCGGTCCGGAGCTACGGCGACTACTTCGTGCTCCTGGGGAACGACGTGTTCGGTGCCCTCTCCCTGGCCTTCGGCACGATCTATCTCTGTCACCCGCGGGTGGGCCGGCGGCGCCCACTGATCTATCTCCTGGCCCTGGCCGGCGTGCTGCTGCAGGTGGGCTACGTCCTGTTCTACCTCAAGGCCCGGATGGTCGTGCTGCTCACCGCCATCTCGCTGGCGCTGGCGGCGGAGACGATCTCTCGCCGGCGGGCGGAGCGGGCGCTGCAGTGGCTCTGGCTGCTGCTGCCCCCCGCCTCACTGCTCGGCGTGCAGCTGACCCTCATGATCGGGCGAGTGAACGTGCCCCAGGAGACCGGCATCCGGCTGGCGATCGGGGCGGTCAACCGGCGGGCCGACCTGACCGACTTCGCCACCGCCATGCTGATCCAGTCCCACGGCACCGCGCACGACGCCACCATCATCCCGATGGCCGTGCTCAACGCGATCCCGCGGGTCGTCTTTCCCGGCAAGGCGACCATCGTCCAGGACGTCTATTCCCGCATCCTCGAGCGCAAGCTGGACTGGCCCGCCGGCTCGACTCAGGAGGATCTCGAGGCCGATTACCTCGATACCAGCTTCAGCAACGGGGTGATGGCCTTCGGCGCGGTCGGCTTCGTCGTGGTGCCGCTGGCGATCGTCTGGCTGATCCAGGTGCTGACCCACTGGCTGGCGCGGACCGCGCATGGGGCGGCCTACGGCGTCACCCTGATCTCGCTGCTGATCGCCGCCAGCCATATCGAGGGCGAGTGGGCCGCCATCCCGTTCATCTTCCGCCAGGCGGCGCTGATCGGGGTGCTGGCGGGGGCGATCCTGACCATTGGCCGGATGGGCCGGCACGTCCTGCTCGTGTCCACGGCCGCGCCAGCGTCGTCTCCGCTGGCATCGGCCGCCCCACTGCCGACATCCTGACGAGACAGCGGGTCATTCGACCCACATCCTACCCGAGGAGGCCCAGCCATGGACAGCGTGGTGCATTTCGAGATGCCGTACGAGGATCGCGCCCGCATGGCCCGGTTCTACCAGACCGCCTTCGGCTGGCAGACCCAGCACCTCGGACCGGAGATGGGAAACTACGTCGTGGCCACCACGACCGAGACCGGCGACAGCGGGCCCACCAGGCCCGGCGCCATCAACGGCGGGTTCTTCGAGAAGAAACCCGACTGGCCGATGCAGTATCCGTCGGTGGTCATCGCGGTGGACGATGCCCGCCAGGCCATGGCCAGGGTCACCTCGGCGGGGGGCCGAGTGCTGGGCGAGCCGATGGAGATTCCGGGGGTGGGAAGCTACGTCTCGTTCGTCGATACCGAGGGCAACCGGGTCAGTCTGCTGCAGCCGCTGCCGCGGGGTGGGCCGGCTCGGAAGTGAGCCGTAGAACCGGTGACGACGAAGGGCGGGCAGGTGCCCGCCCTTCGTCGCTTCATCCGCGGGTCTGTTTCATCCCTTGACCAGCTCCACCCGCCGATTCTGCTGCCGGCCTTCGGCGGTCGCGTTGGAGGCGGCGGGCTTGGTCTGCCCCAGACCCTGGGCCCTCAGCCGCCCGGCATCGATCCCGTAGCTGCCGATGAGATACTGCCGCACCGCGGCCGCCCGCCGCTGGCTCAGCTCCTGGTTGGCCACCGCGCCGCCGACGTTGTCGGTGTGTCCCTCGATGGTGAGCCGAAGATCGCCGTGCTCCGTCAGCATCGCGCCGATCTCCTTGAGCGTGGGGGTGGACTCGGGGCGGATCCGGTCGCTGCCGGTATCGAAGTAGATCCCCTGGGTAGCCACCCGGCCCTGAGCAGCGATGGCGTCGTACAGCTTGCGGCCGCCCGCCGCGATCCGGAACTGGCCAAACAGCGACGGCTGGGATGCGTCGCCGTCGGTGTAGAAGGCAATCTTGCTGCTCCGGCCCAGATCGGCGTTGGGTACGTTGAGCAGTCGGGTGTCGTCGAGGTACACCTTCATGTAGCTGCCGTCGACCAGCACCCGCGCCCGGTGCAGGTCGCCCCGCTTGGCCCCGGCCAGGCGGCCGTCGGCACGGACGCCGTTGTCCTGATTGTAGACCACGGCGGTGCCGTCGCCGCCGAGCTGGATCCGCTTGTTCTCATTGCCGAACGAGATCCACAGCTCGCCGCCGGTGGGGATGGCATAGTCGAGCTCCATCGTGAAGCGCTGGGGCAGCATTTCCGGGACGGCGATGAACCAGCGTGAGTCGGAGTTCGCCCGCAGCAGCCGGCTCCCCTGCCAGTCCACGATCTCGAGCGCCCCGCTCTTGAACTCCATCCGGCGGGGGAAGTCGCCCACCTCGTCGGCGGCGAGATCGTCGGCGAACAGCATCCGCTCGCCCGGCTTGAAGTCGTAGTTGGCCCAGGCCCCCTGGCCCGGCTTGAGGCTGTCGGGCTTGGCCGTATCGCTCGGTCCGGTTGCGGCAGACGGGGTCCCCGCCGGGACCGCCCCGGCCGTCACGGCAGGGCTGGTGGTGTTGGCGGCCGCCGGCGCCGCGCTGTCCGTCGCGCCGGCTGTCTGGCCGCCTGCCAGGGCGCCATCGATGGCCCGGTCCTCCTGGGCCACGGTCTTCTGGATCACCTTGTCCTCGGCGGTCCGCTTGACGGCGTCCTTGAGTCGACGGCCGAACTGGGCTTCGGCGGGGCGACTGGCGCCCGCCAGGGTCAGGGCAGCCAGACCAAGAGCGGTCAGCAGGGTCGAGCGGGTGAATCGGAGCATCGAATCTTCTCCTCGGTGAGTCGTGCAGGGCCTGGGTCATGTCGGCCGACGGGTCACGCGACGACAGCTAGCGGCTACCCGGGTTTGACGTGTCGCGCGCCGGGATCTTCTCACTGCCGGCCGCGCTCCCGGCGCGGGGATGGGTTGCTTGCCAACCGCGGCCGCCCTGGTCAGCTTCGGACGGTCACCGGTCGAGCGGAGGCAGAGCGCATGGGTGCCCCATCGCGGACGGAGGCATGGAAGCGCGGCGAGGCCTATGAGCCGTTTATCGGCCGCTGGAGCCGGCCGGTGGCCCGCCTCTTCGTGGCCTGGCTCGGCCTGCCGGCCGGAGGGCGGTGGGTCGACGTGGGGTGCGGCACCGGCGCGCTGGCCGGTGCCCTGCTGGAAGTGGCGTCGCCACGGCTGGTGGTGGCCCTCGATCGCTCGCCCGGATTCACCCGCTACGCGGCCGACCGCTCTCGCGGCGGGCCGGCGTGGTTCGCGGCCGCCGACGCCTGCCGGGCGCCGATCGAGACCGGCGCGGCCGACGCCGTGGTGTCCGGGCTGATGCTGAACTTCCTGCCCGAGCCGGGCGCGGCGCTGGCGGAGATGGCCCGGCTAGCGCGGCCAGGGGGCGTGGTGGCGGCCTACGTCTGGGACTACTCCGGCCGGATGGACCTGTTG
>DATAOR010000322.1:0-3570 GCA_036265635.1 Gemmatimonadales bacterium
CCAGATAGGTGATCGGCTGTCCGATGATGCCCGACCCCGTCTTGAACCGCCACAACTCGGCGCCGGTACGCGCGTCGACCGCCTTGAACCACCCGTCCATGGTACCATAGAAGACCACATTCCCCGCCGTAACGACGGTGCCGCTCCACACCGGGAATCGCTCCTTCACGGTCCACGCTGTCCGGCGCTGGACCGGGTCCCAGGCCGTCAGCTCACCGCGGTGGCCACCGGGGCCGGGATACATCTTGACTATGGCGGCGACGTAGGGAGTCCCCGCGATGTAGTTGGCCTCGGTGCCTTCCTCGTCCTGGCAGAGATTCTGGTGGGGGATATACAGCAGCCCCGTGCGCGGGGAAAACGAGCTCGGCTGCCAGTCTTTGACCCCCGGCGCCGCCGGGCAGATCCCCCGGACGACTTCTCCCGTCCGGGGCGCCTTGTCGGGGTTCTCGATCGGTCGCCCCGTCCGGAGATCCACGCCCTTGGTGGTGGTGATGTAGCCGTAGGGATCGGCCGACAGGACCTCGCCGGTCCGGCGATCGAGCACGTAGATGTAGCCGTTGCGCTCCGGGCGGACGAGCACCTGGCGGGTCTGCCCCTTCACGGGCAGGTCCAGCAGAAGCTGCTCGTTGATCCCGTCATAGTCGTACAGATCATGCGGGCTCCACTGGTAGGCCCAGACCGCCTCGCCGGTGTCGGGATCGCGGGCAAAGATGCCTGCGGTCCACTTATTGTCGCCGGGGCGGACATCGGGGTTCCATGGCCCGGGGTTGGCGGTGCCGTAGTAGACGAGGTCGAGCTCGGGATCGTAGCTGATCCAGCCCCAGACCCCGCCGCCGCCATACTTCCAGGCATCGCCAGGCCAGCTCGAGACGCCGAGGTCGGTCCCCCGATCCTGAGGATAGAACGGCCGGAATCGCGGGCCGATCAGCACATCCTTGTCCGGCCCGGTGGTGTAGGCCCGCCAGGCCAGCTGACCGGTCCTGGCGTCCAGGGCGGTGAGCCAGCCGCGGATGCCGAATTCGCCGCCACTGTTCCCCACCAGCACCTTTCCCTTCACCACCAGCGGGGCCATGGTGATGCTTTCGCCCCGGTTGATGTCGCCCAGCCGGGTGTTCCACACTTCCTTCCCGGTCTCGGCATCCACCGCGATGGTGTGAGCGTCGAGCGTGTTGTAGTAGATCTTCCCGTCGGCGTAGGCGGCGCCCCGGTTGACGACGTCGCAGCAGGCCACCCCCTGGGCGGCCGAGCTGGGATGGGGCTCGTACTTCCACTTGAGTGGAGCGCCGGGCTGCGACAGGTCGAGGGCGTAGAGGATGTTGGGAAATGGGGTCACCAGATACATCGTGTGCCCCACCACCAGGGGTGCGGCCTCGTGGCCCCGGTTGACCCCGGTCGAGAACGTGAAGGCGAGGGTCAGCCGGCTGACGTTGGCGGTGGTGATCTGGTCGAGCTGGCTATAGCGGGTGGAGGCGTAGTTCTTCGCGGGGATGGTCCACTGTCCGCTACTCGAATCCGGCGCCGCCCCGGCGGCTCCAGCGGCGACCGCCCCACTGGCGGCCCGGATCGTCTCCACCGGCGGAGCGGCAGCGTGAGGGGCGGCAGCGTGACTGGTGGTGTGCGAAGTGTCGGCCGCCGGAACGGATCGGCACGCCAGCGGGCCCAGCCCGCCGACCGCGAGCAGACCGATGACATAGGAGGTCTTGGCCATGATCGTACTCCCGTCCGGCCGGCCGCCACGATCGACCGGTGCGTGTGTCGAAGCAACGAGTCAATATGCCGTTTGCCAAGCGGTCCACCGCGATTTGCATCACAATGCGTAGGGGCGGCTCGCCGAATCTGCTCGCCGAATCTGATGGTAACCCGGCAACGGGGCGCCAGCTTGGAGTTGAAGCAGGAGGGATGAAGACGGTCCGAAGAACAGCAGGGCCGCCCGGATGCAGGCGGCCCCCAATCCGGAAGCGAGCGGCCCCCAATGGCGTCAGACGGCCCGACGCCCACTGATGAAGTTGAACAGGAAGACCACCAGCGCGACGACCAGCAGCAGATGAATCAGACCGCCGGCCACGTGAAACACACCCCAGCCCAGGATCCAGGCCACCACCAGCACCACAGCAAGCCAAAGCATAGACGCCTCGAGGTTCGGGTACCGTCCGGGATAGCGACTGATGATAGCCGACCGTCAGCCCAGCGTCGGTGACGCGACCCACACCTGGAACGGTGATTTCCGCATGACAGCAGCCCGACCGGTGCCCGGCCGTTCCGGCACTGACTCCGGCCGCCACCTCTGCGGCCCAACCGCACGACACCGGCGCTGGGGCATCCAGGCCCATCGCCGGTCATTCTGAAGAGGCAGGCCCCTACCGGAGATCCCGTGGGAGATGCGGCCCCGACAGCAACGACCGGAATGCCGCCCACCGCCCAGATTCGGATGCGCCACCAGTCCGGCCGACCCACCCGGCCACCAGGTCGCGACCCAGATTGTAGTTGATCACGTAGCTGCGATAGGTATCGATGAAGCGCACCGTCTTGGCCGCGGCTGCCGGCGAGCTGAGCCAGAAGCGCTGCATCAGGGCCCGAGCTCCCGCCGAGTCCACCGCGCCATCCAGGTAGCGCCGGGCCACCTCGTTCCTGGCATAGTTGAGGCGTTCCACCACCGCCCGCACCGCCGCATTTCGCTCCGCAACCGAGGGATCGAGACCGGCCAGCGGAAACAGCGAGTCGCGCTCGAACGCCGCCCGGGCGGCCGGCGGGAAGGCCATGTCGATCCCGTAATTGGCGCTGCCTTCGGCAATGAGCGACTGGGGGCTGAAGAGCGGATACATGGAGATCTCGACCCAGCCCCGATCGTGCGCCAGCGCCTGCTCCAGCAACGCGTTGTAGACGTGGTGCCCGGGGTAACCCTCGTGACAGGCCAGGTCGACCGCCCGATCGAGCGGAACCGGGAAGTCCAGGTTCACCTGAATGAGGCTGTGGTAACCGCCCTTGTACCAGTTATAGGCATTCCACGGGGTGCCCTTCACGTACTCGAGGTCGAACCGCTCGCCAGACGGCAGGGCGATATGCGCCAGCGTGCGTGCCCGACAGGCCGCGATGGCGGCCTTGAAGACCGTATCGACGCGGCCCGCCGGAATGGTCAGCCGATCCTCGAACCGGTGGTAACGCTCGGCGAGCGACCCGCGGCCGGGAAGGAGACTGTCGAGCCGGCCGAGCAGGGAATCGAAGTGCGCATCGGGGTAGTGCGGCGGGGTGGCATCGTACAGCGCCGCCGCCTCGGCGTCGAAGCCGAGCCGCTCGCCTTCCAGCATCCTGGCCCGTGACGCCATGGCGCCCAGCTGGACCCGGAGATAGCGGTGCCGCAGGCGCACCAATGGGTCGGAGTAGGCGGGGACGCTGTCGCCGAGCACGGCCATGAGGGACTCGGCGGAGGCCCGCACCCGGGCGACGCTCAGCGACTCGGCAGCGGCGACCTGCCGGAGAGAGTCGGGTCCGTAGTAGGCGTCCACGTAGTTGGCATCGTGCCGGCCCAGTGACAGGCCGAGCACGACGTAGCGACGAGCCACGGCATCGAGG
>DATAOR010000323.1:0-8643 GCA_036265635.1 Gemmatimonadales bacterium
CGGGGGATGCCCGAGCGAAAGATCACCTCCAGCCGAAAGGTCCCCTCCGCCAGCTCGCTCCGGAGGGCGTCGCGATCGGGGGCCAGGTCGTCCGCCGGCATCTCGCGGCCGTTGAGCCGCACCGAATCCACCACCCCGGTGAAGACATCCCACCCCGCCGAGGGATCGGCCCAGTTGCTGATCAGGCGGCCCTTCAATACGGCCGGGGCGAGCAGCCAGGCCGACATCGCCATGGTGGCGAGCCACGCGGCCGCACCAGCGAGGAACAGCCGGCGGGCGCGGGTCGGCTGGGGGCGGAGCGCCGCCACCGCCTCCGGCGCCAGCGCCGCGCCGACCGCGCCGCCGGTCGTATTGGTAAGTACGTCGCTCAGGCTGGCGTCGCGCCCCGGGATCACGCAGTACTGCAGCAGCTCCACCGTGAGCGAGAGCAAGGCCGAGGCCAGTACCACGCGCCGCCAGGACACCCCGGCCAACCGGAGCCCCGCTGCCAGCGGAACGAAGAGCAGGAGATTGGCTCCGACGTCGGCGCCGCCGTGGTCGCCGCAGACCAGGCAGAGCAGCGGAGTGAGCCGGGCCTGCAGCGGGTTGGCGGCCGGCGTGAGGGTCGCCCAGGCGATGAACAGCCCGCCGAGGCACGCCAGGATGAGCCCGGCGCGGCGCCACCGCACCGCGCCGGGCGACGCGATCAGACGCGCCGCCGATCGGCCCGGGCAATGACCGGCGAGCCGAGCAGTCGGGTCAGTCCCAGCGCGCGGGCGGGCCACTCGAGCGCCCGGCCCAGGCGAGCCGACCGGCCGACCCGATGGATCACCATGGGAAAGAAGAACTGGGGCTCCGAGGCGGACACGCCGAAGCCCGACTCGGCGAAGGCGTCGGCGATCTCGCCGGGACGGTACAACGCGTAAGGACGGGTCATCGCGCCTTCGATCGAGCGTTTCATGCCGAACAGACCGTCGGACACCGCGTTCATGCTCCGCCGCGAGGGGTAATCCACTACCACGCGGGCGGCGGCGACCCGGCACAGCTCCCGGATCAGTCCTCGCCAGTCCACGCTGTGCGCCAGCAGGCGGTAGCAGACGACGGCGTCGAACGACCGGTCGGCGTAGGGCAGCCGCCGCAGGTCCGCCACCTCGAAGACGCAGCGGCCGGTGGACGTCCAGGGGACGAGCCGGGCTCCGCACGACGCGTCGCTGCCGGCCACGGTCACCCGATAGCCCGCCTCGATCAGCGGCGGGGCCACCTGGGCGTGGCCGCCGCCGACATCGAGCACCCGAGCATCCCGCGGCAGCCTCGCCAGCGCGGCCAGGGTCAGCCGGGTCTGCAGCTCGAGAAACCAGCGACCCACCGGACCGGCGAACCGGTCGGCGTACGCCTCCGACGAGGAGTCGATGTCGGCGTTCTCGGCCGGGCCGGCTCGGGGGGCAGGGGAGCCGGGCGAAGTCATCGCGGGACGAGGGTGGTGTGCACGATCAGCTTGTGGCCGGCCTGCCAGGGCAGCAGGCGGTCGGCCGCGGCGGTCGCGCGCAGGGCCGGGTAGAGGATCGAGAGCATCCGGAATTGCTTGCGGTAGCGCCCGATGTCATGCTGGGTTACCACCGTGCCCTTGCCCGAACCGGGCCCGCCCTGCCGCCGGCGCATGGCCTCATACAGCCCGTTGAGCGCCGTGTCCACCAGCTCGGACCCGAACCGGGAGTAGGTGACCGCGCGGTCGACCCGGAAGCGAGGGCCCAGCGTCTCGCGGAGCGTGGCCACACTGTAGCCGGCCCGGACGTGGCCATGCCACTCGTCGGTCAGCCCGATCCGGTGGCGGAAGCGTACCAGAGGTGAGCCCGGCTGCAGGTGAGGCACATTGACGATCACGGTGCCGCCGGGCTTCACGATCCGCTCCAGCTCGCGGGCGAAGCCGCGGTCGTCCGCGATGTGCTCCAGGTAGTCGATGACGACGACCTGGTCGAACGACTGATCCGCGAACGGCGTCCGCGCCCCGTCCAGCCGGTAGACCCGCTCACCCACCAGCTGCCGGATCGAGGCCACCGTCCGCTCGTCGAGGTCGGCGCTGGACCAGGTACCGCCCCGCCGGCGCAGCAGATAGCTGATCACCCCGTTGTCGCCGCCGATGTCGAGATTGGCCTTGCCGGCGGGATCGTCCAGCAGGGCCAGGATCTGGCGGAGCTTGGCCTGCTTGAGGACGGACTTTCGAAACAGCGCGACCGCCCAATCGGTCTCGGCGGTCGCGGCCGGGGCGGGTATCATTCTCAGGGCGCGACGGCCGGCACGGAGACGGGAAGGCGGAGATGCCTCGCCACCATCACGATCGTCACCAGCGCCCGGAGGCCCCAGCCGAGGGCCACGCCGTAGATCACCCCGGCAAGGCCCCAACGCGCGCCCAGGTATGCCCCCAGCAGGGCCAGCGCCACGGAGACCCAGCCCATCGCATTGATCAGCGACAGCTCGCGCGGCTCGGCCAGGGCCGAAGCGGTGGCCTTGGCGAAGGAGTTGGCGATCTTGGCGATCCCGCTGACCACCGCGGCCAGCAGCAGCGGGGCGCCCAGGTGGTACTTGCCGGCGAGCACCCAGCGCTCGAGCAGCGGGGTTCCGATCCAGATGGCGGCCGAGCCGACCAGCACCATGGCCCCGACCAGGCGGGCCTCGTGAGCGATCAGCCGGCGCCGATCCACCACCGTGGTGGCTGCCCGGAGCCGGGGCAAGAGGCTGAAGCCGACGCCCATCTGCATCACCCGGTAGACTGACCCCGCGATGGCGCCGAGCACGCCGTACACGGCCAGCTGGGTGAGCGGCAGCAGGTGGGGCAGCACCAGGCGCTCCAGCTGGATCAGCAGCAGACCCGACGCATTGAATCCGGCGAATGCGATGGCCTCCGCCCAGCTGAAGGTCGTCGTGCCGGCCGGCCGGCGGGCCGCCTCGCGGAGCAGCGTGGTCCAGCCGTACACGGCCGCGGCCACGAAGCCCAGGGTCGAGATCAGCAGGGGCAGCCAGGCGCCCGGAATGCGGGTTGCCACCGAGGCCAGCGCGGCCGCCAGCAGCATGATGTTGGGGCTCTGGCCCAGCGCCAGGGCGTGGGCGAATCGGTGCTCGCTCTGGAGCCGCGCACTGGCCACCACCATGAGCCCGCCGCTGGCCGCCGAGACCAGCAGCATCCCCGCCAGCGGCAGCGACACGCCGTAGCTCAGCATGCCCACGGCGGCGAAGGCGAGTCCCACCAGGAAGGCGGCCCGGCAGGCCTGCACCAGCAGGCGCCGGTCGGCGTCCAGGTGCCGCCGGGTGACCACGCCGTCGAGCCCGACCGGAGCGACCGAATAGCCCAGGTTGCCCAGCGCGATGACCAGGGTGAACAGGGCGTACTGCTCGGTGGGCAGCACCCTGGCCAGGATCAGGTTGGAGCCGGTGAATCCGACGCCCGAGAAGGCGTAGACGACCATGCTGCGGACTGTCGGCGAGCGCCAGACAGCCTTCACGCGCCAGCCCCTGCGACCTTGGCCTCCATCGCCTCGTAGAACCGCGAGAGCTTGCGGTGGGCTGCGTCGGGGGTGAACTCCTCCTGCACGTACTCCTTGGCGTTGGCCGCCAGGCGGGCCCGAAGCTCGGGATCACCCAGCAGCAAGGCCAGCCCTTCTCCCAGCGGCTCGGGCTCCGGGTCGACCAGATAGGCGGTCCGGTCATCCAGCACCTGAGTGTGGGTCCGGAGCCGCGTGGCCAGCACGGCGGTGCCCGAATCGAGGTAGGAGTAGATCTTCATCGGGGTGTTGAGACCCTTGAGCCGGGGCGAGACCAGAACGTCGGCCTGACGGAGCAGCTGGGGCAGCAGCGACACGGGCCGCGGCCCCAGGAACACGACCTGCGGCTGGATGCCCAGCTTACCGGCGACCTGGCGGTAGCGGCGGATGTCATCCTCCCGCCCGCCGACGATGGCCAGGGTCGAACACGGCACCCGCTTGAGGGTGTATTGGAACCCTTCGAGCAGCAGGTCGATGCCCTGGTACCGCTCCAGGTTTCCCACGTACATCGCGACCGGCCCGGCCCGGCGGATCCGCTCCGGGATCAGACCGTCGGCGCCTCGCTCTTCCTCGGAGCCCGGCGGCAGCAGGGTGGTGTCCTCGACCCGGCCGACCGGCTTGTCGGGCGCGTGGCCCAGGGCCACGTCTTCCAGCGCGGCGCACACGGTGAGCACCCCGATGCTGCGGCGGACGGCGACCGACTCGCAGTAGCGGAGCAGCGGCAGCAGGCGTTCCAGCCGGGGGAAGCGCTCCACCATCTGCTCGGCCAGGGATGAATCCATGTCGTAGACGTAGGGGACACCCGACAGGGCGTTCGCTCCCGCCGCGATGAAGGCGGATTCCTCGACCGCGTGGATCAGGTCGTATCGCTGCCGGGTGACCATCCGGAGGCACACTGCCGCCAGCAGCGCGTCGCAGGCGATCTTCTTGAGCGAGAAGCCGGCCCGGATGTTCCGGATGCCCGGAATGGCCGGGATCCGGTGGATCTCGCAGTTGGGGATCTCGACGGGCTCGCCCTCGTGCAGCGTCAGGACGTCCACCCGATGGCCCCGCGCGCTGAGGAATTCCAGCACGGCGCGGACGGCGAGCGGCGTTCCCCTGGCCTGGAAGAAGGGATGCGGCGCGAGAACCAGAATTCTCAAGCGTCGGGCACCGGGGCCGGGCCGAACGGCGCCAGCCGCTGCAGCACGTCGTCGATCTCGGCCCGTTCTCTGGCCGGGCTCCAGCCGAGCTCGCCGGCGGCGATCCGGGCCGCGGCGGCGACCGCCGCCTTGGCAGACCCGGGCGGGGCGCCCGTCGAGCTCCGGCGCAGTATCACGTCTGAGAGTCGTACGGCCATCTCCTCTCGAATCGCGTACCGAATCTGGTCAGCCATCCCTTCGGGGCGGGAAGAGGATCCGTCGTCCAGCCGCACCGTCAGGGTCCGGCAGGGCCGCCCACTCAGCCGGAGGCTGGCGAGGACGGCATCCACAGCCAGCTCGGCCGTGCCCCTGGCCGTGGTGAATTTTACACCCTCGACGGAGAACATACCGTCCGACCCGCCAGCCCCTCGGTGGCCCGCGACACGATCGCGGTCGGCCAAGGCGCCCGGACGTCCCGGTTCACGGCCCTGTTTGAGCGGCAGCAGCCCCCAGTACGTTCGGACCACGTCGGCCTCCTCCAGCTCAAGTCCGGGGCAGGCTGTCCGGAATTCGGCCAGCAGGACCTCGGCTCCCCGCCGAATGAGGGCGCCGGGATCGGCGCCGGCGGCCGGCCAGGGGGCGTACCAGGTTCCCAGCAAGGTCGTGCTGTCCTGGGGCACGAGAAAGATGAAGCGGTGCCCGCCGATCACCGGATCAACCGCGGGACCGGAGGGCGAGCGCACCCCGACGGCTGCGTCGGCCAGGCGGCCGGCGACCTCGAGGTTGAGGGCGAACGCCACCGGGCGCTCGGCCGGGTCCTCACCGGCGAGGGCCGGCGTCCAGGGACCAGCCGAGATCACCACCCGCCGGCCTCGAATCTCCAGTCTCCCGCCGCTGACGCCATCACTGGCCACGACTCCTGCGCCGGCGCCCCGCGCGAACAACATTCCCTCGGCCCGACAATAGTTGGCCGCCACTGCGCCTCGCGCCGCGGCCGCCTTGACCAGGGCGAGGGTGAGACGCTCCGGCTCCCGAACTCTCGCGTCATACCACAGAGCGCCACCCGTCGCCCGAGATGCCGGGAAGGCGGGAAACCGGCGCCGGCACTCCTCCAGCGACACCACCCGACCGTCGGGCAGGTGCCGTTCGGGGAGCAGGCCCCGGTTGCGGTCTCGCGAGAGCAGATCGTTGATCGCCAGGGCGGCCCGAAACGCCGGACGACTCCGGGTGCCGAGGCCCTCGGTAGGAACCAGCACGGCTAGCGGCTCGACAAGCGTGGGCGCAGTGCGGAGCAGGGCGGAGCGCTCGCGAATGGAGACCTGCATCCGGCGGAGGTCGCCCCGCGCCAAGTAGCGGAGGCCGCCGTGGACGATCCGCAGGCTGTTGGCGGAGGTGGCGGCGCCGAAGTCGTCCTGCTCGATCAGCGCCACCCGGAGCCCGCGCAGGGCCGCGTCCCAGGCGATCCAGGCGCCCTGAATCCCGCCGCCCACCACGACGACGTCGAACGCCTCGTCGGTCAGGCGAGTGAGGTCACGCTTCATCGGAGCCGCGGAAGGGTGGAGGAGGCGCCGGCGGCGGTAGCCGGCGGGGCACCAGGCTCAGACCCGCTCGCGCACCCGGTACGCCCGGCGGTGAGGCGAGCGCAGGTGCACGATGATCTCGCCCACCAGGCCCAGGCCCATGAGCTGAACTCCGAGCGCCACCAGCAACACGGCCAGCAGCAGCAGGGGTCGGTTGGCAATCCCCTGACCCCCCAGGCGCTCGGCCAGCAGAATGAGGCTGACGACGGCTCCGAGGCCAAAGAACACCGTGCCCACCAGCCCGAAGAACCGGAGCGGCTTCTCGGTGAACTTGGCGAGGAAGAAGAAGCCTGCGATGTCGAGCAGCCGCCGGATATACACGCCGGGGCCGTACACCCGGGCCCGGGCGTCGTTCGGGTGCTGCGGCACGGCGACCTCCGCCACCCGATAGCCCTCCCGGAGTGCCAGCGCGGGGATGAAGCGGTGCAGGTCGCCGTACAGCGGCAGTGCCTCGGCCGCGGCGCGCCGGATCAACCGGACGCCGCAGGCCATGTCGTGGAACTGCTGCCCGCCGACCCCGCCGACCATCCGGTGGAAGGCGCGCGACTGCAGCCGGTTGAACCAGCTGTCCAGCCGGGGTGACCGATTGGCGACCACCATGTCCACCCCACTGTCGAGACCGTCGAGCAGCGCCCCGACGCCCTCCGGCTTCACTTGGAAGTAGGCCGGCAGGGTGAGGATCAGCTCGCCCCGGCTCCGCTCGACGCCCAGTCGCAGGGCGGCGGTTTCGCCGAAGGTCCGGGCGAACGACAGCAGCCGGATCGACTCGTTGGCCCGGCTCAACGCCACCAGCTCGGCCGGCGGGGTGAAGCCGCCATCGAACACGAAGACGAACTCGTGATCCCTGGCCCGCCGCTCGAGCTCGCCGGCGAAGGCGCGGTAGAGCGCCACCAGGTCGTCGGGCCGCTCGACCACGGGCACGACCACGGAGATCAGCTCCGCGTCCGCGGAACGGGGGCCCTTCGCAGGCTCGGCAGTCGGCTCCATGAGGATCCCCTCGGCGGTCGTGATCAACGTACCTCCATGGCGGTCGGGATTTCGCGCGCGCTCTCCCGCTCGCTGCTGACGGCCACCTCGGCCACCAGGCCCAGCATGGCGAGATAGAAGGCGGCGCCCAACCAGAGCAGGGCGGCGCCGGGGAAAACGACCGCATCCGCCTTGGCCGCGTCGAAGTGCGTGGCCGCATAGGCCCACAGGCCGGTGAAGCCGATGGCCGCCGCCACCATCGGGGCCGAGGCGGTGACGAACCCGATCAGCGGTCGCGACCGGAAGGTGGTGATCATCTTGAGCGTGATCAGATCGACCAGCACCTTCACCGTGCGGCTGATGCCATACTTACTTTCGCCGAAGCGCCGGGCATGGTGGCGGACCGGCAGCTCGGTGATGCGGGCGCCGGCGCTGGCCGACAAGGCCGGAATGAAGCGGTGCTGCTCGGCATACAGCGAGATGCGGTCGAGCAGATCGCGACGGTAGGCCTTGAGCGAGCAGCCGTTGTCGGTAATCTGGACGCCGGTCAGCCGGCGGATGATCCGGTTGGCCACCCAGGAGGGCACCTTGCGGAGGATCAGCTTGTCCTGCCGGCGCTGCCGCCAGCCACAGACCAGGTCGTACCCTTCATCGAGCTTGGCGACCAGGGTCGGGATGTCGCGTGGATCGTTCTGCAGATCGCCGTCGAGGCTGACGATCACGCGGCCCTGGGCGTGATCGAACCCGGCCATCATGGCGGCCGTCTGGCCCACGTTGCGGCCCAGGCGAAGGCCGTGCACGGTCGGGTGGCTGGCGGCCGCCCCCGCGATCCGCTCCCAGGTGTCATCCCGACTCCCGTCGTCCACCAGGATGACCTCGTAGGTGCCGGAGTAGCCGGCCAGCGCCACGAGGATCCAGTCCACCAGGGGCTGCACGTTCTCCGACTCGTTGTACAGTGGGGCGACTACCGACAGATCGGGCATGCACGCTCGTGTCATGGCTGGGGTCGACCTACCCGGGCAACGCGTCGCCGCATCCAGCAATGCCCGTTCCGCCGCTGACGAACCCGGCCTATGCGCGTAAGGAGCCTAGCCGCAAAAGGTTAGGCTCCGGGGGCCGGGCTGGGGCTCCAGTGGACTGCCGGGAACTTCGCGGGGGTGATGCTGAGCTGCAACAGGGCGACGAGTTCGAGCTCGTGCCCGGCCTCACCAACCGCCGCGGCGGAGCAGGATGACGGGGATGGTCTTGAGCATGATGCGGAGGTCCTCGCGCAGGCTCTGGCGGCGGATGTACTCCAGATCGTAGCCCACCTTGGTGCGAACGTCGTCGAGCGAGCGGTCGTAGTGGTGGTTGATCTGGGCCAGCCCGGTGATGCCCGGCTTGGCCCGCTGGCGCAGCGGGTACTCGGCGATGTGGCCCCGCAGCTCGGCGAAGATGGTGGGCCGCTCGGGCCGGGGGCCG
>DATAOR010000324.1:0-35700 GCA_036265635.1 Gemmatimonadales bacterium
CGGCGTTCGAGCGGTTGCTCGAGGCCCTCCATGGCACCGCGGCCGCGGAGCGGGTGGGCCGCATTGCCATCCGCTGTCAGACGGAATACGCGGAGGCGTATCTCCGGCTGGTCAACGCCGGGTATCGGGTCCATTGGACCGATCTTCGGATGATCCTGCGCGGGTTTGCCCAGGTCCATCCCCGCGAAGGCATCGTGCTGTCCAACTGGGAGATTTGAGCCGGGCCGGGGGTCAGCCCGTCAGCACGCTCTGATAGACCGCCAGCGTCCGCCGGACCGAGTGATTGAGGGTAAAGGTGGTCTCGAACCGACGCCGGCCCTCGCCGCCGAGCCGGCCGCGCAGGTCGGCATCCACCAGCAGCCGGGTCAAGCGGTCCCGCAGGGCGGCGGCGTCTCCCCGGGGCACCAGAAAGCCGGTCCGGCCGTCTTCGACCGCCTCGTCGACCCCACCCACGGCCGAGGCGATCACGGGCAGCCCTGCCCGCATCGCCTCCAGGATGCTCAGCGGAAACCCTTCCCAGTTGCTGATCAGCAGGAAGGCCTGCGACGCCGACAGGATTGCCCCCACATCCATCCGCTGGCCGAGGAACCTGGCCCGTCCGGTCAGGCCGAGCGAGGCGGCCAGCTGCCTCGTGTCGTCCATCAGCGGTCCATCGCCGATCAAGTCCACTTCCCACGGGTGTGCGGTCAGGCCGGCCAGCGCCTGGAACAGGGTCCGGTGGTCCTTCTGCGCCATGAACCGGGCGACCATGACCAGCCGGGGCGGCGACCTGGTCGGATCGGACCGTGGGGTGGGGACGTCGGGAATTCCGTTGTGCACCGTCACGATCCGCTCGGGCGGGGCGATCCGGGCCTCGAGCGCCAGCCGCCGGTCGAACTCCGACACCGTGATGATCCGGCTGGCCAACGGGCCGACCAGCCGCTCGATCCGCCGGTAGAGGGCGGCATGGGTGCCGGGCACGCCGGGCGTGAAGGCCCAGCCGTGCGCCGTGAACACCACCGGAATCTTGAGCGACCGCCCGGCCAGCCGGGCCAGCGTGCCGGCTTTGGAGGAGTGCGCGGCGACCAGGTCCGGCCGGAGGCTCGCCAGCACCCGCTGGATCTCCCGAAAGGCCCGGTAGTCCCGCAGCGGGGCGATCGGCATGGAGAGGTGCTCCATCAGGAGCACGGGGGTGCCCTGGGCCCGCAGATCGTCCACGAATGGCCCGCTCCCGCTGGTGATCACGCTCGCCCGGTGGCCCGCCTCCCGGACCGCTCGGGCCATGTCGCGGACGTGGACCTGGGCTCCGCCGATGGGATCGGCGCGGGTCACGATGTAAGCGATGTTCATCGGGGTCTGGGGCGGCGAGATGGTGGGCTGCTCACGCGCGGCCCCCGGGAGAATTCCATGCCAGGGCCCCCGAGCCGGCCCGGCCGGGCGGGGTCGGGCGGGAGGGCGCACGGGTGGCTGGTCGAGGGCGAGGCCCAGCGGCCACCCCGCCTGCGAGCCGGTGCGGACCAAGACGGGGGTTGGCCTGCAGCCCCGTGCACCAGCGGGGCCATGAGGCCAGAAAGCTGGGCGAGGGAGGGCAGCGGGACCAGGCGGGTACTATCACGGTTTGCAGTCGGCGTCAGAATGATGAGTGTCGTCAAGATATGATACATGAGCTCTGTTACAATGGCAGATTGACGCTTCTTGCATCTCGTTGATAAACAATACTCTACGAATCAGCGTTGAAGCGGCATATCACGCAACTGTACAATCCCACTGCATTGAGTTTTCTCCCCCAGTGCCGTAAATACGCTGAAGCCCAAGGGTGGTGGTGGAGGACGGGAACGTTTGGGTGCCACCGTACGGGAAGAAAGGCACATCGCAATGACGTACACGTTCAAGCTGTCGCGTAGGCTCGCCGTCTCGCGAGAATCCGCGGTCCTCGCTGCGTGGGTCATGGTCGCCGCCTGCGCCGGGGATTCCACCGGCCCCGACACCAATGTCAACTCGTTCGGATCACCGGCCTTGCAGGTCACGCCGCGCAAAGTCACCATCGAAACCAATCAGCCCGTGCTATTCCGCGGGCATATCGTCGGCCTGGAAAGCGGCGCGGTGCTCACGCCCATCGCGTGGGTCTCCAGCGGCGGCCTGATCCGCTCCGACGGCACGTTCTCCTCCACCAGCTCGGGCACGTTCAAAGTTGTCGGTCGCGGACGCGGATGGAAGCAGGTCGACACCGCCACGGTGACCGTCGTGCCACCCGCCGATCTGGTCCGGCTCCAGATCGCGCCGGATACCGCAACCCTGGCTGTCGGCGAATCGCGGCCGTACACCGCGACCGGCTACCTCCAGGATGGCTCCGCCACCAGCGTCGGGGTCACGTGGTCCAGCAAGGGGGGAACCCTCGACCCATCCGGTCTCTTCACCGCCGGCGACTCGGCCGGCCGGTGGCGGGTAATCGCCACCAACGCCAGCAGCGGCCTGGCCGACACCGCCTTCGTCAGGATCGAGTCCCCCCCGGCCCCGGCCGCGCCGACCCTGGTCAGCGTGGTGCTGGCGCCCGGCAGCGCCTCCCTCACCACCGGCGGCTCCAAGACATTCGCCGCGTATGGCCGCAACTCGGTCGGCGACAGCGTCGCCGTGCCGGTGACCTTCCAGGCCACCGGCGGCACCATCTCCTCCACCGGGCTCTACACCGCCGGCACGGTCGGCGGCAACTTCCGGGTCATCGCCTCCGCCTCCGGCTTGGCGGACACGGCCCCGGTCGCGCTTACGGCGCCGAGCCAGCCGGGCACCACGGTCAGCGGGCTGCCCTTCGGCACTTATGGTGGCTGGGACGGGGCCAGGCTGCTGACCAGCCCCACCGATTTCTCGCTCAGCAGTCAGAGTCTCACCGCCAGCGTCATCATCGACCGGATCAACGCCGCCCGGAGCAACAAGGTCAAGCTGGTCCTGGCGATGACCGGCGGCAAGCACGAGAACTACCTCACCGATGGGGTCTTCGACCGGTCGAAGTGGGACGCCCGGCTGGCGACCTACAATACGGCCGCCATCAGGACCGCCGTGGCCCAGGGCGTGGCCGACGGCACCATCGTCGGCGCCAACGTAATGGACGAGCCCCATGTCTCGGGCATGGGCGACGGCAATACCTGGGGGCCGGCCGGCACCATGACCAAGGTGCGGGTCGACTCGCTCTGCCAGGCGGTCAAGACGCTCTTCCCCACGCTGCCGGTAGGCGTGGCGCACCAGCACGACAAGTTCGAGCCCCAGAACAGCTACCGGGTCTGCGAGTTCCTGATCGACCAGTACTCGAGCCGGCTGGGTGATGTCACGACCTGGCGGGACGCCGGTCTGGCACTCGGGCGCCGGGACCACATGGCGATCCTGTTCAGCATGAACATCATCAACGGCGGCCTCCAGGATAAGGACGGCGTCTGGGACTGCAGCGGGACCGGCGGTCTGGGCGAGTTGGCGCCCAACTGCAGCATGTCCCCCCAGCAGCTGCGGAGCTATGGCGCCGTGCTCGGTCCGGCCGGCTGCGGCCTGCTCATGTGGCGCTACGACGTCGAATACATGGCGCGCTTGGAGAACCTGCAGGCCTTCCGGGACGTCAAGGCGCTGCTGGCGGGTCAGCCCCCCCGTACCTGCGGCCGGTAAGAAGGTACCCAGCCAGCAGGTAGGGGACGAAGGAGACGGCCGGCCGGGGAAGCAACCCCGGCCGGCCGTGCGTTTGCCATCTTGCGGCCCGGGCGTGGCATGGCAGGGATGGACTGTAGGATGTCCTCGACACCTGGCCGGGCGACCGTGGCTATCCTCCGACATGACTTGGCCATCCTCCAATGGTAAATTGGGGGACTGAGCGGCCGTCGACCGGCCGCTTCGCGCTCTCAGGGGGCATGGAACGTGCTCAGAGGGCGCGCGTTTCGGCGCCTCCAGGCTTCCGGGCGCGATTTCACCTTCTTCCGGTCCGAGGTCCATGCGTACACTCGCGGCTCTGCTGCTTCTTGCGCTCCTGCCTGCCTTGCCGGTCTCGGCCCAGACGCCCCAGGCGTCGCGCACCGGGACCGACCAGTCCTTTCTGGCGGCGGGCGATTCGGTCCGGATCGTGGTCTGGCGGAAGCCCGAGCTGAGCGGCGATTTCGTGGTCGCCCCGGACGGCACCATCACCCACCCGCTGTACCGGGCGGTCCGGGTGGCAGGGATGCCGTACGCCAAGGCGGAAGAGAGCGTGCGCAGCTTTCTGACCCAGTTCGAGGCCAACCCCCAGTTCGTCATGGAGCCTCTGATTCACGTCGCCGTGTCGGGCTATGTCACCCGTCCCATTGTCTTCGCGGCCAGTCCCGGCACCTCGGTCGGTGAGGCGGTGGCCCGGGCCGGCGGCGTCGACCAGCAAGGCGCCCGCAACAAAGTCCGCATTCTCCGGCTCACGCCCAGCGGCCAGCAGTCCCAGTTCATAGTCGACCTGACCGATGCGAGCGGCTCGGCCGGGACCATGCCGATCCGCTCCGGCGACCAGATTATCGTCGACAAGCGCAAGTCGTTCTTCAAGGACGTCATGATCCCCGCGCTCGGAATCATCGGCTCGGTTGCGTCACTCGGGTTGCTCATCGACCGCGTCAGCCGCAGCAACAACAACAACTAGGTCAGCCATGCCTCCCACGCCGTCTTACCGCCAGCTACCGGGGAGCGTCCAGCCTCCGATGCGGCCGATCGAGGCCCCAGACGCCGGCGAGGCCATCTCGTTCCGCCAGGTCGTCACGGTCCTCCGCCGCCGGTATCAGCTCATCCTCGCGATGACCCTGGTGGGGGCCTCGCTCGGCCTGTTCCTCGCTTCGCGCGAGCCGGCCGCCTATCGGGCCAGCGCGCTGCTCCGGTTCGCCGGAGAGCGGGCCTCGCTCACCGGAGACGGGACTGAGCCGGCCAGCGTCAAGAACACGGCCGACCCCATCCTGTCCGTCATCGAACTGCTCCGCAGCCGCACCGTGGCCGGCGTGGTAGTCGATTCGCTCGGCCTCCAGCTCCAGAGCTGGACCGATGACTTCACGACCGGCAGCCTGGCCAACGTCCACGTCGACCCCCGGGCCGCCGGCGACTCGATCAGCCTGACCTTCCGGGCCAATGACGTGACCGCCAAGCGGGCCGACCGGACCATCACGGCGCCGTACGGCCAGCTGATCAACCTGGGCACCGTGCAGTTCGCCGTACGCCAGCCGCCGAAGGTGGAGACCGCCATCCTCGGCATCGGGGGCCGCGAGCCGGCGATCGACGCCATGATCGCGGGCCTGGTCGTGAGCCGCCGCACCGAGACCGACATGCTCGATGTGGCCTACACGGCGCCCGATCCCCGGACCGCGCAGGCCGTCGTCAACACCGCGGTCAAGTCGTTCCAGGCGCTCAACGTGCAGTGGGCCCGCGACCGCTCGCGCCGCCGCCGGGAGTTCCTGGCGGAGCAGCTGGGCCAGACCGACAGCATGCTGGCCAAGGCCCAGGGCGATCTGAGCTCGTTCCTCAGCCGCCAGCAGCTCGCCAGCAGCAAGGACAAGCTCCAGGCCCAGCAGGCGACCCAGAGCCAGCTCGAGGCCCGGATGGCCGAGCTCGATGCGGATCGCCAGACCTTCTCGTCCCTGGCGACCCAGCTCAGGTCCAAGGACCCCCAGGCCCGGGCCGACGCCCTCCGGGCCTTGGCCACCGCGCCCGCCATGAGCGACAACGCGGCCATCGGCCAGGACTACACCCAGCTGATCAAGTACCAGGACCGGCTGGATTCGCTGACGACCGGTCCCTGGAAGGCCGCCGAGACCAATCCGGACCTGATCCAGCTCCGGAGCCTCATCGGGAACACCCAGAACCGCCTGGTGGACGCCGTCGGCAGTCAGATCAAGACGATCGACGCCCGGATCCAGTCCCTCAACTCGCTGAAGCGCCAGGCGGGCGCCAGCATGCAGGTGCTGCCCGCCATGGCCGAAGAGGAGATGCGGCTCAACCGGCGGGTGGATGCCCTGGCGAATCTGGGCGACGAGCTCCGGAAGGAGTACCAGCAGGCCCGGATGGCCGAGGCCGTGGAGGCCGGCGATGTCGACGTGGTCGACCTGGCCGACGTGCCCTATGCGCCGGTGCTCACCAGCTCGGCGGTCAAGCTGGCCCTCGGCGTCGTCGTCGGCCTGATGCTTGGGCTGGTGCTGGCCTATCTGCTCGAGGCGCTCAATACCTCGGTCCGCCGGCCGGAGGATCTCGAGGCGGTCCTGCACGTGCCGGGGCTGGCCGTCATTCCCCGGATCAGCGGTGGGTCGGGCGCCGGGCGGGGCCGGCTCAAAGGCCTGCTGGGCTCGGGCAAGGGCGGCAAGCCGGCGCCCGGCTCACCGATGTCGGGCGGACAGACGTTCTCCATCGGGATCGAGGCGTTCCGGAACCTCCGCACCAGTCTGATCTGGTCGGACGGAGGCGAGGCGATCAAGTCGCTGGTGGTCACCAGCGCGGCACCGGGCGAGGGGAAGACGCTCACCGCGGCCAACCTGGCGGTCACCCTGGCGTACGACGGCCTCCGGGTCCTGCTGGTGGACTGCGACATCCGGCGGCCCCGGGTCCACGGCCTGTTCCACCTGCCGCGCGCCCCGGGCCTGATGGAGCTGCTCACGGCCTCGACCAGCAATGGAGGGCCGCGGCTGCCGGCCATCCGGGAGACCTCGGTGGTGGGCCTTTCGGTGCTCCCCTGCGGCGCGCTCCCGTCCAACGCCGCCAATCTCCTGAGCGGCACCCGGATGCGGGTCCTGCTCCAGGAGCTGCGCGAGCAGTTCGACATCATCGTGCTCGACACCCCGCCGGTCCTCGCCACCGCGGACGCGGGTATCGTCGCCTCGCTGACGGACGGGGTGCTGCTGGTCGTCCGGGCCGGCACGACAGACAAGAACGCCGCCCAACGGGCCTGCCAGCAGCTGGCCAACGTCGGGGCCCGCGTGATCGGCACCGTGCTGAACGATCCGGGCGGCCAGGTCGCCAAGGAAGGCGACTACTACTATCCGTACGACTACGCCGCGGAGGAGCAGTGAGTCGGCTTCTCCCGGACTGCCCTGGCCGACCGCCATCCTGAGCAGCGCTCCTGGCATCCCGGCGTTGACAGAGCAGGACTGATTCGCTGACGCTGGCCGGCCGACCCGCCGGCCGGCGCAATCCGGTCGCGTGTCCGCGGCCGTCTCGATCGACGGAGGAAGGTTTCACGCATGTCGTCTACCATCGCCCCGACCCAGCCCCGCGTCGACGCGCCGGCGGGCACCCAGCGGATGAATATCGTGATCGTGGGGCACGTCGATCACGGGAAGAGCACGGTCATCGGCCGGCTGCTGGCCGATACCCACTCGCTGCCCGAGGGCAAGCTCGAGCAGGTCCGGGCGCAGTGCGAGCTCAACTCCAAGCCGTTCGAGTACGCCTTCCTGCTCGACGCCCTCAAGGACGAACAGGCCCAGGGCATCACCATCGACGCAGCCCGGGTCTTCTTCAAGACCAGCCAGCGGCCCTACCTGATCCTGGACGCCCCCGGCCACATCGAGTTCCTCAAGAACATGATCACCGGGGCGGCTCGGGCGGAGGCGGCCCTTCTGGTGATCGATGCCGCCGAGGGGGTCCAGGAGAACTCGCGCCGCCACGGCTACATGGTGTCCATGCTGGGCATCCGCCAGCTGGCGGTGGTGGTCAACAAGATGGACCTGGTGGACTGGGACGAGGGCGTCTTCGAGCGGATCACCCGAGAGTACGGCGCCTTCCTCGACCAGGTCGGCATTCGGCCCGCCGCCTTCATTCCGGTGTCCGGGCGCGGGGGCGACAACATCGCCGATCGCTCGCCCAACCTGCCGTGGTACGTCGGGCCCACCGTGCTCGACGCCCTCGACAACTTCGCCAGCGAGCCGGCCCCGGTGCATCAGCCGTTCCGGATGCCGGTCCAGGACGTCTACAAGTTCACCAAGCAGGGAGACGACCGCCGGATCGTGACGGGAACGATCGACGCCGGGTCGCTCAAGGTCGGCGACCCCGTGATCTTCTACCCCTCGGGCAAGAAGAGCCGGGTGAAGACCATCGAGGCGTTCAACCGTCCCGCCCAGAGCCGGGCCGAAGCGGGGCAGGCGGTCGGCTTCACCCTCCAGGAGCAGATCTACATCACCCGGGGCGAGGTGGCCACGCTCGAGACCGAGGCCCGGCCGCAGGTCACCACCCGGCTTCGGGTGAGCCTGTTCTGGCTGGGCAAGGACCCGATGGTGAAGCGGAAGGAGTATCTGCTCAAGCTGGGCACCGCCCGGGTGACGGCCCGGGTCGAGGAAGTGCTCCGGGTCATGGACGCCTCCACCCTCGGCACCGCCAGCCAGCAGGTCGCCATCCAGCGCCATGACGTGGCCGAGTGCGTCCTCAAGCTCGACCGGGCGATCGCCTGCGACCTGGCGACGGACATCCCGACCACCAGCCGCTTCGTCATCGTGGACGACTACGAGATCCGGGGCGGCGGCATCGTCCGCGAGGCGCTGCCGGACCGGCAGGCGACGGTCCGGGACCGGGTGCTGCTGCGGAATTACAAGTGGGAGCCCAGCATCATCCAGGCCGAGCGCCGAGCCGAGAAGTACAACCAGAAGGCGGCCCTCATCCTGGTGACGGGCGAACACGAGAACGACCGCAAGGCCGTCGCCAAGGCGCTCGAGGGCAAGCTGTTCGAGGACGGCAAGGTGGTCTACTTCGTCGGGATCGGCAGCGTGCTCTACGGCGTCGACGCCGACATCGACCGCGGGCCGGAGAACCGGCTGGAGCACATGCGCCGGCTCGGCGAGGTGGCCAACCTGATGCTCGACGCCGGGATGATCCTCATCGTGGCGGCCGCGGAGCTGACCCAGGAGGATCTCGAGGTCATCAAGACGGCGGTCCAGCCCGACTGGATCGAGACGATCTGGGCCGGGGACAGCATCACCACCGACCTGGCCGTCGACCTCCAGCTCCCCGGCGGGATGGTCCACGAGGCGGTGGACCAGCTCAAGGCCCATCTCCAGGACAAGGGGATCATCTTCCGCCCATGGTGAGCGACCAGCTTCGTGCCGCGGTGATCACGCTCGTCCGCGAAGCCGGACGGGCCACCATGACCTACTACGACAGCCCGGCCGATGCCGGGGTGCGGGAGAAGGAGGACCGGAGCCCGGTCACTTTGGCCGACGAGGTGGCGCACGACATCCTGGTCGAGGGCCTGCGGAGGCTCGATCCGGCCACCCCGGTGGTGTCGGAGGAGGCCGCCGCCGCCGATTTCGAGCAGCGGCGGGGCTGGGACCGCTTCTGGCTGGTCGACCCGCTCGACGGCACCAAGGAGTTCATCAAGCGCCGGGCCGAGTTCACGGTCAACGTGGGCCTGATCGACCATGGCGAGCCGGTGTTCGGCGTGGTCATGGCGCCGGCGCTCGATCTGCTGTACTGGGCGGTCAAGGGCGGCGGCGCCTGGCGCGAGCAGAAGGGCGGGGCGCCCGAGCGGATCTACTCGACCGCGCCGTCGCCGGGCACGCCGCTCACCATCGTCGAGAGCCTGTCCCACCCCTCGGCCGAGCTGGAGGAGTACCTCAAGACCATTCCGGTCGGGCAGCGGGTCAAGGCGGGCAGCTCGCTCAAGTTCTGCTGGGTGGCCGAAGGCCGGGCGGACGTCTATCCCCGGCTCGGACCGACCATGGAATGGGATGTCGCGGCCGGCGACTGCGTCTACCGCCAGTCCGGCCGGGATGGGGAGCGGCCGTCGCCGCTGACCTACAACAAGCCGGACCTCCGGAACCCCAGCTTCGTCATCGGGCTGTGAGCGGAACCGGCGCGCCCGCCCCGGTGTTGTGGTTTACCGGATTGTCCGGGTCAGGCAAGAGCACCATCGCCGAGCGCGTCCATGGGCGCCTGCTCGCCCGGGGCGGCGAGGTGGAGTACATCGACGGCGACGCCCTGCGGGCGGTGTTCCCCCAGACCGGCTTCACCCGCGAGCAGCGGGAGGAGCATCTCCGCCGGACCGGCTACATGGCCAGCCGCCTGGCGGCCCACGGGGTCACCGTGGTGGCGTCGTTCGTCTCGCCCTACCGGGAGTCGCGGGAGTTCATCCGGCGGCTGGCCCCGGGATTCACCGAGATTTACGTCGCCACCCCGCTCGAAGAGTGCGAGCGGCGCGATGTCAAAGGCCTGTATGCCCGTGCCCGGCGCGGGGAAATCCGTAACTTCACCGGGATCGACGACCCGTATGAGCCGCCCGAGCACCCGGAGCTGACACTCGATACCCGCGCCCTCACGGTCGACCAGTGTGTCGACGCCGTGCTGGCGCGCGTGGGAGGACTCTCGTGACCGCCGTAGCCATGGACCATCTCGACCAGCTCGAGAACCGCAGCGTGCACATCCTTCGGGAGGCGTACGCCAACTTCAAGAACCTCGGGATGCTGTGGTCCATCGGGAAAGACAGCACCGTGCTCCTGTGGCTGGCCCGCAAGGCGTTCTTCGGCCATGTGCCCATTCCGCTGGTCCACATCGACACCGCGTACAAGATTCCGGAGATGATCGAGTACCGCGACCGGCTGGCCCTGGAGTGGAACCTGACCATGATCTACGGCCAGAACCGCCAGGCGCTCGACGCCAAGCAGACCTATCCGGACGGAGCGGTGGATCGGATCGCCTGCTGCAAGGCGCTCAAGACCGATGCCCTGAAGCACACCCTCAGCGGCGAGTGGCCCCGCTACCGGCTCAACCACGCCAAGCGGGTCTACGAGCTCGACCGGAACACCGAAGCCTTCACCGGGGTCATCGTGGGCGCCCGGGCCGACGAGGAGGGGAGCCGGTCCAAGGAGCGCTACTTCTCGCCTCGGAACGCCCAGTCGCATTGGGACGTGGGCGACCAGCCGCCCGAGTTCTGGAACCAGTTCAAGACCGAGTTCGCACCGGGCACCCACCTGCGGATCCACCCGCTGCTCGACTGGACCGAGCTCAACATCTGGGAGTACATCAAGCGGGAGAACATCCCCACCGTCTCGCTCTACTACAACCAGGGCGAGGGCAAGCGGTACCGCTCGCTGGGCTGCTGGCCCTGCACCCAGGCGGTGGACTCGGATGCCCGCAACGTGGACGACATCATCCTCGAGCTGCAGACAGGCAAGTTTGCCAACATCGCGGAGCGGTCCGGCCGGGCCCAGGACAAGGCGGGCGGGGGCGGGCTCGAGGTGCTGCGCCGCGACGGCTACATGTGAGCGGCGATGCTCTCGAAGCGCGCCAAATACGCCTTGAAGGCCCTCCTCGCGCTGGCTGAGCGCCCGCGCGAGGAGCCCGTCCGGATCGCGGACCTGGCCCGTGACCAGCACATCCCGCCCAAGTTTCTCGAGCTGATTCTGCTGGGGCTCAAGAACCATGGCATTCTGCAGAGCCGGAAGGGAAAGGGCGGGGGCTACCTGCTGGCCCGGGACCCGGCCGACATCTACCTGGGGCAGATCGTCCGGATGTTCGACGGGCCCCTGGCCCCGGTCCCCTGCGCCAGCCAGACCGCCTACGTGCCTTGCGCCGACTGCCCCAACGAGGCGGTCTGTGGGGTCCACCTGGCCATGAAGGCCGTCCGCGACGCCACCTCGCGCATTCTCGACGGTACCAGCCTGGCCGACCTCCGGCGTCAGATGGACGACGCTTCGCCGCCCCTCCCCATCGACTGACAGATGTTGCCTGCTGCCCTGGACCCACGTGGCATCCATCTTGCCTATTTACTCGATCAACTAGATAGGGTAAATAGGATCATGACTCACCACACCAACCTGTCCACGGCCCTCCCGGCCGGGCTTGACGAGGACTTGCCTCTCTCGCCGACGCTGTTGCGCGAGCTGAGGCAGGCGCTCCGGTCCATCCGCTTCGGGGCGATCGAGCTGGTGATCCATGATGGTCGGGTAGTGCAGCTGGAACGTCGAGAGAAAGTCCGCTTCGACGCTGAAGTTACGGAACACCGTCGGTCATAGCAGCCGGCCGCGGGTCCGCACCAGGCGGCCCCTGGCCTCGGGACTGACCGGACCGCCGGAAGTCCGTCACTTCGTCCGCCAAAGGAGAGTTCGAATGCGCGCGGTCCGGTTTTGGGTAGCTGGAATCATGCTGGCCTCGGGAACTGTGGCGATCTCGCCACAGGCTATGGCGCAACAGGAGGGGACCACCCCAGACACCACCCTCGAAGCCCGCGTGGAGCACCTGGACCAGCAGGTCCGGGTTCTCCAGCGTCTGCGCGAGCTCGCCGCGGACAGTGTCGCGGCGGCGGCGAAGGACAGGATCTCCTCCACGGCCAGTGCCAAGGACGGCTTCAGCATCAAATCGGCCGACGGGAAGTTCGCCGTCCGCCTCAAGGGTCTGGTCCAGACCGACGGCCGCTTCTTTCTGAGCGACAGCGCGTTTCCGGTCACCAACTCCTTCTTCCTCCGCCGCGCCCGGCCGATTCTCGAGGCGACCGTGGGCAAGTATCTCGAGGCCCGGATCCAGCCGGATTTCGGCCAGGGGACCACGGCCCTGTTCGACGCCTACGCCGACGTGAAGGTGTCGCCTGCGCTCGCCGTCCGGGTCGGCAAGTTCAAGCCCCCGGTGGACCTCGAGCGGCTCCAGTCGGCCGGTGACATCGTCTTCGCCGAGCGCGCGTTGGCGACCAACCTGGCCCCGAACCGGGATGTCGGCCTCCAGCTGTCCGGCGAGGTCGACTCCGGCCGGGTCGCCTGGCAGGCCGGCGTGTTCAATGGGGTCCCCGATCTTGGCAACGGTGACAATGACGTGAGCGACGCCAAGGATTTCGCGGGCCGCCTCTTCTTCCAGCCATTCCGCCAGGGCGCGCTCAAGGGCCTGGGCGTCGGGGTGGCCGGCACCACCGGCATCGAGCGCGGCACGCCGGCGGCGGTGCAGCTGGCCGGGTACCGCACGCCGGGGCAGCAGACCTGGTTCCGCTACGCCAGCAGCACCACCACACCGGCCAGCAACGCGTACGCCGACGGACGGCGCTCCCGTCTCGCCCCGCAGGCCTATTTCTACAGTGGCCCGCTCGGCCTGCATGGGGAATACATCCAGTCGTGGCAGGCCGTGAGCCGGGCGACCTTCGCCACCGTCAAGCTCAAGCACACCGCCTGGCAGGCCACCGGCTCGTACTTCCTCACGGGGGAGAAGAACTCGTGGCGGAGCGCCGCGCCCAAGAAGCCGTTCGATCCCAAGGCCGGCACCTTCGGCGCCCTCGAGCTGGCCGCCCGCTACAGCGAGCTCAGCATGGACGACGCCAGCTTCCCCAATTTCGCCAACCCGGCTACCACGCCGACCAAGGCCAAGGCGTGGGCCGTGGGCCTCAACTGGTATCTCGCCAAGGCCGTCAAGCTGGTCGTGGACTACGAGCACACCACCTTCGCCGGCGGGGCGGGCACGGAAGACCGCGAGCCCGAGAACTTCGTCGTCACCCGCGTCCAGCACTCGTTCTGATGTCGCCTACAACTCGAGGAACCCGGCCGACCATGTTCACCCGACTTACCGCCACGGGCGCGCTCGCCCTCCTCGCCGTCGCGGCGCGGAGCCCTGTCGCCCACGCCCAGGGCAGCGCCAAGCCCGTGACCCTGCTCAACGTGTCGTACGATCCGACCCGCGAGCTGTACGAGGACTTCAACCGCCAGTTCGCCACCTACTGGAAGGGCAAGACGGGCCAGGAGGTCACCGTCCGCCAGTCCCACGGCGGTTCGGGCAAGCAGGCCCGCTCGGTGATCGACGGCCTCGGGGCCGACGTGGTCACCCTGGCTCTGGCCTACGACATCGACCAGATCAGCCAGAAGGCCGGCCTGCTGCCGGCCGACTGGCAGAAGCGGCTGCCGAACAACAGCTCGCCGTACACCTCGACCATCGTGCTCCTGGTGCGGAAGGGGAACCCCAAGGGGATCCATGACTGGGGCGATCTCGCCAAGCCCGGGATCTCGGTGATCACCCCGAATCCGAAGACTTCGGGAGGCGCGCGCTGGAACTACCTCGCCGCCTACGCCTGGGCCCTCCGGCAGCCCGGAGGCAACGAGGCCACCGCCGAGGCCTTCCTCACCAAGCTGTATCGCAACGTCCCGGTCCTCGACGCCGGGGCCCGGGGCTCGACCACCACCTTCGTCGAGCGCGGCATCGGTGACGTGCTCATCGCCTGGGAGAACGAAGCGCTGCTGGCGATCAAGGAGCTGGGTGTCGGCAAGTTCGAGGTGGTAGCCCCCTCGCTCAGCATCCTGGCGGAGCCGCCGGTCGCCGTGGTCGACAAGGTTGCCGGCAAGCACGGCACCCGGGCGGTGGCGCAGGCCTACCTCGAATACCTCTACACCGACGTGGGTCAGGAGGCCGCGGCCCGCCACTTCTACCGGCCGCGCAACGCGGCGGTGGCGGCCAAGTACGCCGCGCAGTTCCCCAAGCTCACGCTGGTGACGGTGGATGAAGCCTTCGGCGGGTGGAAGAAGGCCCACGAGAAGTTCTTCGCCGACGGCGCCCAGTTCGACCTGATCTACCAGCCGGGGCAGTAGCCCCGGCCGGATGTCTACCCCTACGAAGGGATGACGATGCCCGCAAAGTCGCGCCGTGTGCTCCCCGGGTTCGGCCTGAGCCTGGGGATCACCTGCACCTATCTCAGTCTGATCGTGTTGCTGCCGTTGGCCACGATCCTGACCCGGACGTTCGACCTCAGCTGGGCACAGTTCTGGGGCACGGTGACGAACCCCCGGGTGGTGGCCTCCTACCGGGTGACCTTCGGCGCCTCCTTCGCCGCGGCGGTGGTCAACTCGGTCTTCGGGCTGCTGGTGGCCTGGGTGCTGGTGCGCTACCGCTTCCCGGGCCGCCGCCTGCTGGACGCCCTGGTAGACCTGCCCTTCGCGCTCCCCACCGCCGTGGCCGGCATCGCGCTCACCACCCTCTATGCCGGCAACGGGTGGGTAGGGAGGTACCTGGAGCCGCTCGGGCTCAAGGTGTCCTATACCTGGCTCGGCATCACCGTGGCGCTGGTCTTCATCGGACTGCCCTTCGTCGTGCGGACCGTCCAGCCGGTACTGGACGATCTGGAGGTCGACGTGGAGGAGGCGGCCGCCAGCCTGGGCGCCCGCCGGGGCCAGACCTTTCTGCGAGTGATCCTGCCGGCGGTCGCTCCCGCCCTGCTGACCGGATTCGCGCTCTCGTTTGCCCGGGCCATCGGCGAGTACGGCTCGGTGGTCTTCATCGCGGGGAATATGCCGATGAAGACCGAGATCGTGCCCCTGCTCATCATCACCAAGCTGGAGCAGTACGACTACGCCGGTGCCACCGCGGTGGCGCTGGTGATGCTGCTGGTGTCCTTCACGCTCCTGCTGGGCATCAACATCACGCAGTGGGCGGCGCGCCGCCGGGTCGGGGTCTGATCCAATGACGACGCTTGCCGTTTCCCGGCCCGCCACCACGGCGCCCCGGGCGGTCGTTCGGGCCACCGGCGAGTCGCGTGCCGTCCGGTGGACGCTGACCGCGATCGCCCTGGTGTTCCTCGCCTTTACGCTGCTGCTGCCGCTGGTCCTGGTATTCCATGAGGCGCTGTCCAAGGGCGTCGAGACCTACCTCGCGGCCATCCGCGAGCCGGATGCCCTGGCCGCAGCCCGTCTCACGCTGCTCATCGCCCTGATCGTGGTGCCGATCAATCTGGTCTTCGGCGTGGCCGCGGCATGGTGCATCGCCAAGTTCGATTTCCGGGGCAAGAACGTGCTGATCACCCTGATCGATCTGCCATTCGCGGTATCGCCGGTGATTTCGGGCATGATCTTCGTGCTGCTGTTCGGGGCTCACGGCTGGGTCGGGCCCTGGCTGGTCGATCACGACATCAGGATCATCTTCGCGGTCCCGGGCATGGTCCTGGCCACCACCTTCATCACGGCGCCGTTCGTCGCCCGGGAGCTGATCCCCCTGATGCAGGAGCAGGGCACCGAGGAGGAGGAAGCGGCCATCGTGCTCGGCGCCAGCGGCTGGCAGACGTTCTGGCGGGTCACCGTGCCCAACATCAAGTGGGGTCTGCTCTACGGCATCATCCTTTGCAACGCCCGCGCGATGGGCGAGTTCGGGGCGGTGTCGGTCGTGTCTGGCCACATCCGGGGCGAGACCAACACCCTCCCGCTCCACGTCGAGATTCTTTACAACGAGTACAGCTTCGCCGCCAGCTTCGCCGTGGCGTCGGTGCTGACCCTGCTGGCGCTGGTCACGCTCACCCTCAAGACGCTGGTCGAGTGGCAGCAGCGGCGGGTCGCCGCCGAGCGGGCCGGGCTCGACGGCGCCGATGAAAGGATCGCCGCATGAGCATCCAGGTCCGCAACCTGCGCAAGGCCTTCGGCGACTTCGTCGCCTTGGACAACGTGAGCCTCGAGGTGCCGGGTGGCGAGCTGGTGGCGCTGCTGGGGCCCTCCGGTTCGGGCAAGACGACGCTGCTCCGGATCATCGCCGGGCTCGAGCCCGCCGACCAGGGCACCATTCACTTCCACGGCGAGGACGCGACCGCGCAGCCGGTGCGGGAGCGTCAGGTGGGATTCGTATTCCAGCACTACGCCCTGTTCCGCCACATGAGCGTCTACGAGAACGTCGCCTTCGGCCTCCGGGTCCGCCCCCGGGCGGTGCGGCCGGCCGAAGCCGAGATCCGGGACACCGTGATGGGCCTGCTCAAGCTGGTCCAGCTAGACGTACTGGCCAAGCGCCGGCCGTCGGAGCTGTCCGGTGGCCAGCGCCAGCGGGTGGCCCTGGCCCGCGCCCTGGCGGTCAAGCCCAAGGTGCTCCTGCTGGACGAGCCGTTCGGCGCGCTCGACGCGAAGGTGCGCAAGGAGCTGCGCCGCTGGCTTCGGCGGCTGCACGAGGAGGTCCACGTCACCAGCGTATTCGTGACCCACGATCAGGAGGAGGCGCTGGAGGTGTCGGACCGGGTGGTGATCATGAACGAGGGCAGGGTGGAGCAGAGCGGGACGCCCGAGGAGGTCTACGACCACCCGGCCACCCCGTTCGTGTACGGGTTTCTGGGCGACGTCAACCTGTTCCACGGCCGGGTCGACGGCGGACAGGTCAACATCGGCGCCGGCCAGCTGGACGCGCCGGAGTGGGCCCACGCCCGGGACCAGGCGGCCACCGTGTATGTCCGCACCTACGATCTGGAGCTGGGCGCCACTCCCAGCGGGCCCGCCTCGCTCGAAGCGGTGGTCCGCCACGTCCGGGCGTACGGGCCGATGGTCCGGGTCGAGCTGGACCTGGTCGAGGACCGGCGGAGCATCGAGGCCCACATTCCGCGGGAACGCTCCGACCAGCTGACCCTGGTCAAGGGCCAGCGGTTGTTCGTCTCGCCGGCCAACGCCCGCATCTTCGCCGAGCCGGAGCGTCGTCCCCGGGCCGGCTAGGTCGGCAGTGGCGTCCCGGCCAGCGGCGCCGGGCGGCGCCGGAGCACCGTGCCGGCGTCGGCGGTGCGGCGCCAGCGCGAGCCGAGGAACAGCAGCAGGATGGCGTTCATCACCATGTGCTCGTAGAAGGGCTGACCGGCCGACAGCCAGAGGCCGAAGTGGAACAGAATGCCGCTGAGAAAGAACAGCGGAGCCAGGCGGGGCAGGAACAGGGACAGGAAATAGAAGGTCTCGAAGGCGATGGTGCCGATGCCGAGCAGGACGCAGAGGGTATGATGCTGCGCAATCCAGATGCCGAGCGGTCGATGCCGCTGGATCGCGTCGCCGAAGGTGTAGGTGGCGACGGTGTAGCCGTTCATCCACTGAAGCCCCCCGGACAGGAGCTTGGTGATCCCGGTCGAGAAGTAGGTCAGCGACAGCAGGACATGGAGCAGCTTGAGCGGCCACATGGCCATGGTGGAGGTGTCGCGGTCCCCCTCCGTCCCGCGTCGGCGCCGGAGCAGGGCGTCGAGGCTGAGCCGGTCGCCGGCGGGCGCCAGCGGCAGGAGCATCAGGAAGATCACGAACAGCGCTTCGTGGTGGTGGACGTCGGCGTAGGAATAGGCGTGGCCGACCAGCAGCCACATTCCCAGGGCGAGCACGAAGAGCGAGGTCCGGGTGAACAGGCCTACCAGGGCCAGGAGTCCCGCGACGAAGGTGCCCCAGTACACCACCGCCCACACCTGAGGCGTGAAGATCACCTCCCTCGGGGCCAGCAGCGTGACCACCCGGATGATCGGCTGCGGGTCGAGAAAACGCTCGTTCTTGGTCAGCAGATTGATCTGGTGGCTCCAGGCCGGAAAGAACCAGAACAGCTGGGCCGCCACCGCCACGATCCTGGCGCCGGCGAGGTTCAGGGTCGAGGCCGGCGGGAACCAGTAGCGATTCCAGCGGTCGAGCCAGCGCGTCAGATCGGGCATCGTCTCACCGCGGAGCCGGGGCGGCCCGGTGATAGGTGATGGTAGGATACCGCTCGACCACTACGCCGGTGTCCGTCAGGGTGGCGCGCTCGCCCTCGAGGCGGATGATCTCCAAGGGGACGTGGCGCCGGGCGTTGACCCGGCTGAACAGGCTTTGGGCGACGGCCGAATCGCCGGTCGCCAGGGGGCGGAGGTACGACTTGGTCAGGGCGGGGCCGCTGACGCCGATCACCGCATAGGTCAGTTCGGTGGAATCGCCCGCGGCGGTCACGCCCACGATCCGCCGCTGGTTGGTGGTGATCGGGCCGGGCGGAATGGAGGCGGCGTACATCGCCCAGGCCAGGAAGGGCCAGCGGGTCTGCCGATGACCTTGATAGGACAGCACCGGCAGGGCATGCAACCCGATGACGAGCACGATGACGGCCGAGATCAGCGCCTGCTTCCGAGTCATGGCCGTGCCCGGCAGCCTGCCACCGAACGGTGAGGTCGATTGCCCGCGCACGGGGTCATGGTCGCTCTCCCGGGTGAGACGATGGTGTCGTGGTCGGCGGCCAGGCCGGGTGGCGACGTCGGACCGTGCTGGCTAAGTTGCCTCGCACTGCCCACCCCGTCGGAGCATCCGTGTCCCTGCCTACCTTCCTCGTGATCGGCACCGCCAAGGGCGGCACCACCGCGATGTACTGGTACCTCGATGAGCATCCCTCGGTGTTCATGAGCCAGGTCAAGGAGACCAACTACTTCGCCTACGGAGTGGACTCGGCCGGCCAGCTGCTCTACGGAGATCCCGACGTCCACCGCTTTCCTGTCCGGACCCTGCCGGAGTACCAGAATCTGTTCGCCGGCGCGGGCGGGGCCCAGGCCATCGGCGAAGCCTCACCGCTCTACCTGGAGTGCCCTCAGGCTCCCGGCCGGATCCGGAGCCTGCTGCCATCGGTCCAGCTGGTGTGCATGCTCCGCCAGCCGGTGGAGCGCGCCTATTCCGACTACCTCATGTATCTCCGGCGGCGAGGCCGGGCATTCAATGCCGAGCAGGAACTGACGCCGGCCGCCGCTTGGGCGCGGCCCGATTCCCGGTGGATGCAGGTGAGCCGCTACGGCGAGCAGCTGGCCCGGTACTACGCCGCTTTTCCTCGCGAGCAGCTGCTGGTGACCCTGTTCGACGACCTCAAGCGTGACGCGACCGAGGTGGTGCAAGCGGTATACCGGTTCGTTGGAGTGGACCCGTCCTTCCGGCCGGACTTCGGGACGCCCCACGCCGCCGGCGGCGTCCCGGCCAACCGCTGGCTCGAGGGACTGCTCTCGAGCCGCGCGGTTCTCTCGGCGGTCAGGCCGCTGCTGCCCACCCGGGCGGCCAACTGGGTCCGGCGAGTTCGCCAACGCAACTTGCGCAAGGCCCCGCCGCTGCCGCTACCCCTCCGGGCCGAGCTGACCGCCCACTTCCGCGAAGACATCCAGCGGACTTCCGACCTGATCGGACGGAGCCTGGACCATTGGCTCTAACCGCGCCGCGACGCGGGCGCGGCGGCGGGGGTCCAATGACCCAGGTCACGGTCGAGCAGGCTCGCCAACAGAGCGACTTCCTCGCGAAACTCCTCGATCAACTCGGCTCGGAACGCGGGTGACAGCGGCGAGCGGTGCTCGCGCACCGTATTTCGCCGCACGATCGCCGACTTGAGCGCGTCCATCCTCGCCCCACCTACCGTCTGCTTCACGCTCCGATAGGCGTTTCGCACCACCGGCGGTGGTTTGCGCAGGAAGTTCCGCAGCCAGGTCACCCGGGCGCGCTTGTTCTCGTTGATGCGGGGAAACTCGGCCCGGTCGTCGCCGGGGAGCCCGAGGAAGGCGATCACGTCGTCGTAGACCCGCTTGGGGTCGGCGCCGAAATCGTCGAACAGGATGACCTTGAGCTGCCCCGCCGGGAACGAGGCCAGCACCCGCTGGGTCTGGCTGCCGAACCGCCCCATTTCGCGATACTGCAGGAGGAACGCCCCGCGCGACCCGGGCGGGAGGTCGAGCCCTCGCGCCCGCCGTTCCTGCAGCCGCCAGGCGGCCTCGAAATCCTCCTCCGTCTCCTCCGCCACGTAAAGCAGCTGGGAATGGAAGGAGTGAAGCATGTCCACGGGATTGCGGAACATGGCGATCAGGCGGGCGTCCGGCTGGTACTGCCGGATGTTGGCCGCGGCAGTGGTGGACCGGAGATAGTAGACCGATGCCTCGCCCACCCGGGTCTGGTCCGGCCGGGCGTCCTGGAACAGGCTGTGGTACGCGTCGAGCGACTTGATGGCCGGGTAGCCCCCGAGGTCGGTGGCGAAGAAGTGCGGCTCTTTGACCTGGGGCAGGAAGACGGCTGGATGAGAGCGGAGATACTCGAACAGCGCGGTAGTGCCGCACTTGGGGGCGCCCAGAATGAAGAAGTTCGGTTTCACGCCCACGAGGTTATACTCCCGCTCCGAGCAAGCGTTTGCACTGGTGCCCCAGTCTCTGTGGCGGCAGCGCCACAGGTGGCGCGAGGCGGATGGCAACTCGAAGTCTGGTACATTGCCGGGGCCGAGGTTCAAGGTCAAGCGTGGACCTTCGACCCGACTCGGCGGCCTAAGTGCTTTCCCAGCCTTCGGGTCGAGGCACAGATCATGCTCCCCGGCCCGCCGTCCTCGGTGCAAGCTGGCGGCCAGACCGGAGGACGTGCCCCTTCCGCGGACGCCTTGAACCCGGAGACACGACCCACGGATGCAGATCACCCAGCCCCTCATCATCGTCGGGACCGGCCGATGCGGGTCGACCGTCTTCCACCGGATCCTCGCCCGCTATCCCCGATTCATGTGGCTGTCCGGCTTTGCCGAGCGGTATCCGGACAAGCCGTCCTGGAATCGCCTCGCCGTTTCGGCCATGGGCAATCCGCTGCTGTTCCGGCTGCTGGGGGACAAGGTCCGGCCCGGCGAGGCCTACCGGTTCTGGGAGCAGTACGCGTACGGCTTCACCGAGCCATGTCGCGACCTGGTCCGAGCGGATCTCACGCCCCGAACCCGGAAGCGGACCCGCCGGGCCATCGAGGCGACGCTCACCCCCCAACGTGATCGGTTTCTGGCCAAGATCACCGGCTGGCCCCGGATCGGCTTTCTGGACGCGCTGTTCGACGACGCCAAGTTCGTCCACATCGTGCGGGACGGTCGGGCCGTCGCCAATTCGCTGCTCCACGTCGATTTTTGGCGGGGCTGGTATGGGCCGCAAGGCTGGCGGGCCGGCCTGCTGACGCCGGAGGACGAGGCGGCCTGGCTGCGCTACGATCGCTCGTTCGTGGCGCTGGCGGGCATCGAGTGGCGGATCCAGATGCGCGCGATCGAGGCCGCCCGGCGGGCCCTCGACCCTCGGAAGTATCTCGAGATAAGGTACGAGGAGTTCTGCCAGCGGCCGCTGGACACCTACCGCCAGGTGCTCGACTTCGCCGAGCTGCCCAGCACGCCGGCCTTCGAGCAGGAGATCGGCCGGACCTCACTGCACGACACCAGCGGCCGGTGGCGCGACGAGCTCAGCCCGGAGCAGCAGGGCATCCTCGACGAGCTGTTGCGGCCGGACCTCGAGCGGTGCGGGTATGTCGGGAGTCGTGACGTCCACCCCCAGGCCGTCGCCGCGGGCCGCTGAGTGCGCCCGATGGACCCGCGCCGCGGCCGCGCCGCGCCGCCTTACCGCCGCGTCCGGCTCGCCTTCGCCGGAGCCGCTGACGGATCACGGCACCCGGTCCCCCTGAGATGACGCCGGCCGACGCTCAGCCCCCGCGGGCCCGGGGCGCCACGGGCCTGACCGAGCGGGCCCTCGGCGGGATGCTGTGGACCTTCAGCGGCACCGGCCTGCAGGCCGTGGTCCAGGTCCTGGTGCTGATGGCGCTGGGCCGGCTCCTCACGCCCTCCGACTTCGGCTTGATGGGCGCTGCGGCCGTCATCGTCGCTCTGTCACAGATCGTGTCCCAGGTCGGAGTCGGTCCCGCCATCGTCCAGCGGAAGGAGCTCGACCGGACTCACGTCGAGGTTGCCTGGACCATCTCGGGCGCCCTCGGCTTCGTGCTCGGCGCCGTGGTGTGGCTGGCGGCGCCGGCGCTGGCGCGCTTCTACCGGATTCCCGAAGTCGAGCCGGTGCTGCGCGGCATCGCCTGGCTGTTCCCGATCGACGGGCTCAACACCGTCGGCGAGTCGCTGCTCACCCGCCAGCTGCGGTTTCGGCTGTTCGTCGCGCTCGATGTGGGCAGCTACGTGCTCGGGTACGCCCTGGTGGGCGTGGTGCTGGCCTGGCGGGGGTACGGAGTCTGGGCCCTGGTGGGCGCCAACCTGGCCCAGGTGACCCTTCGCACCATCTCGATGTACTGGGCGACCCGCCACCCCGTCCGGCCCAACCTGAATCTCCGGGCCAGCCACGACTTGCTCAGCTTCGGCTTGGGGCACTCGCTGGCCCAGGTCGGGACGGTGCTGTCTCAGCAGGGCGACAACTTGGTGGTCGGCCGCTATCTGGGCAAGGCGGCGCTGGGCGTGTACGGCCGGGCCTACAGCCTGATGGTGATGCCGGCGACCATCTTCGGCCGGATCGTCAACCGGGTCCTGTTCCCGGTCATGTCGCAGGTCCAGGACCAGAAACACCGGCTGGCCAGCGGGTACGAGCGGGCGCTGGCGATCGTGGCGCTGCTGTCGCTGCCGGTCAGCACCTTTCTCTGGGTGGTGGCGCCGGAATTCATCCCCGTGCTGCTGGGGCCCCGCTGGACGGCCGCGGTGCTGCCGTTCCGGATGTTCTCCATCAGTCTGCTGTTCCGGATGAGCAGCAAGATCAGCGATGCCTGCACCAAGGCCGCCGGTGCGGTCTACTCGCGGGCCCTGCTGCAGGGAGCCTACGCGGTGCTGGTGGTGGTCGGCGCGCTGATCGGCCAGCAGTGGGGGGTCGCTGGTGTGGCGGTGGCGGTGTCCGTGGCCATGGCCATCAACTGGCTGACCATGGCGGAGCTGGGCCGCCGGGTGACCGGGCTGACTTGGTTCCAGTTCTTCCGAGCCCACCTGCCGGCGGCGGGCTTCGCCCTGCTCATCGGGGTCACGGTCTCGATCCCGGTCCAGCTCTGCCGCGCGCTCCACGTCAGCAAGGTTCCGACTCTGGCGCTGGCGGTGCTCACGGCGGCGGTGGTCACGCTGCTCGGCGCTCGGCTCCAGTCCGATTTCCTGTTCGGGCCCCACGGCGTGTGGGCCACGACGCGTGCCGTGGAGTTCGCCCGGGGTGGGGGGCGCCGGGCGGCACGCGCGGTCCGGCGGGGCGACGGTCTGGCCCCGGTCAGCCCCGATTGAGTCCGCGGCGGGCGGCAGCGGGTTACCGATGAGCCCCGACACCCGCTCCGGTCGCGGGCTGGTGGATCTGGTCAAGGCCCCGCTTCGGCGACTCCGGGCCGACTACCGGGTACTGACCGGCTCGCTTCGCGGCTGGCCCTCAGTCCTCGTTATCGGGGCTCAACGAAGCGGAACGACGTCGCTCTTCAACTACCTGGCCCAGCACCCCGATGTCCGGGTCCCGTTGGGCAAGGAAATCCACTACTTCGATCTCCATTATGACCGGGGCCTGGCGTGGTATCGGGGCCGTTTCCCCTATTCCCGACAGCTGCAGCGGGGGGCGCTGACCCTGGATGCCTCCCCGTATTACCTGCTCCACCCCCTCGCGCCCGAGCGGGCGGCTCAGCTCTTGCCCCAGGTCAAGCTGATCGCCCTGCTGCGGAATCCGGTCGAGCGCGCGGTATCGCACTACCAGCACGAGGTCCGGGGCGGCCGCGAGCCGCTGTCGCTGCCAGACGCGCTCGAGGCCGAGGCGGAGCGTACAGCCGGGGAAGAGGAGCGGTTGGCCAGAGAGCCGGGCTATTACAGCTTTCCCCATCACCGCTACACCTACCAGCGCCGGGGCATCTACCTCGACCAGCTGCAGCGCTGGCTGCGGCACTATGATCGATCCCGCCTGTTGATCATGCAGAGCGAGCGGTTGTTCCGGGATCCGGTCGGGGCCACCGCGGTGGTGCACGACTTCCTCGGCCTCCGCCCTCACCGGCTGGAGCACTACCAGCCGTTCCTCTACGGCGGGTACGACCGGACATTGCCGCCGGCGCTGCGGGAGCGCCTGACCGCCTTCTTCGCGCCGCACAACCGGCGCCTGTTCGACTGGCTGGGCGAGGAGTACGACTGGGCATGAGCGAGGGCCGACAGGGCCCGATCGCCCTGTTTCTCCCCTCGGTGCGGGGCGGGGGGGCCCAGCGCATCGTGGTCAACCTCGCCCAGGGGATGACCGAGCGCGGTCTCCCGGTCGATGTAGTCCTGACCACGGCGGAGGGCGTCTTCATGGACCAGCTGCCGAGGGCGGCCCGAGTGGTGGACCTCCGGTCGCGCCGGGTCGTCGGTTGCCTGGGCCCGCTGGCGGCCTATCTCCGTGCGGCGCAGCCGCGGGTGCTGGTCTCGTCCATGAGCCACGCCAACGTCATCGCGATCGTGGCGGCCCGGCTGTCCGGCAGCGGCACCCCGGTCGTGGTAACCGAGCACAACACCATGTCGGTCGCGGCCGGGGAGAGCGCCCTGGCCCGGCGCCTCTGGCCTCCGCTGCTCCGGCTGTTCTATCCCCTGGCCGAGTCGGTGGTGGCCGTGTCCCAGGGCGCAGCGGACGACTTCGCCCGCACTACCGGGCTACCACGGGATCGGATCGAGGTGGTCTACAATCCCGTGGTGACGCCCGAGCTCATGGCGCTGGCCCGCCAGACGCCGGATCATCCATGGTTCGCCCCGGGTGGACCGCCGGTGGTGCTCGCGGTCGGGCGGCTCACGGCCCAGAAGGACTTTCCGACACTCCTGCGCGCCTTCGCCCTGCTCCGGGCCCGCTGCCCGGCACGGCTCGTTATCCTTGGAGAGGGCGAGGACCGCTCCGCCCTGGAGGCACTGATCCTCGAGCTTGGTCTCGCCGACTCGGTGGCGCTCCCCGGGTTCCGCGCCAACGCCATGGCCTACATGGCCCGGTCCGCGCTGTTCGTGCTGTCCTCCGCCTGGGAAGGGCTTCCCACCGTGCTGATTGAGGCGCTTGCCGCGGGGACCCGCGTGGTGTCCACCGACTGCCCGAGCGGCCCGCGGGAGATCCTGCAGGCCGGGCGGCTGGGCCGCCTGGTGCCGGTGGGCGATCCCGAGCGGCTTGCGGGGGCGATGGCCGAGACCCTGGACGAGCCCCGGTCCGTGCTGCCGGGCGACCTGCTCGAGCCGTACACCAGGAAGGCGGCCGTTGACCACTACCTCCGTGTCATAGAGAGCGCGCAATGAGCTCGATTGCTTACGCCGCACTGTGGATCTTCGTGTTTTCGATCCCGTGGGGCAGCGTGGTGATCATCGAGAGCGGTGTGAACCTCGTCGGACGGCTCACGGGGATGGTGGCGGTGGCCCTCGCGGTGCTCGCCGTGACAGTGTCGGGACGCTTCCGCCGGCTCGACGCCTATCACGTCGCGGCGATTGCGTTCATGGGGTGGATCGTCATCCAGCAGCTCGTCTTCTTCAAGACCGGGGTGCGCCTGTCAAGCAAGTTCTGGACCTTCGTCCAGCTCCTGCTCGCCGTGTGGACCATGTGGGAGCTCGCCCCGACGCGAGCGAGACAGTACGGGCTCATGCTGGCCTACCTCGTGGGATCGTATGTCGTGGCCCTGGACACGATCCGGGTATCGCGGACCGAGGGGGCGCTCATGCGGCGGTTCGCGGCAGGCGGCGCCGACCCCAACGGCATCGCGATGACCCTCGCGCTGGCGCTGCCGATCGCCTGGTATCTCGCCGCGGTGTACCGGCGGCCGGCGCTGCGCTGGTTCTGTCGTGCGTACCTGCCCGTCGGCGTGCTCGCCCTGGGCCTCACCGGCTCGCGGGGAGGCATGCTCGCGACCATGGTGGCCTTGATGGTAGTGCCCTTCACCATGACCCGGCTGACGCCGGCCCGGCTCGTCTCGGCCGTCGTGCTGCTCGCGGTCTCCGGCATAGTGGCGGCGATTTACGTGCCCGACCGCATCGTAGAGCGCCTGGCCACCACCGGGACAGAGGTGCAGGAGTTCCGGCTGGGCGGCCGCGGCTCGATCTGGATAGCGGGGATCCGGGCGTTCGCCCAGAAACCGCTGATGGGCTACGGTCCGGGGCGCTTCAAGGATGCGGTCCAGCCGTACGGCATCGACCAGGTGGCGCACAACTCGTTCATCTCGGTGCTGGTCGAGGAGGGGATCGTGGGCCTGCTGATCTTTCTGTGCATCCTGCTCGCGATCTTCCTCGCGCTGCTCCGGCTGCCGCGGCTCGAGCGACGGTTCTCGCTGGTCCTGTTCGCCACGCTGCTGGTGGCGATGATCCCGCTGACGATGGAGGACAACAAGGGGGTCTGGTTCATCATGGCCGCCCTGGTGGGGGTGGCCCGGCTCAGGTGGTCCCGCGAGGCGGCGGCGTGGCAGCCTGCAGAGGTGCCGGCCCCAGCCCCGCGCCTTCGCCGCGCTCCCGTGGCGCCCCGCGGCGCGGAGCCCGTGCGGTGACGCCGCGCGTCAGCGTGGTGACCACGGTCTACAACGGGGAGCCCTACTTCGACCGTGCCGTGCCGAGCATCCTGGGGCAGACCTTCACCGACTTCGAGTACATCATTGTGGACGACGGCTCGACCGACCGCACGGCGGAGCTCCTGCAGGAGGTAGCGACGCGGGATTCGCGCGTCCGGATCCTGTCGCCCGGGCGGATCGGCTTCTGCCGCGCGGCGAACCTCGGGGTCGAGCAGGCGCGCGGTGAGATCATAGCGCGCCAGGACTTCGATGACCGGAGCTATCCCGATCGCCTGCGAATCCAGCTGGAGTACCTGGACGCCCATCCCCGGGTCGGCCTCGTCGGCGGGCATTACCTCGTGGCCGACGAGAATCGGGGAGAACGGTACGTGCGCCTGACCTTGCCGGGCCACCGGGAGATCGTGCGGGCCATGGCTCGCCACATCCCGATGGCGAACACGTTCACGGCGTTTCGGCGGCAGATGTGGGTCGACGCAGGCGGCTACCCGGTCGTGAGCGACCTGGAGGACATCCTCTTCTGGCTCCGGGCGGTGCGGCTCGGCTGGGAGCTGGCCAACCCGCAGGAGGTGATGGGGGAGCACTACGTCCACCCGGCTAGCTTCTTTCACCGGACCTACAAGTACGCGGAGCGGCAGCGCAATCTGGCGCGGGTCCAGGCCAAGGTCGTGCGGGAGCTGGGGCTTCCGGCCTGGATGTACGTCTACGCGGTGGGCCGCTACGGCTACGCCTACAGCCCCACGTTCCTGAAGCGCGCCGTCCGGCGGACCCTGGGCGGCTCGCGGGAGCAGGATCTGAGCGCGGCAGAATCGGCTCCGGCGGCGGAATCGGCTCCGTGAGAATACTGTTCCTCTCCACCAGCATGGGGATGGGCGGCGCGGACCAGCAACTGCTCTCAGCCGCGGGTGAGCTTCGGGCCCGGGGGCACGACATCGCCATCGTGTCGCTCACCCCGCTTGGTCCGATGGGCCTCGAGGCGCGGAGCGCCGGGCTGCCGACCGAGTCGCTCGAGATGCCGCGCGGAGTGCCCGACCCTCGGGGCCTGCTCCGACTGGTGCGTTTCACCCGGCGCTGGCGGCCCGACGTCGTCCACAGCCACATGGTGCACGCCAACTTGATGGCGCGGGCGCTGCGCCTGCTCGCGCCGGTGCCCGTGCTGGTCTCCACGATCCACAACATCGACGAGGGCGGGCCGCTGCTGATGGCCGGGTACCGGCTGACCAACCGGCTGGCGGACCACATGACGATCATCAGCCAGGCGGCCGCCGATCGTTTCGTCCGCGATCGGATCGTACCGCGGGAGCTGCTGAGCGTCGTGCCCAACGGAGTGAACCTCGACGAGTTCCTGAACGTGCCCAGAGACGCGCGGGCCTCGCTGCGGCGGTCACTGGAGCTGGGCGACGAGTTCGCCTGGCTCGCCGTCGGCCGGTTCGAGACGGCCAAGGACTACGCCACCATGCTGCGGGGGTTCGCCGAGGTGCGACGGCGGCGGCCTGACGCGGTCCTCCTGCTGGTAGGGCGCGGCTCACTGCAAGGCGAGACCGAGGCGCTGGTTCGCGCGCTGGCAATGGAGGGCGCGGTGCGGTTTCTGGGGGTGCGGCGCGACGTGCCGGCGCTGACGCAGGCCGCCGACGCGTACGTCATGTCCTCGGCATGGGAGGGCATGCCGATGGTGCTGCTCGAGGCCGCGGCCGGGGCCCTTCCGATCGTGGCAACGGCGGTGGGCGGCAACTCGGAGGTGGTGGAGGACGGCCGAACCGGCCTGGTCGTACCGCCGCGCGATCCATCGGCGCTCGGGGCTGCGATGCTGGGCGTGATGGATCTGTCGGACGGGGAGCGACATGCGATGGGCGAGCGGGGCCGCGAGCGCGTCCGTTCCCGCTTCGCCTTGAGCCGTGTCGTGGATACCTGGGAAGGCCTCTACCGCGACCTGCTGGCGGACAAGGGCGTCGCCGTGCGGCCGGCCGTCGGGCCGGCGACAGCAGCGTCCCTTGCCGGCCGCGTCCCCCCCGGCGGGCACTGATAGAGCTGCAGGTACTGCTGGCGAAAGTCCACCCGGCCCATGCCGATGGAGTTTCGGAGCTGGCAGTGACCGTAGATCCACTCGGCGAGGCCGCCCTGGCGGAGATTGGTCCGGAGCGCGTGGGCCGGGGCGGGCGCCACGATCCAGAGCGCCGCGCCCCCGGCGTCGGCGCCGCGAACCGTATCCACCGCTTGCGCCAGGGTGAGCGTGTCATACCGGAGGCGCCCAACCGGGTGGTGCGGTAGATAGAAGCCGAGGGCCACCGGCTGGTCCGAGTAGATCACGTCGCGTGAGCCGAGCCGCGGCCGAAGCCAGTGCGCCGCCCCCCGGAAATCGAACCGCCGTCCGTTCAGGTACTGCGACACCAGGGTCGGCGCCCCCTCGATCATCATGAGCGCGAGGACCGTCACGGGGACGAGCCATCGCGGCCGCTCCCCCCACTCCATCGCGAACAGCCGGTCGAGGAAGAAGCCGGACCCGATGAAGAACACCGGCGCCACGGGCACCAGGTAATAGGCCGACACCGGCGTCCGGGTCGACGCGAGGGTGATGAAGAGGATCGGAAACACCGCGACGCTGGTGAGGTACAGGGCCAGGGTGCGGTCGTGGTGCCGCCACATGGAATAGATGCCCACCATCGCCGTCAGCACCACCGAGAACGTCCATCCCTGCACGAAGCCGATCAGGTAGAAGGTCTGCTTGATGCCGAGCGGCATGTGCTTGCGGAGCAGGAACTGGCCGCTCGCCGGGTTGGCGTCGTGCTCGTGGATCCAGCCCTGGAGGATGGGCACGAACCGGATCGCGATCACCACCAGGACGGCCGCCAGCACGAGGACGCTGTACCGCACCCGCCGCTGCGCCCAGAGCGCCCGCAGGTGGTGCGGTTTCACCACGGTGGCGAGAAGCCAGATGGCCGGGCCCCCCACCAGGAGCACCGCCGCCGGGTGGGCCAGGGAGGCGAGCACGCCGAGCACGATCCCGGCGACGACCGCGGACCGGTTCCGGTCGCGGACGCCGAGGTACAGCGCGTACGGGTACACGGCGGAGAGCAGGAACACGAGCGACCAGTAGCGGCCGAACTGCGAGTAGATCACATGGAGCCCGCTCACCGTGAGCAGGAGCGCGGCCAGCAGTGCGGCCCGCGCGTTCAGCAGGCGGCGCGTGACGAAGTACAGCACCGGGATCGCCAGGCTCCCGAACAGGGCGGGGAGGATACGGATGCCGAGCTCGTCCAGGGGCCGGAAGGGAAGGACCAGGTAGTGATTGACGAAGTACAGCAGCGGCCGGGGGTTGGTAAGCCGCGGGTGGATCGAGTCCCGGCGCATGAAGATCTCGTCGATGTCGAGCCCCCAGTGCCCGAGGCGCAGGAAGCGGAGGACGAAGGCCGCGACGACGAGCACCGCGAGCAGCACCGCCGCCGTTCGCTGACGCGATCCCGACACCTGCACGTCTTCCCGCTGCATGCGAGACCCTCGCGATGAATGACTGGAGGCCGGCCGGAAGCGGCCGAACTCTAACCCGGCGGCCCGGCTGGCACCACTTGGCCGGGTCCGGGGGCAGGCCGGGGCAGCGACCAGGTCCGGGCGATGCCCACCCCTTGACAAATGTGACGTCCGTCACGATTCTTTCCCGCAGCGCGAGCGAACGACAACGAGATGACGCCACCTGGCGCTCATTCCTTCGCGCTCTGGTTGACTAGTTCCTCAACTAGTCTCAGCGGACCTGAACCTCTTAAGACATCTCATAGGCTAAGGCAAAGCCTGCCTAGCCACGCGTCAGCCCTAGTGCGACGAGCCCCCGCTCCGGCCGTGCCGAGCGTTGGCCCTTCGCCTGACGCCATCCGTGTCTCACCTCCCAAGCAACTGTGACGGAGAGAGGAACGCCCGCGTATGCCCTACTGCTTCAAGTTGTCGCGTCGTATCTCGCGCCTGCGTGCACCGGCCCTGCTCGCCACCCTGGTCGCCTTCGGCGGCTGTGAGAGTGGCACCGCTTTAGATCCCAGCACCACCTCGCTAGCGGACCCCGTCGAATCCCCCGTCGTCAGCCCGGTAGAAGCGCCCTCTACGGCGTCGGCCAGCTTCAACGGCCTGGCGTTCGGCGCCATGAACATGCCCACCACGCTGTACGGCAGCACCTACACCGGTGGCAAGCAGACCTACTCCCCCGGCGACATCAAGAGCGCCCTGGCCACCATCAAGTCCCGCGGCGGCCGAGTGGTGATCATGATGGCCGGCCCGGAGAAGTACTACAAGGACGCCAGCGGCCATTTCAGCCTGACCCGGTGGAAGGAGCGGATCGACCGATTCAAGTCGGTCAACTTCGACTCCTACATCAGCGACGGCACGATCATCGGCCATTACATGATCGACGAGCCGCAGGACCCGCACAACTGGAACGGCCAGCCCATCGCGCCGTCGACGGTGGACGAAATGGGCCGCTACAGCAAGCAGCTCTGGCCCGGCATGGCAACCATCGTCCGCACGCTGCCCAAGTACTTCCCGTCGAGCCCCAAGTACGTGGATGCCGCCTGGGCCCAGTATCTCGCTCGCTTCGGCAGCGTCAACAACTACATCCAGCAGAACGTGAGCGACGCGCAGAAGCGCGGCCTTGCCCTGGTGGTCGGGCTCAACGTCATCATGGGCGGCGCCCCCAACGGCACCACCATGAGTGCGTCCGAGGTGAAGGCCTTCGGCTCGGCGCTGCTCAGCAGCTCATACCCCTGCGCCTTCCTCAGCTGGCAGTACCGCGACGCCTACTGGACCAGCAGCGCCACCAAGGATGCCATGCAGTACCTGAGCAGCAAGGCCAGGAGCCGGAGCGCCAAGAGCTGCCGGAGCTGACGCAGCCGGGCGCATGATGTTCGTACGGGGCCCTGGCTTCGCTTCCCGGGCCCCGTGCGAGACCGGCCGGTCGCCCGCCTCGGGCGATCAGAAGATCGTGTAGATGAACGGGGCGAGCACCGAGCCGTGCGAGAACACGAGCAGCATGCCGAGGAGGAACAGGACGAGCAGGGCGGGAAGCAGCCAGAACTTCTTCCTGGCCCGCATGAAGGCCCAGAGCTCCCGGAACAGCGCGACGTTGCTCATGGTTGCTCCTCTCAGTATTGGCGGCTCAGGTCGCTGCGGCGGCTGGTGCCGGGCGCCCGCTCGATCCAGAAGGTGCCCGTGCCCGGCCGCTTGAGCCCGTTGTGCCCCAGCAGGCGCCGCACGAAGCCCATCGGGGTGAACAACCCGAAGTAGATGAGCCCCATGAAGATCGGGGTCGTCACCTTACTGAGCAGCAGCGCCAGACCCATCCACCGACGGTAGACGGGCCCCATCCGCCCGGGCACGAGCAGGCCACCGAGCAGCAGGCCGCCGCCCAGCACCCACAGCACCACGGGCGCCCACTCGTGGCCGCGCCACCGCGAGACACCCCCCAGCACCACGAAGGCCCCCCCGACCAGAAGGCCGAACCGCCGACCCTCCGCCGGGCTCAATCGAGCTGGAATTCGTGTGTCCAATCCGCCGCCTCCTCCCACTCGGGTTGCCCGTGCTTCTCCAGCAGGTACGGCCCCAGCACGAGACAGTCGATGTGGGTCCGCATGAAGCAGCGGTACGCATCCGCCGGCGAGCAGACGATGGGCTCGCCGCGCACGTTGAATGACGTGTTCACCAGGACGGGGCAGCCGGTCAGGGACTCGAACTCGCGGATGAGATCGTAGTAGTCCGGGTTGGTGTCCCGGCTGACGGTCTGGACCCGGGCCGAGTAGTCGATGTGGGTCACTGCCGGTATGTCCGAGCGCGGGATGTTGAGCTGCTCGATCCCCCAGAGCGAACGCTGCGCTGCCGTCATGGGGACTTGGCGCTCCCGCTTGACCGGGGCGACGAGCAGCATGTAGGGCGAGTCGCAGTCCAGCTCGAACCACTCGGCCACCCGCTCCCGCAGCACGCTCGGCGCGAACGGCCGGAAGCCTTCACGGAACTTGATCTTGAGATTCATCTGCGCCTGCATGGCGGGGCTGCGCGGGTCGCCCAGGATGCTGCGCGCCCCCAGGGCGCGGGGGCCGAACTCCATCCGGCCGTTGAACCAGCCGACCACTTTCCCGTCGGCGAGCAGGCGAGCCACCCGGCCCCGCAACTCCTCGGGCTCGAGGCGCAGGTAGGTGGCGCCCTGCTCCCGGAGGAACGCCTCGATCGCAGGGGCAGGATAGCCCGGCCCGAGGTAGGCCCCCTTCATCCCATCCTTGCCCGGCACCACCGTGCGGGCGTGGCCGCAGTGCCGGTAGGCGATAAGCTGGGCGACCCCAAGGGCACCCCCGGCGTCGCCAGCGGCGGGCTGGATCCAGAGCTGCTTGAACGGCCCTTCGCGGAGGAGCCGGCCGTTACCTACGCAGTTGAGCGCCACGCCGCCGGCAAGGCACAGGTTCTCGAGCCCCGTCTCCCGGTGCGCCGTTCGCGCCATGCGGAGCATGACCTCCTCGGTGATCTCCTGAACCGATCGGGCCAGGTCCATCTCCTTCTGCGTGAGCTTGGTCTCGGGCTGGCGGGGCGGCCCGCCGAACAGCTCGTCGAACGCCCGGCTGGTCATGGTGAGGCCGCCCAGATAGTTGAAATACTTCTGGTTGAGCGTGAACGAGCCGTCCTCGCGCAGGTCGATGAGCTCCCGCAGCATCAGCTCGACGTACCGGGGCTCGCCGTAGGGCGCGAGTCCCATCACCTTGTACTCGCCCGAGTTCACCTTGAAGCCGGTATAGTAGGTGATGGCCGAGTAGAGCAGGCCGAGCGAGTCCGGCCAGTGCAGCTCCTTGATGATCTCGATGTCGTTGCCGCGTCCCACGCCGATCGTGGCGGTGGCCCATTCGCCCACGCCGTCCATCGTGACGACCGCCGCCTCCTCGAAGGGGGACGGGAAGAACGCGCTGGCCGCGTGCGACTCATGGTGCTCGGCGTAGAACACCCGGCCCTGGTATCCCAGCGCCTCCCGGATCTGCTTATCGATGTAGAGCTTGTCCTTGATCCAGAGGGGCCCGGCTAGCAGAAACGACTTGAAGCCCTTGGGAGCGATATCGACGTAGGTCTCCAGGATCCGGTCGAACTTGAGCAGCGGCTTGTCGTAGAAGCCCACCGCCCCAAGATCCTGCGTGCCGATGCCGGCCTCCTGGAGGCAGTAGGCCACGGCCAGCTCCGGGAAGGCCGGGTCCCCCTTCTTTCGGGTGAACCGCTCCTCCGACGCCGCCGCGACGATCTCGTCGCCCCGGAGCAGGCAGGCCGCACTATCGTGATAGAAGGCGGAGAGCCCCAGGATGTATTCAGGACTTCGGGACACCATCGGCCTCCCTGGCGAGAGCGGAACAGGCGGCGGGAAAGAGAGAGCGGAAAGCCTTGGTGGCGGCCACTGCCGCCGCGGCGGTCTCATGCCCCGCGGGGTTCCAGTGCTCGTCGCTCGGAAACTCGAATTTGGTGCCGTCGAGCGCGTACCGCCGCTCGAACAGGGGCTCCATGTCCACCACCTGGAAGCCGCGGGCCTGGGCCTGCTCCATCAAGTATCGGCGCATGACGCCGAAGTAGGATCCCGCGGCGGCCTTCAGGCTGTCGGGGTCGTAGATGTCGGGGCGCATTGCGTCCACCAGCAGCACGATCCGTTCCGGTGCGAGGCCCGAGCGCGCCGGCAGCTCCTTCAGGGCCTCGTCCACCACCGCGCGCGAATCCCGTAGCCGCTCCGGCGTGTAACTCGCCTCCGTGTTCCCGACGTACTTGGGCCGGGAGGTCCGCCCTTGCAGGACCTGCGTGGCCGCGTCCACGCCGCCCGCCAGATTGAGGACGACGTAGCGGACCAGCGCCGAATGCCGAGCGATCCGCCGCGCGAGGGTCGGCTTGTAGTCCCTGAGCTCCAGCCTCAGCCGGCCGCTGGAGTCGGGCCGGAACAGGTGGAACCCCACCGAGCCACTGTAGCGCCGCAGGCTCCGGTCGAAGTCGTTACCCACCACGACGACCACGAGCCCGTCCGGCCGGAACCGCAACTTGGCGTACTCGGCCTCGCCCAGGTACTCGCTGAGGGGCGCGCCCGAGGCGCCGAAGCTGTACACCCGTCCGCTGCTCCCCACGCAGCGCGCGAGCCGCCCGTGCAGGGTCTCGGGAAAGGGCACCATGGGCGCTTCCACGTAGCTATCGCCCACGACGGCCAGGAGCGGGGTTCGCGCGGTGGAGTCGTAATCCTGGTCGTTGACGAACCCGAAGTTGTTCGTGCGGCCGCGATTCACCACGCTGAAGTTCCAGTCCCGCGAAAAGACGAACGCTCGATGGGGCTCGAACCGCCGGACGGGGTTGGCGGCGTTGATGGGGAGGGTGCGAAGCCCGGTCCGCACCGGGAGGAACCTGAGCGCCACCTCGGCCAGCAGCAGAGGCGCCAACAGGCCGATCCCGATTGAGAGCAGCGCCAGAAGCCGGGTGCGGAGCATAGATCCTTGGGGATTGGGAACGGCGGCTCCTGGGCGCCGCAGCGGAGGGTCCGTCCCGAGGCGCCCACGGCCCCGGTACAATCCTGGCTCGGCCCCCCGGTGTCAAGCCTGTCAGGCCTCACCAGCCGCCGCGGCGGAGCAGGATGACGGGGATGGTCTTGAGCATGATGCGGAGGTCCTCGCGCAGGCTCTGGCGGCGGATGTACTCCAGATCGTAGCCCACCTTGGTGCGGACGTCGTCGAGCGAGCGGTCGTAGTGGTGGTTGATCTGGGCCAGCCCGGTGATGCCCGGCTTGGCCCGCTGGCGCAGCGGGTACTCGGCGATGTGGCCCCGCAGCTCGGCGAAGATGGTGGGCCGCTCGGGCCGGGGGCCG
>DATAOR010000325.1:0-10098 GCA_036265635.1 Gemmatimonadales bacterium
CGCCGCCGACGCCTTGGCCCGCCTCGCGGCATCTGCCGACAGCGCGGTGCCGCGAGACCATGCGGCGCGACTCGAGCAGTACCAGGATATCTGCGTTGTGCAGACGTGGCGACTGACTCACGGCGACACGCGGACAGCGCGAGCGGCAATCGCGCGTCTCGCCGATGCCGACTTCTTCGGATGCCACGTGATGCTGGCAGCACTGCTGGCCGCGGCTGAGCACCGGCCCGACGCCGGCGCCGCCTATGGTCGCCTGGACTCACTGCTCCTCTTGGGCGGGAAGCCCCCGGGCTGGGTAGTCATGGCCGCGAAGTGGCACGAGGCGCAGGGGGACACTAGGGTGCGCTCCGGACCATCCGGCGGCGCGCGGGATACGACGACTTCTGGAACCTGTCATATCTCTTGCAGGAGGAAGGCCGTCTTGCGACGCTCGTAGGAGACCGTAAGGGTGCGATCGAGGCGTACGGCCACTACCTCGCCCTGCGCTACGACCCTGAGCCCTCCGTCAAACCGGAGGTGGACCGGGTGCGGGCGGAATTGGCAGGCGTGATGGACGAAGCGAGGTGAGGCGGCGTCACCGGGCCGCTGGTGCGAACTTCGCGTCACGCCGCTGGGATTGATGACGCAAGCCCGACGAGTCGGCTCACCGCATCCGCCGACAGAAACGCCACGCGGCCCCTCGCAGAGGGACCGCGGCCTAGCGCGTCAGCCAGTAGGACACCTTGACCAGGAACACGTCGTCCGCCCGGCGGGCGAACAGATCGCTGAAGTTCCCCCGGAATGTCCGGTCCCCTTCGAGATCCGCCGAGGCCTGCCGCCCCTGGCTCCAGACCAGGAACAGCGTCGAGCCCGGGCGGTACTCCCACCGAAACACCACGTTCGAGCGAAACTGCTGGAAGTTGAACCCACCGGGGTTCCGGGCCTCGTCGCTGCCGGCGAAGGCGGCGTAGCGTGCATCGTACGCCGACGCCCGCGGGTCGGCCAGCTCGCGCACGTCCGAGTAGGTCCCCTTGGAGATGAACGGCGAAGCGTACACCTGGAGCGAGGTCGTCGGCGTGAAGGTATAGCCGAGCCGCCAGGTGAAGCTCAGGGTCCGCTGCTCCAGATGCGCGAAGGTGTAGTGCGGCGCGCCGGCGGGGTCGGTGAAGGTGTCGAAGTACTGGATATCGTTCCGGTTCCGCTCGTACTCGGCGGCCAGCGAGGTGGTGAACCGGGTGGAGACCTTGAGGTCGAGCTCGGGCCGCAGGTTGTACGACCAGGAGCGGCCCTGGTCACCCCGGAAGAAGTTGGCGTTGAAGATCGGGACCAGGCCGTGGCGGTCGTCCCCGTCGATCTCGATCCAGGGAGAGATGTAGGGATCCTGTCGCACCGCCGGCCCGCCCCGGGCACACCGGTCGCAATAAGTGGCGCCCACCTGCCCGAACGTCCCGCCCAGGTGCAGCCACCAGTTGTTGACGAACTGGACGTGGACGTTGGTGTTGAATGCCCGCTCGGTCGGCAGCCCCTCGCTGGTCCAGTGCTCCCAGTTGTTGAAGTTCCACCGGAGGATCTGGAAGACGCGATTGGGGGTCCGGAAGGCCAGCGCCGCCCAGGTGGTCCACTGCTGCTGATCCGCCTGACGGAGAAAGCCGATATCGTTGACCTCGAACCCCGGGGTCCGCCGCTGGTAGGCCGTCTCGAACACCAGCCGCCGCCCGCCCACCTTGGCGAACCGGACCTCGGCGTTGGTCCCGCTGAGCGAGGTGCGGGTCGGATCGTAGCCCAGGTCCGCGTCCGGTCTCTGGTACAGGTGGACCGGGTCGCGTTGAGTGGCGTTGATGGCGGCGGTGTCGCCCGCGACCCGGCTCAGGTCCACCGAGCTAGACACCTCGTACCGGCCGTTGAACCGCCAGCGGCCCTGGAGCCCGCCGCTGTACGCCTCGCGGTGGAGCAGCGGCTGGCTGGCGGGGTCGAGTGACCGGTTGACCCCGGTGAGGATGAAGCCGAGACTGCCCTCGTCGTCGCCGTGGCGGAGATCCTGATTGCCCCGGACCACCGCGTAGTTGGTGGCCGGCTCGACCGTGGTGCCGCCGTTGGTGGTCACGTGGTCGGTCACCGCGTCGAGCACGCCCAGCGAGAACCCGCCCGGCAGCCGGCCGGTGACCTTGGCCGCGCCCAGGATCCGGGTAGACGAGGGCGAGATCTCGTCGCTGAAGTCATCCGCCAGCTGGGGGGAGCGGCCGATCCGCCGGGAGTAGAACAATCCCTCGCCGGTACTGCAGTCCACCACCACCACGCAGTTCACCGTGAAGGTGAACAATCCCTTCCCCTCGACGAAGAACGGCCGCCGCTCGCTGAAGAAGGTCTCGAAGGCGCTGAGGTTCAGCTCCGACGGGTCGGCCTCGACCTGGCCGAAATCGGGGTTCACGGTGGCATTGAGCAGCAGGTTGGACGCCAGCCGGTAGCGCAGGTCACCGCCCACCGAGACGTCCTGGGTCCGGTCCAGACTGGTCACCGCCGGGTCCTGGATGTTTTTGGTCACGACGTACGGCGTCAGCTCCGCCCGGCCGGGGCTCCCCAGATTGTCGAGCCCGGTCAGGGTGCCGAATTGCGAGGCCAGGCCCGAGCGCGAGCTCCGGAACAGCGGCCAGGTGAACGTGGTGGTGTGCCGCTGCACCACCCGCCAGAGCAGCAGGCCGAACGCCCCGTTGCCCTTGGGCGAGTAGTGGAGCTGGGACAGGGGGATCCGGTACTCGGCCGTCCAGCCCAGCGAATCGATCCGGGTGGCGGCGTCCCAGATGGCGTCCCAGGCCACGTCCTCGTCGACGTCGTTGGAGATGGCGTAGTCGGACTTGACCCCCGCGGGGTTGACCGAAAACTCGTACCCGGTTCGGCGGTCGTGGTAGGGATCGAGCATGACGGTGACGTAGTCGGAGGCGGTCTGGTCATCGCGGCGGGACAACAGGTGGACGATGCTGTCCGGGTGAGGATCGAAGGCCCGGATGAAGACGTAGAGGTTGTGCTCGTCGTAGGCCACCCGCGCTTCGGTCCGGTACCGGGCCGGCGCCCCTTCGGCCGGTTTGGCCTCGAGGAAGCTGTCGATTGGTGGCGCGGCCTGCCAGACCGTGTCGTCGTCCCGGCCATCGAGCACGGGCGGGGTGGCGGTCCGGGTGGCCCGAACCACGGCGGACGAGACCGTCCGGGGCGGGGTGGACACCGCGGCGGCCTGGAGCTGGAGGCCTAAGGCTATGCCAACGAGAAGCGTCACCGGTCGCGTCCGGGAGGAAAGGTGACGGTTGGACACGGGGGTCGGTGAAAAGGTTGGATGCCGGCGCCCACCTGCGAGATCGGGCCCGTCGAGTTGCGGCCCTCAGAGCCTTGACCCGCCGGCCCCCGGGCCGGTCCGGCAGGTCGGAGCTGGGCCAGAGGCACCCACACCACGCCGCCCGGCTGTGCCGGGGCTGAAGCGGAACCCGGGGATGCACGAGCGCCCGGAGCATCTTGCCCCGGGCGCTCAGGTCCATCCCGCCGGAGTGCCGGCTTACTTGTCCTTGTCCTTGTCCTTGTCTTTGTCCTTGTCCCGATCGTTGCTCGACAGCGAGCGACTGTCGTTGTCCTTACCTCTCGCCACCTGCTGCTCCAGGCTCTGGGCCCGCGACAGATGCTGCCGCACTACCGGGATCTCCTGGTTCACCATGTCGCGCACGTTGCCCTTCTGAGCATCCCGCCCCTCCTTCTGGAGGTAGGGCAGCATGCTGCCGAGATTCTCGGTCACGATGTCGAGGTAGACCCGGTCGAAGTTGTGCTTCCCGGCCTGCCGGAGCCGCTCGATCTTCGAGCGATGGTCCGGACCCATATTCGGGTTGACCTTCATCCCGTTGTTCGACGCCACGTTGGTCCAGCGGGTCTGCCACTGGGAGAAGTCCTCCTCCATCTGCTTGGCGAACTGCCGGACCTTGCCGTCCTTGGCCTGCTGCTGGGCCATCTGGGCCAGCCGTACTTCCATGATGTGGCCGTAGGCCAGCTCCTGGGCAAACCGCCCGTCGGCCCGGACCGGGTTGCGGCCGTCGGTCCGGTCGCCGGCCCGGTCAGGCGCCGGATTGGTCGTCGGGTACGGCGTGGTCGTCGGACTGCGGGGATACGGCGTGGTCGGGGCCGACGGATTGGTCGGGTTGGTAGCCACGGTCGTGACCCCGACCTGCTGCGCCAACTGCTGGGCCATGGTCAGGTGCTGCTGCATGATGGGCAGGCCGATCGCGGCCAGCCGCTGGACGTCGGCGGACTTGGCCGCCGGACCCTGGGCCTGGAACTTGGCGATGTCGTTCTGGTGATCCTGCACCATGGCCGACATGTAGGCCCGGTCGAACTCCGCCCCCGACAGCGCGGACAGCTGGCTGACCGACTGTTGCTGCGCTGGATCGAGGGCCGGCCGGATGGGGAAGGCGCTCTTGGCCGCCAGGGCCGCCCATTGCTGGCCCATGGTGGTGTGGTCCTTCACCATCTGCTGGCCGAACTGCTTGACGCTCGGGTTCGACGCCTTCTGGTCCGCCAGCGTGCCCAAGCGCACCTCCAGCAGATTGCCCGACTGGGCCTCGCGGACGAACGTGCTGTCGGCCACTACGCCCGCGGCCGTAGGCAACGGCGTCGAAGGCGTCGTCGGCGTGCTGGTGGGGGTGGTCGGAGTGGTCGTGGTGGTCCGCCGGGGCGGGGCGTTCGGGACGCCGGCGGGCGTGGTGCCCCAGGTCCGGTTGCGGGCGGAATCCTGGGCAGTCGGGGTCTGGGCCCTGAGCTGTGTTCCCGGGACGACGGCAAGGGTGGCCAGGACGCCGGTGGCGACCAGGGAACGGAGCGTCGAGCTGCTATTCGTTCGCATGCGCACAAATCCTTGTGGGGGTGCGTCCGCGGGCCGGGGGCAGGAAGACCCGCGCACGTGAGTTCACTGCGCATGGTATCCAGTAGACGGCAATAGGGCTGTGACCGCAGGCACCGGGGGAATGTGGCCCGGCGCGGAGCATCTGGCCCAGGGACGTAAGTCTTTGTCCGTCAACAGGAAGGCAGCCGGCGTCGAGCTGGCCTCGCCGAGCTTCGCCATGGTCAGCGACTCGGCCCGGCGTTGATCAGTCAGGTCCAGGTCGCGCGGAGCGCGTCCGGGTTGGGCCCAAGGGAGGAGGGGTGTAAGTTGGACCCTCCGGCCCCGGCCCGAGTATCGCCCTTGGCCCGGCGAAGAGTCTCCCCGGCTTCAATGAAAATCGATCCGGCACACCCCACGACCCACCACCGGTGGATCGTGACCACCAGGGTCTTGGCATGGCGGCTACCCGGCCCATCCGAGTCTTCCACCTCTGCGACAAGTTCGGCATCCGCGGGGCCCGCACCCACGGAGTGTCGCGCCTGTTCAGCTGGTGGATGCCCCGGTTCGACCGCTCGTTCGAGGTCCGGCTGGTAGGCCTGCGCCCGGAGGACGATGCATCGGCCTATCTCCGGCGCCGCGGGTTGGATCCGATCTGCCTCGGTCGAGGCCCCCATAGCCCCGCGGTCGCGCTCGATCTCCTGGGTCTGGTCCGGCGCGAGCGGCCACATATCCTGCACACGCACGGGTTCGCGACCTCGAACTTCGCCAGGTTGGTGGGGCGGATGACCGGTGTCCGGGTGATCGTGCAGGAGCACGCAGCCTTTCCCAGCATCCCGGGCTACCAGCGAGTCGCCGACCGGCTGCTGGCTCCGTACACCGATCTCGGCATCGCGGTCTCGGAGTCCACCAAAGCGTTCATGGTGAGCCACCGCCACCTCCCTGCCGACCGGATCCAGGTCGTCCACAACGGCGCGCCGCTCGAGGAGTTCCGGCCTCCGCCGCCCGAGCGGATCCAGGCCGAGCGGGATCGGTTAAGCCTGCCCCCGGGCGCGCCCGTCGTGGGGACGGTCGGCCGGCTGGACGGTCAGAAGGGCATCACGTTCTTCCTCAAGGCGGCGGCCATCGTGCTCGGCAGCCGGCCCGACGTGCGATTCCTCATCGCGGGGGATGGGCCATTGCTGCCGCAGCTGCAAGAGGAGGCTCGCACCCTCGGCATCGCCGAGCGGGTGCTGTTCGCCGGGTTCTGCGAAGACGTGCCCCTGATGCAGTCGCTGTTCGACGTGCAGGTGTTTCCCTCGTTGTGGGAGGGCACGCCGCTCACGATCTTCGAGGCCATGGCCATGCGGCGTCCGATCGTTTCGACCACCGCCGATGGCCTCGGCGAGGTCCTCCGCCAGCGGCACAATGCGCTGCTCGTCGCTCCGGGCGATGCCGCTGGTCTCGCCGCCGGCGTGCTCGAGCTGCTGGAGCAGCCGGCGCTCGCGGGCGCGCTGGCGGCCCAGGCAGGGATCGACAGCGGCGGCTACGACGTCCAGCGCACCGTGGACCGGCTGCAGGAGCTCTACCTGGAGCTGATGGATCGGCCCAGGTGACTCCCGCGGGCCAGATGCAGGTCCTCTACGTCGGGAGCTGGGGCCGGAGCGGCAGCACGCTCCTGGACCTGATGCTCGGGCAGATCCCGGGATGCGTCTCGGTCGGAGAACTGCGCTATCTCTGGGAGCGCGGACTGGCGGAGCGCCAGCTCTGCGGTTGCGGCATTCCAGTACCGGAATGCCCGTTCTGGGGGGCGGTGCTGGAAGAAGCGTCCCGTGGGGGCGAGCCGATCGATGCCGCGGAGGTCCTGGCACTCTGGCGACGGGTGGACGGGCTGGCCCGCGTCCCGGGCCTGATGGCCCGGTGGCATCTTCCGGCCCACCGCGAGGACCTGCGCGCGTTCCGGGACGTGCTCGGCCGGGTCTACCGGGCCGCGGCTGCCGTCTCCGGCGCCCGGACGGTGGTGGACTCGTCGAAGTACGCGGCCTACGGCCTGCTCGTGAGCGGCGTGCCGGGTCTGGAGCTGAGGCTGCTGCATCTGGTGCGGGACAGCCGGGCCGTCGCCTACTCGTGGCTGCGTCGTAAGTTGATGCCGGAAGTCACCACCGAGACCCGCTACATGCCGGTGAAGGGGCCGTGGCGAAGCGCCACCTACTGGGAGCTCGAGAACCTGGCCCTGGAGCTGCTCCGGCGCTCGGCCGCCCGCTCCGCCCGCCTCCGGTACGATGACTTGACCACCGACCCGCGGGGCACACTTGGCGCCGCGCTGGCAGTGCTGGGCATCGAGGCCGATCTCGGTTTCCTTCGGGAGCGCCGTCTGCAGCTGGGCCTGAATCACACGGTGGCGGGCAACCCCATGCGATTCCGCCGGGGGGATCTCGCGATCGAGCCGGACGTAGAGTGGCGTCGCGGCCTGGCCCCGCGGCCGCGGCGGGTCGTGACGGCACTCACCTGGCCGCTCCTGGTCCGGTATGGCTTTCCGCTATGACCAGGCCACGGCCCGCCTCGCGGACCCTGGTGACTAGGCCTTGTTCTTGAACATCCCGACGATCAATGGAAGCAGCGCAAGGCTGCCTATCCCTGCATCCGCGCCACCACTACGGTAATGTTGTCGCTCCCACCGCCCTTCAGGGCCTCGTCGACCAGCTCGCGGCAGGCCGAGGACGCGTCCGCGGGCCGGCCCAGGATCTCCGCGATCCGATCGTCCGGCACATGCCGGGTCAGCCCGTCGGTGCAGAGGAGCAGCACGTCGCCGGGCTGGAGATCCACCAGGCCCACCGCCACCGTAAGGTCGTCGCCGCCCAGCGCGCTGAACAGCGCCCCGCCGGCCGGCGCCTGCCGTGCCTGCTCCTCGGTCCAGACCCCGGCGTCCACCATGTACTCACCGGTCGTCTGGTCGCGGGTCAGTTGCCGCAGCCGGCCCTTCCGCAGGTAGAAGGCGCGGCTGTCACCGACGTGGAGCAGGTAGGCCCGGGGCCAGACCAGGGCCGCCATGGTGAGCGTCGTGGCCGGGCCCATGCCGCGTCCGCCGCCCTCGGCGACCAGCCGCCGATGGGTCTCCCGGATCGCCCCCTCGAGCTGCGCGAGGAACTCGTGCTCCCGGTCGACGTCGAGGTTGTGGACGCAGCCGGCCGCCTGGCCGACGTAATCGACCAGGGCGGTCACGGCGGTCTCGCTCGCGATGGCGCCCCCGGCCCGGCCGCCCACGCCGTCGGCCACCACGAACAGCAGGCACTCCTGGCCGCCCAGGCGGTCGAACACGCTTGGGTCGGCCAGGCTGGTCTGCTTCACCTCGGCCGCTTTCCGGAGCGACACGATCACGAAATGATCCTCGTTGGCCTTCCGCTTGCGGCCGATGTCCGTCAGTCCACTCGCGTCCACTCGAGCCGCCGTCACGGCTGTCGCCGTCATGGCCGTGCCTCCTTGGGGCCGAGCATCGCCCGACCAATGCGCTGGAAGATCTGCTCCACGCCTTCGCCGGTCTTGGCGCTGGTGCGCACCACGTCCCAGGCTCCCGCCAGCGTCCGCTCGTCGGCGTCGCCCAGCTGCCACCGATCCTTCAGGTCACTCTTGTTGAGTGCCAGCAGCTCGGGAACTTCGCCCGCCGCCTCGCGGACCAGCGCCCGGAGCTCGGGCAGCTGGTCGCAGGTTTCCCGCCTGGTGCCGTCGGCCACGTACAGCACGCCGTGAGCGCCGCGGAGATAGCTGGTCGTGATGTCCTCGTGTCCGTCCCGCCCCGCCAGGTCCCAGAGCACCAGCGTCAGGGCGACGCCGTCCACCTCCATCGGCTTCCGGTCGATCTTCACCCCGACGGTGGACAGATAGCGCTCCGAAAAGAGCGAGTGGACGAACTGCTGGACCAGACTGGTCTTCCCGGTGCCGAACAACCCGACCATGCAGACTTTCTTCTGGATCATCTGAGAGTCACCCCGAATGAGACGCTCCGATTGATGCGCGCCTGCTCGTCCGCGCTGCCCTCCGTCAGCGGGCGGCTGGTGCCGACGCCGCTCACCTGAGCCGAGCCGGTCGGCACCCCTCGGGCGGCCAGCGCGGCCACCACGGCTTCGGCCCGCTGGCGGCTCAGGAACTGGTTGAGCGAGTCGGTGCCGGTGGGGTCGGTTCTGCCGACCAGCTCGAGCGTGGCGCGCGCGCCGATCAGCGCCACGCCGGCGTCGAGCCGGATGAGGTCGGCCGCGACCTGTTGCACTGCGGCCCGGGCACCCGGGCCGAGCACGGCCGATCCGGTCTCGAACAGCACCCGCCGGCTTTCGATGGCACGGACCAGGGCCTCGAGGTCGGGCGGAATGGCGGGCGACACGCCGCCCAGGTCCAGCACGGCAACCCCGGGGGGCAGCGTCAGCCGCCGCGCGGCGATGACCCAGGGGAGCGGGGCCGAGCCGCGCAGGTGAAGCGTGTCGCCGGTCAGCGCCAGCGCCACGGTGGCGGGGGGCGCGAAGCTCCGTCGGGCTCGGGCCAGCACGAGATCCGGTCGGAGCGAGAGGTACGGCTCCCACCGCTGCTCGACGTCTCCCGTATCCACGCCGGCCCGGCTGAGCAGCGCCGACGGATCGGGCGCCAACGGGTCCCGGAGGCCGGCGAAGCTCCACGGGCTGCCGCGCTCGGCCCGGGTGACCACGATGCCCGGCTGCGATGCCAGAGCGTCCACCGCGCGCGCCCACCGCCGCTGGGATCGCAGGGCAAGGCCGCCGAGCACGGCGAGCACGGCCAGCCCGGCGATCGCCCAGGGAAGCCAGGCGGCCTTGCCGCGCCGCCCAGCGGGACGGCCACTGGCGACCTCGCTCGCCAGACAGTCCTCCAGCAGCGGGCGAGCGGACTCGAAGGCGGCGCCATCGCCCTCGAAGTCGGCCAGCGCCCCGGCGAACTGCAGGTGAATCGTCTCCAGCGTGTCCTGCAGCTTCAGCAGCAGCGTGTCCGGCGCCTGGCCCCGCACCACCGCCGCGAGCAGCGCCCGGGGGCCCTGCTCGACCATCACGGTCAGCTCACCGACGCTAAACCGGCGTAGGCCGCCGGCGTCGCGCTCCGGCGAGAACGAGTCGGCCACGAAGTCACGGATCGCGGTGAGCATGCCGGAAATCAGGTCAGGGTCGCTCGCCCGGAGCTCGGGCGCCCAGGCGTGAGACAGCAGCAGGCCGGTTTCCGCATGGATCAGGAACACCTGCTCGACCCGGTAGACCAGCGCGTGCTTGAGGACGATCTGCCCGTAGGGGACGCCG
>DATAOR010000326.1:0-7990 GCA_036265635.1 Gemmatimonadales bacterium
AGGACTGGGGGAGCGTGATGCGGACGGTAGACCGGATCCGGATGGAAGCGCCGGTCGAGCGGGTGCTCGAGGCGGCGGTGAGCGTGGAGCGGTGGCCCGAGTGGCTGCCGCACTATCGCTGGGTCCGGAAGCTCGAGCGCCGGGGCGACGGGGGGTTGGTCGAGATGGCCGCGTGGCGGCCGTTCGGCCCCTTCAAGTACCCGACCTGGTGGGTGTCCGAGATGCGGGTGGACCGGGCCGCGCCGGCGGTCCACTACCGCCACGTGCGCGGGATCACCACGGGAATGGACGTGGTCTGGCAGATCAGAGGGACGGGCGGCGGGAGCGAGGTGACCATCATTCACGAGTGGACGGGTCCCCGCTGGCCCCTGGTCGGCCGGCCGGCCGCCGAGCTGGTGATCGGACCCGTCTTCATCCATGGTATCGCATCGCGGACGCTGGCCGGCATCCGCCGCGCGGTCGAGGGAGCAGCAGCATGAGCGAGCCGCGTCGAGTGGTGGTGACCGGGATCGGGGCCATCACCCCGATCGGGACGGGCGTGCAGGGGTTGTGGGACGGACTGCGCCGGCGGCGCTCGGCGGTCCGCTGCATCACCCGGTTCGACCCGACCGTATTCAAGTCCCGGATCGCGGGCGAGGTGCCCGACTTCCACCCGTCGGACCACATCGAGGAGCGGCGGGCCCGGCGGCTCGACCGGTACTCCCAGTTCACCATCGCGGCCACCCGGATGGCGCTGATCGACGCCGGGCTCGATCTCGCCCGGGAGGATCCCGACCGGGTCGGCGCGATGATGGGCACCGCGCTGGGCGGGGTGGCCCACGGCGAGCGGAACTACCACGCCTTCCTCACCGAGGGCCCGCGGGCGGTGGACCCGGCCCTGGCGCTGACCGTGTTCGCCGGCGCGGCCAGCTGCAACATCGCGATCGAGTTCGGCTGCACCGGCCCCAACTCGACCAATGGGATGAGCTGCGCCTCGGGGGCGATCGCCATCGGCGACGGCTTCCGCGCCATCGTCCGGGGCGACGCCGACATCATGCTGGCCGGCGGGGCCGAGGCGCCGCTGGCGCCGCTCTGCTTCGGCGCCTTTGCCATCATCCGGGCCATGTCCACCCGGAACGACGACCCGGCCCACGCCAGCCGGCCGTTCGACGCCGGCCGGGACGGCTTCGTCATGGCCGAGGGAGCCGCGGTGCTGGTGCTGGAGGAGCGGGGGCGGGCCCTGGCGCGGGGGGCGCCGGTCTACGCCGAGCTGTGCGGGTTCGGGCTGACCAACGACGCCCACCACATGACGGCGCCCCGGCCCGACGGCAGCCAGGCCGCCCGGGCGATGCGGAACGCGCTGGCCGAGGCCCGGGTGGCGCCGGGCGAGGTGGAGTACATCAACGCCCACGGCTCCTCCACCCCGCTCAACGATCCGACCGAGACCTCGGCCATCCGGCAGGTGTTCGGCGAGTCGGCCGGCCGGATCCCGCTGAGCGGCACCAAGGGCTACTATGGCCACGCGCTGGGCGCGAGCGGCGCGATCGAGGCGGCCATCTGCGCGCTGGCGGCCCGGCGCGGCTGGCTCCCGCCGACGGTGAACCTGGAAACGCCCGATCCCGCCTGCGACCTGCCGCTGGTGACGGGCGAGGGGCGGGACCAGGCAGCCGAGGTGCTGCTGAGCAACTCGTTCGGGTTCGGCGGGATCAACGCGGCGCTGGTGTTTCGGCGGGGGGACGCCTAGATTCGCGGCCGTTCCATCCCCCGCCCCGTCACCAAGGGAACGCCCGATGCCTTCGCTGCTGCGCCGCGCCCTCGCCGAAGCCGTGGGAACCTTCGCGCTGGTCTTCATCGGCGCCGGCTCGGTCATCGTGAAGGGCAGTCCCGGCGCCGGCTTCGGCATCCTCGGCGTAGCGCTGGCCCACGCGGTGGTCCTCTCGGTCATGATCACCGCCACGATGGCCATCTCGGGCGGCCACCTGAACCCGGCCGTCACCCTCGGGCTGCTGGCCGCCCGGCGGACGCCGCTGAGGAACGCGCTGGCCTACATCCCGGCGCAGCTGATCGGGGCGGTGATCGCGGCGTTCCTGCTCAAGCAGATCATCCCGACCGGCGAGCTCCGGGGCACCCAGCTGGGCACGCCGTCGCTGGCCTTCAACGTGACCCTGAACGAGGGGTTCGCCCTGGAGGCCATCATGAGCTTCTTCCTGGTCTCGGCGGTGTTCGGCACCTGCGTCAACGCCGAGGCGCCGAAGGTCGGCGGGTTCGCGGTCGGCCTGACGCTGCTGTTCGACATCCTGGTGGCCGGTCCGTTCACCGGTGCGGCGATGAACCCGGCCCGGGCCTTCGGCCCGGCCTTGGTGTCGGGCCACTGGGTGGGTCACGCCGTCTACTGGGTGGGCCCGATCCTCGGCGGGCTGGTGGCCGCCCTGCTGTGGGAGCACGCCCTGCTGCCGCCTCGCCAGCGCTCCTAGCGGGTGGTCGGTCGCGGGCCGGGTTTCACCACGGAGGCACGGAGGACACGGAGGCCACGGAGGACACGGAGAACAGCTGATTCAGGCCGGCGACACGGTGCATTCGGGGACAACAGGTTCACCACGGAAGCACGGAGTGCACGGAAGGAAGGCAAGGGGAGGGCTTCCGTAACCAGTATGGTCGTATGATGGTGGCTAAGCAGGCATCACAACAGCGCGGCTTTGCTCCGAGCGCGGCCAAGCCGAGGAGCAACAGGCCAGCGAGCGGAGTCTGACACCCGCGCCCACAAAAACATGTTGTTGCTGCTGTGCCCCGCTGAGCCGTCCTGCCTTTCGTGTCTTCCGTGCTTCCGTGGTGAATTCTGTTGTTCCCCGAATGCACCCTGTGGCCGGCTTGAATCAGCTGTTCTCCGTGTCCTCCGTGCCTCCGTGGTGCCCTAGTTGTTCCCCGAACGCACCGGGTCGCCGGCCTGATCAGCCGTTCTCCGTGTCCTCCGTGCCTCCGTGGTGAACCAAGCCGCTACGCTCGCCTAGCGCAGCACCCGGCGCACCCGGCGCACCAGCGACAGCAGGTACCCCACCAGGATCACCGGCGCCACGATGTACGCCGCCACCATGTAGCCCGCGTTGTGGGGCGGCTCAGCCGGCAGCATCCATGACCTCATCCCGGACGTCTTCCGCCAGGGCCAGCCCGTAGCGCAGCGTCACCAGCCCGATGTACAGCACGGTGAACACCACCGTCGACACCAGCAGGGTCCGGAGCATTTCAGGTGGAAGCGATGGCGCGCTCGGCTTGAGCACCACCGGCTGGGGGTGGAGGGTGCGGAACAGGTACACGCTCAGGTGGATGAACGGCACCAGCAGCATCCCGAGGATGCCGACCACCGCGCTGAACCGGGCTCGCTCCGCCGGGTCGTGGAGCGAGGCCCGGAGCGCCAGGTAGCCGATGAAGAGAAAGAACAGGAACAGGGTCAGGGTGAGCCGGGCGTCCCAGGTCCACCAGGTGCCCCAGATCGGCTTGGCCCAGATCGGCCCGGTGGTGAGCATGATGGCGCTGAAGGCGACGCCCACCTCGGCCGAGGAGGCGGCGAACCGGTCGAGCCGCGGATCGTGGAGCCAGAGGTACATCGCGCTGCTGAGGCCGACCAGCGCGAAGGCGATCAGCGCGCTCCACGCCGCCGGCACGTGGAGGTAGAAGATCTTCTGGGCCACCCCCTGCCGGGCCTCGATCGGGGTGTAGCCGATCGCCAGCAGGTACACCCCGGCGAGACCGGCCAGGCCCACCAGACTGATGCCGAGCCCGCGGCGCGTGAGCGCACGGGCCGACCGCTCGGTCGCCGTCATTCGTCCACCACCGCCGCGAAGGCCATCGTGCACAGGGTCACGAACACCACGTCGTAGAGAGCGAGGAGTCTAAGCCAGCCGAGCATCTCGCTCAATGGACGGCCGGCCAGGAGCCGAGAGGTCACCTGCACCGCCCCGATCAGCGGCGGCACCATGAACGGGAGCAGCAGCACCGGCAGCATCAGCTCGGCAAACCGGGTCCGCACCGCCATGGCGCTGAAGATGGTCCCCACCGAGACGAAGCCGACCGTCGCCAGGGCGGTGACGCCAAGCAGCCCCGGCAACGCCGCCAGCAGGTCCACGTTGAAGAACAGCACGAACAGCGGCAGCGTCACCGCCTCGACCGCGCCGACGAACGCCAGGTTGGCCAGCAGCTTGCCCAGGAAGAGGGAGCCCCGGGGCACCGGCGCCAGCAGCAGGCCGTCGAGGGCGCCGTGCTCGCGCTCGATGGTGAAGGCCCGGTTGAGCGCCACCATGGCGGCCAGGGCGAACGTCACCCACAGCACGCTGGGTGCGAGGTCGGTGGCGCCGAGCACGGTGGGATCGCGGGCGAAGTTGAACACCACCAGCACCAGGGCCGCGAACACGGTGGCCGAGAGCAGGGCCGTCCGGCTGCGCAGCTCGGCCCGGATGTCCTTGGCGGCGATCACCAGCGCCAACCGGAGCCCGTCAGGCACCGATCCACTCGCGGTAGCGGGGCAGGAAGCCGTCGAGCGGACCGGCCCGAGACTCGTCGCAGGCCCAGCGGCCGTCCACCAGCACCGCGACCCGGGTGGCCACCTCCCACACCTCGGCCAGATGATGGGTCACCACCACCAGCCCGAGCCCGGCGGCCCGCCGCTCGGCCAGCTCGGTCCGGAGCCGCTCGGCCGAGCCGGCGTCGAGCGCGGTGAACGGCTCGTCGAGCAGGAGGACCCGCGGCCGGTGCAGCAGGGCTCGGGCGATGGCGGCCCGCTGCAGCAGGCCCCGGCTGAGCCGGCGGGGCGTGTCGTCCATCCGCGCCGCCAGGCCGGCCGCCTCGAGCGCGGCCCGGGCCGCCTCGGCCGGCCGGTCGAGGCGGTAGAGCCGGGCGGCGAAGGTCAGGTTTTCCCGCAGGGTGAGATCGTCGTACAGCAGCGAGTGGTGGGACAGCAGTCCGACGGCGCGGCGGGCCTCGGCGGCGTCGCCAGCCAGGGGGCGGCCCAGCAGCCGGACCTCGCCGGCCGATGGGCGCATCAGCCCGGCGAGGATCCGGAGGAGGGTGCTCTTGCCGGCCCCGTTGGGTCCCGCCACGGCGAGCAGCTCGCCGGCGGCGAGGCTCAGGTCGAGATCGTGGAGGACGCGGACGCGGCCGTAGGCGCGGCGGAGGCCCCGGGCGACGAGCAGCGGCTCGAGCGGCGGCGGAGGCAGCGGCTCGCCGTCACGAGACGGCATCGATCCGCGCGCCGAGCTCGTCGAGGCGGAACGGTTTGACGATGTAGCCGGAGTGGGGAAGATTGAGGACCTTGAGCTGGGGCTCGATGCTCATGTAGGCGGTGGTGATGATGACCGGCAGATCGGGCTGGCTGACCCGGATCCGGCGCAGCAGCTCGACCCCGTCCGTGTCCGGCAGCCGCATGTCGAGCACCGCCACGTCGGGCCGGTGCTGCTCGAGCAGCTCCAGCGCCTCCGCCCCGGTGGAGGCGAACACGAGGTCGTAGCGCGGCTGGAACGCCCGCTGATAGCTCAGTCGCAGCGCAGGTTCGTCCTCGACGATCAGGACGCGTCGGCGCCGGTTGGCCTGCGTCATGCCTCGCACTCCGCAGCACGGTGCCGGACGGCCACCGATACATGGGGTTGGACCAGGGGGTACACTAACCCCTCGCGGGAGGTCCGTCCATACCGTGAGCGCCCCGGGAGACGGGGCGCTCGCTCAGTCATCGGTGGTTTCGACGGAGAAGAGATCGTACAGCTTGGTGATGGAGAGGAGAAAACGGATCTCCTCGCCCGGATTGCGGAGCACCACCGTCACCCGGCGATCGGTGGCCAGGCGCTGGATCAGCATCAAGGCGCCCAGTCCGGCCGAATCCACCTCGCGGGTGTAGGTCAGATCGATCACCAGCCGGCCGGTGCCGGCGGGGATCTCGTCGAGCAATCGCTCCGCCTCCTGGCGGATGGCGACACGGGTCTCGAGGCCGAGCGTCTCGGGCGCGGCCAGACCACGTTCCAGCCCCTGCGGGGTCCTCATCCATCCTCCTTCGGCACCGAGCTATCTCACCATCGATCGCGGTGAGACCTCTAGTTTTGCGGCCCCGGATCACTCCGGGTGTGCTCTTATCGGGCGGATCGACGCCTGTCCGCAGGTCGCCTGCGGCTGCGCCCCCGAGCAAGGCGAGTCCGGTGCCAGGGGCACCAAGACGTTGCGACGTGATGAGTTAGGGACTGGACTCCAGGCACGACTGCGACCGGTTGCGCAGCAGTCCGCGAGATTGTACCGCAAAACGGGCGGCGGGGTAAGAGCCGGAGTCCAGAGGCGTGTCGTGGCTGGGCCAGCCGCGCTCCGGTCGCTGGTCGTCTACCCTGCCTTCCGTGCTTCCGTGGTGGCCCCTCCGTGCCCGCGGTGATCCGCGGTGGGGCCCCGGTCGGAGCCGGGATCAGAACTGGATCTGGGCCCCCAGCTCGACGACGCGGTTGGGCGGCAGTCCGAAGAAGGCGGTGGCCGACCGGGCGTTGCGGGTCATCAGGATGAATAGCTTCTTCCGCCACGACGACATCTGTCCTACCGCCAGGCCGTCCGGCCCGGGAACGGCCTTGAGAGCGGCGCGGGTGGCGATCAGGGTTTCCCGCCCCAGGTAGAAGCTGGTTTCCATCACCTTCACGGTGACGGGCTTGCCGTTGCCGCCGACCTTGCCCAGGGCCAGAAGCACCGCCGGCACGTCCGGCGTTTCCATGAAGCCGAAGTGGGCAATGACCTGGTAGAATCCCTCGCCGAGGTCCTTGCAGGCCACTCGGTTCTCGGGATCCACCTGAGGGATCTCCTCCGTCAGGACCGACATCAGCATCACCTTTTCGTGGAGCACCTTGTTGTGCTTGAGGTGGTGGAGCAGGACCGGCGGCGCGCCCGACGCGTCGGACGTCAGGAAGACCGCGGTGCCAGGCACCCGCATCGGCTTCCGGCGGGCGACGTCGGCCAGGAACAGACCCATCGGAAGGGTGTTCTCCCGGACGATGGCGGCCAGCCTAGCCCGGCCCCGGCTCCAGGTGGCCATCAGCGTGTAGATCCCCAGCGCCACCACGATCGGGAACCAGCCGCCCTGGCGGATCTTGACCACGTTGGCCGCGAAGAAGGCGCCATCCACCATCAGGAACAGCGCCGTGAGGGCCCGGGCCCGCCACGGCGGCCAGTGCCAGACATCCCGGGCCACGGTATGGAACAGAAGGGTAGTGATGATCATCGTCCCGGTCACCGCGATGCCGTACGCGGCGGCCAGGTTGGACGAGCTGCGGAACCCGATCACCAGGGCCAAGCAGCCGACCCACAGCGCCTGGTTGACCTCGGGAATGTAGATCTGCCCCATCTCGGTCTTGGAGGTGTGCACGATGGTGACCCGGGGCGTGTACCCCAGTTGCACCGCCTGGCGGGTCAGCGAGAACGCGCCCGAGATCAGGGCCTGCGACGCGACGATGGCCGCCGCAGTGCTGACCACCACCATGGGATAGAGGCCCCAGCCGGGGACCAGAGAGTAGAACGGGTTGACCACGGCATCGGGCCGGTCCAGCAGCAGGGCCGACTGGCCGAAATAGTTGAGCAACAGGCAGGGTAGTACCACCGCGAACCAGGTGACTTTGATGGGGCGGCGGCCGAAGTGCCCCATGTCCGCATATAGCGCCTCGGCCCCGGTCATCACCAGCACGACGGAGCCGAGCACCAGGAAGCCCTGGAGCCCGTCACGCAGGAAGAGGTTGATGGCGTGGACCGGGTTGACCGCGCCTAGCACGGACGGGTGCAGCAGGATCCCGCGGATCCCGAGCAAGGCGATGCAGGTGAACCAGACCGCCATCACCGGGCCGAAGATACGGCCGACGCGGGCCGTGCCCGTGCGCTGGATCATGAACAGGCCGGTCAGGATCACCACCGCGATGGGCCAGACGAACCGGTCGAAGGCCGGGGTGGCCACCCCGATCCCCTCGACGGCGCCGAGCACCGAGATCGCCGGGGTGATCACCCCGTCTCC
>DATAOR010000327.1:0-2522 GCA_036265635.1 Gemmatimonadales bacterium
GGCCGGCACCCCTGCGACAAGAGTAATAGGCCGGCCCTGGGGAACGGGGGGTCGCGACGATGAGCCAGACCATCACGAGCCCCCGGCAAGAACGAGAGCCAGGAGAGCCACCAGGACCGCAAGAGCGAGGAGCCACCAGCCAAGCGAGATAGAGCGGTCCTTGACCGCTCTTCAAACGCTGCTTTCCTCGCATGGTGCGTCTCGCCGCAAGCCAGCTCGACCCGATTCGAGGGCTCGGCCCCAAGTGATTCGAGCCGCCAGGACTCGGGGCACCAGGCCCACGAGGCGATTTCTGAGGCCGATACTACTTCGGCTGTCGGAATTGGGTTGGGAGCGACCAAGGCGTGATATGGTAAAGCCTTCCGATGAGGGTGAGACCTCCGGGAGGTGGCCCATGCACTGGCGTTACCGACTCCGCAAGCAACAACTGCTCGCCGAATGCGAGGTCCCCCCGGAGGTCTTTCGGGGCGGCCTCGAACGCCTCGCCGCGTTCGCCGTGCCCTTCGCCGCCTGCCTGGTCCGCCAGGAGCAGCGGGATCACGCCCGCACCTACCTGGCCGGGCTCGTCTCCGACCTGAAGCACAAGACCGCCGAGTCGATCGCCTACCGCCACGACCAGGAGCGGCACGGCCTGCAGCACTTCGTCGGCTCCTCCACCTGGGACCATCGGCCGCTGCTGCGCGAGCTGGCTGGCCAGGTGGCCCGCGAGATCGGCACCGCCGACGGGGTCATCGTCTTCGACCCCTCGGGCTTCCCCAAGAAGGGGACGGCCTCGGTCGGCGTCCAGCGGCAATGGCTGGGGCGACTCGGCAAGGTCGACAACGGCCAGGTCGGCGTGTTCATGGCCTATGCCTCGTATTACGAGCATGCCCTGGTCGATGTCCGGCTCTACCTGCCCAGGGCGTGGGCCACGGACCGCGCCCGTCGCAAGCGGTGCGGCATCCCCAAGGTGGTGCGCTACCGGACGCGGCACGAGCTGGCCCTGGAGATGCTCGCGGAGACCGGCCCGCTCCTGCCGCACGCCTGGGTCACCGGCGACGACGAGATGGGCCGCTCGTCGCGGTTCCGAGCCGAGCTGCGCACGCGGGGGGAGCGCTACCTGCTGGCGGTGCCGTCGAACACGACGATCCGCGACCTGGAGGGCGAGCCGCCCGAGTGGGGCGGCCGGGGACCGCATCCGAAGCGGGCGTTCGAGCGGGTCCGGGCCTGGGCCGAGGCGCGGCCGCCCCGGGCGTGGCGTCGGATCGAGGTGGGCGACGGCGAGCGGGGGCCGCAGGTCGTGGAGCTGGTCGCGACGCGGGTGGTGGCGCGGACGGATCGGGGGCGAATCGGCCCGGAGGAGCTGCTGGTGGTGATCCGAAGCGCCGACGCGGACGGGGCGACCCGGCACGACTACTACCTGTCCTCGGCCCCGCCCGAGACGCTCCCGGGGGTGCTGGCGCAGGTGGCGAAGGCGGAGCACCGGGTCGAGCGCTGCCTGCAGCGCGGCAAGAGCGAGGCCGGGCTGGCCGAATCCCAGGTGCGGACCTGGTCGGGATGGCACCATCACCAGGCGCTGTCGCTGATCGCGGCGTGGTTCCTGGTGCAGGAGGCGCGTCGGGGGAAAAAAGGTGACGCCGGCGCTGACGGTGCCGCAGGTGCGTGCCGGGCGGGCGTCGCTGCTTCGGGCCGCATGCGGATGTGACGAGCCGGATCGGGTCGCCTGCGATCGGGAGCGGTGGCTGACGCGGACGGCCCTGGCCCGGTTCTATCGCTGGAAGAAGTGCAAACGCCTGGCCCCGTTGAGGAAGCGTCTGTTGCTGTGAACTCCGACAGCCGAAATAGGAGGTATCCCTTGGCAGCGAAGGCGGGAGTCGCGATGGCCTTGCCGAAACGAGCGGCTTCAGCCCTTACGGCGGCCGAACCAGATCCGCGTCCACACCAGGCCCGCGCCCAGCATTGCCCCTGTCGAAACGAGGTACACGAGGTCGACCGTTCGCATGGCCGCGATGCCGGGCCGGATGAACCCGAGGGCGAGGAAGAGGAGCCCCAGGCCGAAACCGGCGAAGACGCCGAGCAAGGGGCGTTCGCGGCGGGGCCATCCTTCACGGGTGCTGTTCATGGAGGCGTCTCCCTGACGGATGTTGCCAGTCCGGGCACCGAGCCTACCGAGTCGCCGACCTCCAGACCAGTTCCGCCCCCGTCTTAGCGTTGTTTCCTGTCCGTCTGCTACGGGAAGGCCGTCCCAGCCGAGGAGGAATCCCCACCGCGGGCATGCGGATTGCATAAAGGATTTCTCAAATATTTAATCTAACGAAGGGATGGGAGTACGTCGGCCACGACTGGAGTATGCGTATGGGACGGCCGGGCGGGACGGCGACGGATGGCGAGCCCTCGATATACCCGGGCGGTGTACGCGGGCGTCGCGTGCTCGTGGTCGATGACAACGAGGACCTCGCCGAGAGTTCCTCGCAGCTCCTGGAGTTGCTGGGGTACGAGGTCGCGGTCGCCTTCGACGGCCGGCAGGCCCTGGAGGTCGCCCG
>DATAOR010000328.1:0-7693 GCA_036265635.1 Gemmatimonadales bacterium
GGCACCGTGGCCGAGCTCATGGTGGTGATGGCGCGGACCGGCCCGAAGAAGATCACCGCCTTTATCGTCGAGACGGCCTGGCCCGGCGTCGAGGTGGTCCAGCGGCTCCACTTCATGGGACTCAAGGCGATCGAGAACGGCGTCATCCGCTTCACCGACGTCAAGGTGCCGGTGGAGAACGTGCTGTGGGGCGAGGGCAAGGGTCTGAAGCTCGCGCTGATCACCCTCAATACCGGCCGGCTCACGCTGCCGGCCTCCGCGGTGGCGGGCTCGAAGCGGGCCCTGGCGATCGCCCGCCGCTGGGCGGCGGAGCGGGTCCAGTGGGGCCAGCCGATCGGCAAGCACGACGCCATCGCCCAGAAGCTCGGCCGGATGGCGGCGGAGATCTTCGCGATGGAGGCGGTGGCCGACCTGGCGTCGCTGATGGCCGACCGGGGCGGGACCGACATCCGGCTCGAAGCGGCCATGGCCAAGATGTGGAACACCGAGGTGGGCTGGCGAATCGTGGACGACGCGCTGCAGATCAAGGGAGGCCGCGGCTACGAGACGGCCGACAGCCTGCGGAGCCGGGGAGAGCGGCCCGAGGCGATCGAGCGGATGATGCGGGACTACCGGATCAACCTGATCTTCGAGGGATCGAGCGAGATCATGCGGCTGTTCATCGCCCGGGAGGCGGTGGACACCCATCTGCGGGTCGCGGGCGCGCTGATCGACCCGAAGAGCTCGCCCAGGGACAAGCTGGCCGCGCTGGGGCGTTCGGCCGCGTTCTACCTCGCCTGGTATCCCCGGCTGTGGCTGGGGCTCAAGGGCCGGTTCGGCTACGGCGAGTTCGGCCCGCTGGCCGGCCATCTCCGCTTCGTCGATCGCGCCAGCCGCAAGCTGGCCCGGACGCTGTTCCACTGCATGGTCAGGTTCGGGCCCCGGCTGGAGAAGCGCCAGGCCGTCCTCGGCCGGCTGGTCGAGATCGGCGCCGAGCTGCTGGCGATCACCGCCGCCTGCAGCCGGGCCCACGCCATGGTCCGCCAGGATCCGGCCCAGACCGGCCCGGTCGAGCTGGCCGACCTGTTCAGCCGCCAGGCCCGCCGGCGGATCGAGGACCGCTTCGCCGCGGTGTTCGACAACGACGACCTGGCGGCCTACCGGACCGCGCAGCACGTCCTGGCCGACCAGCACCGCTGGCTGGAGCAGGGCATGGTCCGGCTGCCCGGCGACGGCTGACGTTATCTTTGGCTCCGGACCCGAACTCGAGCGAGCCATGGCGATAGCGGAAGGCCGGACGATACCCTTCACCGGTCCCGAGACGGTGGACGTCGGCGTCCTCGAGACGTTCGAGTACGCCGGCCCGGCGCAGGAGATTCTGACCGAAACGCGGGAGTTCAGCCCGGTCTGCCCCTACAGCGGACTGCCGGACTTCGCCACCCTCCGGATCGTTTACGTCCCGGGCGACCGGTGCATCGAGCTCAAGAGCCTCAAGTACTATGTCACCAGCTACCGGAGCGTCGGGATCTTTCAGGAGCACGCTACGGCCAAGATCGCCGAGGACCTCTTCGGCGTGCTCCGGCCGCGGCGGCTCACGGTAACGACGGTGTACAACACCCGGGGCGGGTTCGACACCACCTGCTCGGTGACCCTGCCCGCCCCAGCCTAGCGTCGGGTGCCTAGTGCGTTGCCGTCACTGCCCGGGATGGCGTCGTGGGCACTACTTCAGGCGCCTTCTTCGGCCCTCGGGGCAACAGCTCCGGCAGATTGGCCAATTCGAACGCCGTCACGGCCATCACCGCTGACGCCTGCTTAAGGTCTTCCGCCACCGCCTTGTCGTAGGTGTCGGTCTGCGAGTGATGCGTGTGGTTGTAGCCCCGCGGCAGCTGGTCGAAGTTGAACCCCGGCACGCCGTACGGCAGGAAGCTCAGGTGGTCGGTGCCGGACTTCGAGAAGTCACGGACACTGTCCGCGCCGAGCGCGGCGACCGGCGCCAGTAGCGCCCGCCACAGCGGCTCGAGCTCCGGCCGCCCCTGCAGTGCCTGCCCCTTGATGGCGCCCGTCCCGTTGTCCAGCACCAGCACGGCCTGGATGCTGTCCGCCTGATCGGCGTGGGCCGCCGCGTAGGCCTTGGATCCGAGCAACCCCTCCTCCTCGCCGCTGAACAGGATGAAGCGGATGGTCCGCTTTGGGGCGAGCCCGGACTGGGCCAGGACCCGGGCCGCCTCGAGCACGACCATCGAGCCGGTGCCGTTGTCGGTCACGCCTTGGCCCAGGTCCCAGCTGTCGAGGTGGGCGCCCAGAATCACCACCTGCCCGGGACGTTCCCCGCCCTTGAGCTCGGCCACCGTGTTCCACTGCTGGACCGGGGCTCGGCCGATGCTGTTCTCCACCCGCCCTTCCAGCCGCGGCGCCGGGCCCGCCTGAATCTGACGCTCGAGCATGACGTAGTCCTCGTGCGCGATGACCAGGTTGGGCAGCGGCGCTACCCGGGTGGGCGACCCGCTCATCGTCATGAGCCCATGATCCTTGGCGCCGTCCACCAGGGTCCCCAGGGCGCCGGCGCCCTTCAGGACATAGGGCAGATCGAGGCCGAACTGCCTCCGCGCCAGCACCGCAGGCGCGCTGGTATCGGCCGTGAGCTGGCGTCGGACCTGCCTGGCCTGGTCCAGCCGGATCGAGTCGTCGGGTGTCATTGGAGGGCCGTCGGGGTTCCACAACTCGACCGATGGACGGGGCAGCACCCAGGCGCCCCGGACCTTCGCCTTGTATTTCGCCAAGCTGTCCGGGGTGGAGAGGTCGGCCAGCACCACCGGTCCGGTGAGGGCCTTGCCGCCGGTGCCGACCGTCCAGGCCCAGCTGTGGGCGGTGATCTGCCGGGTGAACGGCGCCACCAGCCGGAGCGAGGCGGGCCCGCGAGCCCAGGTCACGCCAAACGGATAGGGCTCGAGCGCTGCCGTGAGGCCGTAGCTCCGGAATCTCGCCGCGGTCCATTCGTTGGCCCGGCGCATGGCGGGCGAGCCGGACAGTCGGGGGCCGATCACGTCGCTGAGCTCGCGGAGGTTGGCCATGACTTCGGATCGGTTCATCGCCTCGGCGATGAGCGCGCCGCTCCCGGTCGAGTCGGGCGTCTGGGCCTGGGCGGCGATCGGGACAAGGAGGAGGCAGCAGATCAGCAGGAGTCTAGGCATAGGGGCCATGGTCGCACCGAGGCGCGGATGTGAGAGAAAGGTCATGACACGGCAGCCGGCGCGGCTCGAGGGCCAGGGCCGACCAGCCGCTCGGCCAGCGCCTGCAACTTGGCCCGGTGGGCGCCGGGGAGCCAGTCGGCGGGCAGCCGATCGGCACCGTCCCGGGCGCCGAGCAGGGCCCCGGCCAGTCCGGCCCGCCCCGCCGCCTCGGGTCCGGCCGCCCGCACCGGAGCTAGTCCGCGCGCCGGCAGCGGCTCGTGGTAGACCAGCCGGAGTGCGGCGCTGGCGTCGGCCACGGCCGAGCCCGGCCCTGGATCCTCGTACCGGAGCAGCGGGACGCCCCGCACCGCCGTCAGGACCTCGGCCGGCGCGCCATTGGCCCGGAGGGCCTCGATCACTTCGGGCACGAAGTCCCGCCGGCCGGCCAGCAGCCGGCCGAGCGCGAGGTTGACGGCGACGGCGGCCCACTGGACCAGCGGGTCGGGATGGGTCAGCGCCACCACGTGGTAGCTCGCGCTGACCAGCGTGCGGGGGTCGTCGTGGGCCGCCAGCGCCACCGGGAGTGCCCGAACCAGGGGATCGCTGCCCCGGCCCGCCGCCTGCGAGGGCGGGGCATCGTGCCGCGCCAGGTGGGCCAGCGCCGCGGCGGTCTCGGCCGCCAGGTCGTCGGGGTGGGCCCGATACCGCTCGACCCAGCGGTGCGCGACGGCGCGCAGGTCGCGCCGGCCGGCGGCGAGTTCCTCGGCCAGGTCCAGCATCAGGAGGAGACCACCATCGCGGCCGGCGGGCCGGGGACCGGGGCGGCAGCCGGCCGCGCCGATCAGGGCGCCGGCGGCGCGCTGGGAGAGACTGAGCGGCATCGGCGGCAGCGACTCCTCGTGGGCGGTGTGTTCGGGTGGCGAAGCCGACCCGGCTCAAGTTATACTCGGAATCTCCGGAACCGCTCTCCCGCTTTGATCCCCAGAGGAGCCGCTCGTGGCCAAGGACACCCTCACGATCACCGACAACCGCACCGGCAAGTCGTACGAGGTGCCGATCGAGGACGAGACGATCCGGGCGACCGATCTCCGCCAGATCAAGGTGTCGAGCGACGACTTCGGGATGATGACGTACGACCCCGCCTTCATGAACACCGCCGCCTGCCGGAGCGCCATCACCTTCATCGACGGCGACAAGGGGATCCTCCGCTACCGCGGCTATCCCATCGAGCAGCTGGCCGAGCGGGCCAATTTCCTCGAGGTGGCCTACCTGCTGGGCGAGGGCGAGCTGCCCACCAGGGCCCAGCTCGACGCCTGGCAGGAGACGGTCAAGTATCACACCTACGTCCACACCAACATCATCAAGTTCCTTGAGGGCTTCCGCTACGACGCCCACCCGATGGGCATGCTGCTCGGCGCGGTGAGCGCGCTGTCGACCTTCTATCCCGACGCCAAGAACATCCACGACCCGGCCAACCGCGCCCTGCAGCGGGTCCGGCTCCTGGCCAAGGCACCCACCATCGCCGCCTTCGCCTTCCGGCACGGCCGGGGGCTGCCGTTCGTCTTTCCGGACAACGATCTCGACTACATCGGCAACTTCGTCAACATGACGTTCAGCATCGGCGGCCGGCACAAGGCCAACAAGGTGCTGCAGCGGGCGCTCGAGATCCTGCTGATCCTCCACGCCGACCACGAGCAGAACTGCTCCACCAGCGCGGTCCGGGCGGTCGGGTCGTCGCACGTCGATCCGTTCTCCGCCGTGAGCGCCGGGATCGCGGCCCTGTACGGGCCGCTCCACGGCGGCGCCAACGAGGCGGTGCTGCTGATGCTGGACGAGATCGGCGAGAAGAAGAACATCCCGAAGTTCATCGAAGAGGTGAAGGCGGGCCGCGGCCGGCTGATGGGCTTCGGGCACCGGGTCTACAAGTCGTACGACCCGCGGGCCAAGCTGATCAAGAAGGTGGCCGACGAGGTGTTCGAGCAGACCGGGCTGAATCCCAAGCTGGAGATCGCCCTCGAGCTCGAGCGGATCGCCCTGGAGGACGAGTACTTCATCAAGCGGAAGCTGTACCCCAATGTGGACTTCTACTCGGGCCTGATCTACCAGGCCATGGGCTACCCCACCGAGTATTTTACGGTCCTGTTCGCCCTGGGGCGGATGCCAGGCTGGCTGGCCCAGTGGGAGGAGATGCTGCTGGACAAGGACCAGAAGATCGCCCGGCCGCGCCAGATCTACACCGGCAAGGCCGAACGGCCCTACGTCCCCATCGAGCAGCGCTAGGAGGGGCGGATGAGCGACCAGCTCCAGACCCTGCTGTCCGAGCAGCGCCGGTTCGCCCCCGCGGCCGATTTCGCCGGCCAGGCGAACGGCACCAAGGCGCTGTACGAGGAGGCGGCTCGGGATCGCGAGGCCTTCTGGGCCCGGCAGGCAGGCGAGCTCGACTGGATCCGGCGCTGGGACCGGGTGCTCGACTGGGACCCGCCCCATGCCAAGTGGTTCGTGGGGGGGCGGCTCAACGTGTCGGCCAACTGCCTCGATCGCCACCTCGACGGGCCGCAGCGCAACAAGGCCGCCATCATCTGGGAAGGTGAGCCGGGCGACCGGCGGGTGCTGACCTACTGGGACCTGGCCCGCGAGGTCCGCCGCGCCGCCAACGCGCTCAAGCAGCTGGGCGTGCGGAAGGGCGACCGGGTCGCCATCTATCTGCCGATGATCCCTGAAGCGGCCATCGCCATGCTGGCCTGCGCCCGGATCGGCGCGGTCCACTCGGTCATCTTCGGCGGCTTCTCGGCCGAATCGGTCCGCGATCGGGTCAATGACGCCCAGGCCAAGGTCCTGATCACGGCCGATGCGGGGCTTCGGCGCGGCCAGGTCGTGCCGCTCAAGCGGATGGCCGACCAGGCGATGGCCGAGACGCCGTCGATCCAGCACTGTGTGGTGGTGCAGCGGCGGGCCGGCGGGGTGGGCGACGAGTCGTTCGCCCAGATGACGGAAGGGCGCGACCACTGGTGGCACCGCCTGCTGGCCGGGGTGCCGGCCGACTGCCCGGTCGAGCCGATGGACGCGGAGGACCTGCTCTTCATCCTCTATACCTCCGGCACGACCGGCAAGCCGAAAGGCATCGTCCACACCACCGGCGGCTACCTCACCCAGGTCGCGGCCACCACCAAGTACGTCTTCGACCTGAAGCCGACCGACGTGTTCTGGTGCACCGCCGACGTCGGTTGGGTCACCGGGCACTCCTACGTGGTCTACGGCCCCCTGGCCAACGGGGCTACGGTCCTGATGTACGAGGGCGCGCCCGACTGGCCCGCCCGGGACCGCTTCTGGTCCCTGATCGCCTATCACGGCGTCACCGTGCTGTATACCGCGCCCACCGCGATCCGCGCGTTCATGAAGTGGGGCGCCGAGCACCCGGCCAAGCACGACCTGTCGACGCTCAGGCTGCTGGGCAGCGTGGGCGAGCCGATCAATCCTGAGGCCTGGATCTGGTATCAGACCCACATCGGCGGGGGGCGCTGCCCCATCGTGGACACGTGGTGGCAGACCGAGACCGGCGGGATCATGATCACCCCCCTTCCCGGCGTGACCACCACCAAGCCCGGCTCCGCCACCGTCCCCTTCCCCGGGATCGTGGCCGACCTGGTGGACAATGCGGGCCAGGTGCTCCGCAAGGGTGGCGGGTTCCTCACCCTGCCCGAGCCGTGGCCCGGCATGCTGCGCACGATCTACGGCGACGACCAGCGCTACCGCGACACCTACTGGTCGCGATTTCCCGGCCGCTATTTCGCCGGCGACGGCGCCAAGCTGGACGACGACGGCTACTGGTGGATCCTGGGCCGGGTGGACGACGTGCTGAACGTGGCCGGCCACCGGATCGGCACCATGGAGGTCGAGAGCGCCCTGGTGGCGCACCCGGCGGTGGCCGAGGCGGCGGTGGTGGGCAAGACCCACGAGCTCAAGGGCCAGGCCCTCGCCGCCTTCGTCACCCTCAAGGACGGCCACCACCCCTCGCCCGACCTCAAGGACGATCTCAAGGCGCACGTGTCGGAGAAGATCGGGGCCATTGCCAGGCCCGACGACATCTTCTTCTCGGCCGACCTGCCCAAGACCCGGAGCGGGAAGATCATGCGCCGGCTGCTCAAGGACATCGCCGAGGGGCGGGCGCTGGGCGATACCACCACCCTGGCCGACCCGGCGGTCGTGAGCAGGTTGAAGGACATGTACGAGTCGCAGGAGGCGTAGCGGGAGGCCCCAATGATCCCGAGCCACGCGAAGGGGGCAGGCGTTGACGCCTGCTCCCTTCGCTTGGCCGGGGGTGATGCGGAGCCGCCGCTGGACAGCCGGGATCAACCCACCGGTACGTCGCCCTCGAGATAGGTGTACCCCTCGAGCCCCGCCACGAAATCGGCGATGAAGCTGTTGGCCTCCTGCCGGCTCAGCTCCTTGGCCCCGTTCACCTTGCGCCGCCAGGTCGCGAGCAGGTCCGAGGCGTGGAACTGGACGTAGTTGAGCACCTCGGTCACCGTGTCGCCGTGGACCAG
>DATAOR010000329.1:0-20493 GCA_036265635.1 Gemmatimonadales bacterium
GAAATCGGCGATGAAGCTGTTGGCCTCCTGCCGGCTCAGCTCCTTGGCCCCGTTCACCTTGCGCCGCCAGGTCGCGAGCAGGTCCGAGGCGTGGAACTGGACGTAGTTGAGCACCTCGGTCACCGTGTCGCCGTGGACCAGATCGGTGATCTCGTAGCCCTGCTCGGTCAGCCGCACGTGCACCGCGTTGGTGTCCCCGAACAGGTTGTGCAGGTCACCCAGGATCTCCTGATACGCGCCGGTGAGGAAGATGCCCAGGATGTAGGGCTCGCCTTCGCGCACCGGGTGCAGCTCGAGCGACGGCTTGCCCTTGCGGCCGCCGGCGAACCGGTCGATCACCCCGTCCGAGTCGCAAGTCACGTCCTGGAGGGTGCCCCGGCGGGTGGGCTGCTCGGTCAGCCGGTGGATCGGCATGATGGGGAACAGCTGGTCGATCGCCCAGTTGTCGGGCAGCGACTGGAACACCGAGAAGTTGCAGAAGTAGCGGTCCACCAGTTCGGCCTCGATGTGGGCCGAGATCTCGGGAAAGGCCGCCCGGTCCTCCCCGATGGCCCGCTGGATGGCATTGAGCGTCACCAGGTAGAGCTGGTCGGCGTTGGCCTTCTCCCGGAGCGAGAACACCCCGCTGGCGAAGTACTCCTGGGCCCGTTCCTTGGCGAAGACCGCGTCGTGGAACGCCTCCTCGACCCGATCGGCCGTCAGCCCGTCCACGTTCTCCGCCATCTCGGCCAGCAGCGGGTGGGCGTCCTGCTCCAGGGTCGGGGCCACGGGCTCGATCTGGGACTCCACGTCGATCACGTTGATGAGCAGGAGGGAGTGGTGCGCGGTCAGCGCCCGGCCCGACTCGGAAATCAGATGGGGCATCGGCAGCCCCTCGTTCCGGCAGACCCCGCCGATGGTGTAGACCACGTCGTTGGCGTACTCGCGCATGGAGTAGTTCATGCTGGCGGGTCGGGTGGAGCGCGAGCCGTCGTAATCGACTCCGAGGCCGCCACCGACATCCACGTGGGTGAGGTCGAACCCCATGCCCCGGAGCTCGGCGTAGTACCGCCCGACCTCTTCCAGGGCGGCCTTGACGTACCGGATATCGGTGATCTGGCTGCCCAGATGGAAGTGAACCAGCTTGAGGATGTCTTTCCGGCCCAGCCGGTCGAGCTGATCCAGCAGCCGGATCAGCTCGACCGCGCCCAGGCCGAACTTGGACCGTTCGCCGCCGCTCTTGGCCCAGCGGCCCGACCCCTCGGTGGCCAGCTTGACCCGGACCCCGGCGGTGGGCTCGACGCCCATCTCGCCGGCCACCTTGAGCAGGACCTCCAGCTCGTTGAGCTGCTCCAGCACGATCATCACGGTGTGGCCCAGCCGCTGGCCCATCAGGGCGAGCCGCATGAACTCCTCGTCCTTGTAGCCGTTGCAGACGATGAGATGGCTGGTGCTCTCGTGCAGCCCCAGGATGGCCTGCAGCTCGGGCTTGCTGCCGCACTCGAGCCCGACTCCGTAGGGCGCGCCGAACTCGACGATCTCCTGCACCACGTGGCGCTGCTGGTTCACCTTGACCGGGTACACTGTGGTGTAGCTGCCCTCGTAGTTGAACTCCTTGATGGCACTGGCGAACTCGGCGGCGAGCGACTGGATCCGCGACCGGAGGATGTCGCTGAACCGGAGCAGCAGGGGCAGCCCCACCCCCTGGGCGTTGAGGTCCATGGCCAGCTGGTAGAGGTCGAGGCCACGCTTCCGGTTGGCGTCGGGATGAACGGTGACGTGCCCCTCGGGACTGGCCCGAAAGTATCCCAGCCCCCAGCCGCTCATGTTATACAGCTTTTCGGCGTCCTTGACGGTCCAGGCGGGGGCGACGGCGGTGGTGGCGATGGGGCGGCTCCGCGTAGGATGGGCGGCGGAAGAGGGCGGGTGAACGGCAGCGGCAAATCTAACGCGGTCGGTGAGAGAAATCCCCCCTTCCTCCGGTGGCGCGCCGGGATCGGCAGCCGGCGGACCCGGACCTCAAGACCGCCGGGCCGGCTGCGGCCGGGCGGCCAGCCCGCCCTGTCAGCCGGCCCCCCCGGCGCAGTAGCACCGGCGCCACACCGGCCCGCGCCGTCCGGCCCTGCAGCTCTTGGCAGCCCGGCAACCCTGCCCTTTTCAAGCGGATGTCGATCGGGCCGGCGGCCGGGCCAGGCCCGGCCACGGGCACGATCCTCGCATTTTTGGCCGTCGAGTCGCTGGACACCCCCGGTAGCCGAAGTTTGCACTGGTCCCACTGTAGAGAGAGGGCACCATGGCCGCGCCCAGTCTGATTGCCGCCCGCCGGTTCACGCCGTCGCTGCGTCTCCGCCTTCAGGTGCTGTACGCCAAGGCGTTCGAGTCGCTCGCCGATACCTATCGCATCCAGGCCGTCGATTTCGTCCGCCGCCTGCAGGGGCGCCTCGGCACCGAAGAGGCGCTGGAGCGGTATTTCCGCGAGGTCGGAGTGCCCCACGCCATGGAACAGACGGTCCGGGCTCGGGCCCTCATCGCCCTGGCGCCCACGGCGCTCGATCCCTCGTCGTCCGGGACCTCGGAGGAGAGCCGGCCGGCGGTCGGCTGGCAGCATCTCCGGCCGGAGCTGTGGCTCGAGGGCATCCGCCGCCGGGCGCAGAGCCAGGAGGAAGCGAGCCTCGATTGCCGGATGGCGGCCTCGTTGTCGGACGAGGCGGTGGCCGCGACCCATGTGGCGATGGCGCTGGAGACGGTGGCCCTGCTCCAGGGCGAGGCCGGGGCCGACGACGCCATCATGCACTATGTCCGCTACTTCAACCTCCCCTCGGTCGAGGCCCAGATCATCTTCCGCCGCACCCTGGCCGCGTGGGCCGAGCGGCACCCGGTCCGGGAGCCGGTGGGAGCCGCGCCCGTGTGCGCCACGGCGGCGCGGCCGGTCGCGGCCCGGCTGCCGCTCAGTCTCCGGATCGTCGGGTAGCGCTGCCGCCGGGAGGTCGGGCGCGGCCTGCGGGCAGGCGCCCCGCCCGCGCCAGGGTATCTTTCGGCACGCGCCGCGCGTCGCGGCGCCGCCGGAGGACGCGCGATGCGGTGGTCGTACACGATTGCGAAGCTCGCGGGCACGGAGGTGAAGCTCCACGTCACCTTCCTGCTCCTGGTCGGCTACATCGCCTACGTCGAGTATCGCGCGTCCGGGGCCGCGGTCGCTCTCGCCACCACGCTGTTCTTCCTCGCCTTCTTCCTCTGCATCCTGCTGCACGAGTTCGGCCATATCGCCATGGCCCGGCGGTTCGGTGTCCGGACGCCGGACGTCATCCTGCTGCCGATCGGGGGCGTGGCGCGGCTGGAGCGGATTCCGGAGGAGCCCCGGGAGGAGCTGCTCATCGCGCTGGCGGGACCCGCGGTCACCGTGGCGATCATCGCATTGCTGGGCCTCGCCGCCTGGCTGGGCGGACACAGCCAGTTCTACCGGGGCCTCCTCGCCGACGACGTGCCCTTCGTGGTCCGCCTGCTCGGGGCCAACCTGGTGGTCCTGGTCTTCAACCTGATTCCGGCCTTTCCGCTCGACGGCGGCCGGGTGCTCCGGGCGCTGCTCTCCAAGCGGTTCGGGCTGGCCCAGGGTACCCGGATCGCGGGGGCCATCGGCCAGGGCTTCGCCTTGCTGCTCGGCCTGTACGGCCTGTTCGGTGAGCAGCCGCTGGCCCTGCTGGTCGCCTTCTTCATCTTCCTGGGCGCGGGCAGCGAGGCCAGCGCCGTGGCCACCCGACTGGCCGGCCGGGGGCTGCAGGTGAGGCACATGATGGTGACGGATTTCCGGACGGTGGCGGTGCACGCCAGCCTGCAGCACGCGGCCGATCTGCTGCTCGCCGGGGAGCAGCGCGAGTTTCCCGTGGTGGACAATCTTGGCCGGGCGGAAGGTCTCCTGACGCGCGATGACCTGATCCGGGGCCTGAGCCGGCTCGGCTCGGCGGCCCGGGTATCGGAGGCGATGACGGCGGAAGCGCCGATCGTGGCCCCGGACCTGTCGTTCCAGGACGCCGTCGAGCGGCTCCAGACCAGCCGGCTTCCGGCCCTCCCGGTCGTGGACCCGTCCGGCAAGCTGGTCGGGCTCCTGACCAAGGACAACATCACCGACCTGCTGCTGGTCCGGGGAGCGCAGCGGCCGGCCCCCCTGCCGGCCGAGACCGCCGCCACGCAGCGCTGAACGGCCGGCCTACCGCAGCCGGTTGTTGCTCCGGTCCACGTCGGGCAGGACTCCCCGAGGGTCCACCACTACGCCGGTCACCTTCCGTCCGCCGCGAACCCGATAGGCGAACGCGCGACAGAGGTTCCACATCTCCACCGGCAGGCGAACCCGCTCGGTGGTGCCGTCGGCATACGTCAGGTCCATCTCGAGCGGCAGCGACATCGTGCTCCGGTTGGAGAGGAACACCTTGGCCTGGCCGTCCGCGGTGCCGACCGAATCCACCGCCTGGTCGAGCCGGGCGGTGGTGTAGACCCAGTCCCGCCAGAAGAAGTCGAGATCCATCCCCGATGTGTCGCGCATCAGGCGGAAGAAGTCAGCGGGGGTCGGGTGCCGGAACGCCCAGGCCCGGAGGTACTGCCGGAAGGCGTAGTCGAAGCGGTCTTTCCCGAGCACCTCGTAGCGCAGGGTCTGCATCATCAGGGCCGGCTTCTGGTACCCGGTCCAGAACAGGTCGTGCACCTCGACCGGCCGGTCGATGAGCGGCTGCTCCTTCCCGGCTATCGCGTGGTCGGGATTGAGGTGCAGCGGGTGCACTTCGATGCTGTCGCCGTACGGCGTGCCCTTGAAGTATCTCGCCGCATTGCCCAGGTCGATGAAGGTGTTGAACCCCTCGTCCATCCAGGGATAGAGCCGCTCGTTCGAGCCCACGATCATCGGGACCCACTGGTGTCCCAGCTCGTGGGCCAGCACCCACTGTCGCTCTTCCCGGCTGGGTGCCCGCGGATCGAAGGTGATCATGGGATACTCCATTCCCTCGATCGGGCCCTCGATGCTGGTGATGTGGGGATACGGGTAGGGGTACCACTGCTCGCTGTAGTACTGGACCGCGTCCCGCACCATCCGGTTGGCCTCTTCCCACTCCGGCGCGCTGCGGCGATACAGGGTATGGACCAGGGTGTGCCGGTAGGCGCTGGCGTCCCACCGGAAGTCCGGGGCCGCGCCGAAGGCGAAGTCCCGCACGCTGTCGGCGGTGAACCGCCAGGTCAGGCTGCCCGTCGTCCTCGGCCGAGTTCGGGCCGGGTCGCCGGCTTCCTCGGCCGAGATCACGGCCACGGGCGTGGCGGACGCGCGAGCCTGGCGGAGGCGGGCGCGCTGCCCGGCGGTGAGCACCTCGCCCGGGTTGAGCAGGGTGCCGGTCGCGCCGACCAGGTAGGCCGCGGGAACCGTCAGCGCCACATCGAATCGGCCGTACTCCAGGTAGAACTCGCCGCCGCCGATGTACGGCTCGTGATTCCAGCCCCGCACATCGTCGTACACCGCCATCCGGGGATACCACTGCCCCAGCTCATACAAGGTGCCGTCGTGCCCCATCCGGCCGGCGCCGTAGTCCGGAACCTTGAACCGCCAGCCGATATCGAGGTCGAGGGCCGCGCCCGGCGCCAGCGCGTGCGGCAGATCGATCCGCATGGTGGTGCCGAACACCGCCGGCGTGACCGTTCGAAGGCCGACCCGGACGTGGTCCAGCGTGACGCCCCCCTCGAATCCCTTGCAGGAGAAATCGAAGGTCGAGCCGAGGAAGACCAACGGCGGCTGGTCGAGCTGATTGGTGACGCTGCCCGGGGCACAGATGTTCTGCTCGACGAAGAGCCAGAGGTACGGCAAGGGGTCCGGGCTGCGGTTGAGGTAATGGATCCGCTCCCGCCCCCGCAGCTCCTGGCGCTCCGGGTCGAGGCTGGCCTCGATCCGGTAATCGGCCCGCTGCTGCCAGTACAGCCGCCCGGGCCGCCCGGCGCCGGTCCGGAGCTCGTTCGGGGCCGGGAGCGGCAGGGGGCGAAACGGCGAGGCGGGCGAAGAGTCGGGCGTCTGGGCCCGGAGCGACGGGTGAAGCGCGACGGCCAGGGCGGTCAGTGTCCCCAACCGGGCGAGCAGGCGGGCTCCCATGCAAACTCCGAGGTGGCGGGTGGCGGGAAGTTATTCGGGGCCGTGACCGGTGCAAGCGAGCCGCTGAACCCGCACTTTGCGTGGACCGCCCCGGCTCGGCCATACTTCAGGCCGGCCCGACCCGCCCGGTGGCGGTCTCACGGCCCCGCGTCGCCGCGCGACCAGGTCTCCGCCTCCCACGAAAGCCTGCGGACGATGTCTTCCGGTGTCACCACGATCGAGCGCTCGGTTCAGCTGCCCTGGCCCGTTGAGACCGTGTTCGCCTGGCACGAGCGGCCGGGCGCCTTGGAGCGCCTGACCCCCCCGTGGGAGCGGGTCGAAGTCCTCCAGCGCACCGGAGGACTGGAGGACGGGGCCCGCATAGTGATGAAGGTCGGCAGTCCGGTGCCGGTTCGGTGGACCGCCCGGCACCGGGACTACGAGCGGAACCGCCAGTTCGTGGACGAACAGGTGGAGGGACCGTTCACCCGCTGGGTCCACTATCACCGGTTCGAGCCGGCCGGCCCGGACGGCTGCGTGATGACCGACCGGATCGAGTATACCCCGCCCCTCGGGGCCGCCGGCGCGTTGGGCGCGACGCACCTGGTCCGGCCGCGGCTGGATCACCTGCTCGCCTACCGCCACGAGACTCTTCGGCGGGACCTCGAGAGCCACGCCCGGTTCGCCGACCGGCCGAGGCTCCGGATCGCCGTGACCGGCGCGACGGGGCTCATCGGGCGCACGCTCGTTCCATTCCTCACCACCGGCGGCCATGCCGTGGTCCGGATGGTCCGACGGCGGAAGGCCGAGGCGGACGAGGCGTCATGGGACTGGGAGCTGGGTCGGATCGACGCTGAACGGCTGGACGGGCTCGATGCGGTGATTCACCTCGCCGGAGAGAACATCGGCGCCCGGTGGACGCCCGAGCGCCGCCGGCGGATCCGCGACAGCCGGGGCATCGGGACCCGATTCCTGGCAGAGACGCTGGCCCGGCTGACCCGGCGCCCGCGCTCGCTGATCTCGGCGTCGGCCATTGGGGTCTATGGCAACCGGGGCGACGAATCGCTGACTGAGGGCAGCCCCACGCCCACGGTGCCGTCCGACTTCCTGGCCGACGTCAGCCGGGAGTGGGAACGGGCCACCGAGCCCGCCCGGGTGGCCGGCATCCGGGTGGTGCTGAACCGCTTTGGCCTGGTGCTGACCCCGGCCGGAGGGACGCTGGCCCGGCTGCTGCCGGCCTTTCGGCTCGGGGGCGGTGGCCCGCTGGGCGACGGGCGGCAGTACATGAGCTGGGTCGCCATCGACGACTTGGTTGGCGCCGTCCACCACGGGCTGATGACCGAGTCGCTCTCGGGCCCGGTGAACGTGACCTCCCCCCAGCCGGTCACCAATCGCGAATTCGCTGCCACCCTCGGTCGAGTGCTCCATCGCCCGGCCGCGCTGCCGGTGCCCGCCGCCGCGCTGCGGCTCCTGTTCGGCGAGATGGCCGACGTGGCGATTCTGGGCAGCACCCGCGCCCTGCCGGAGCGACTCATCACCTCGGGCTACCCGTTCCGCTATCCTACGCTGGAAGGCGCCCTGCGGCACCTCCTCGGCCGTCCGAGCGGGGCGGGATGACACTCATCGGGGATCGCTCTACCTTTCGGCCATGACGCGACCGAAGGCGGTGGTCCTGCTCAGCGGCGGAGTGGACTCGACCACGACGGCGGCCATCGCCCTCGAGCGGGGGTTCGACCTGCACGCCCTCACCGTGCGCTACGGCCAGCGCCACGCGGTCGAGCTCGAGGCGGCCCGGCGGGTGGCCGAGCGGCTCGAGCTCCGGCATCACGTGGTGATCGAGCTCGATCTCCGTGCCTTCGGCGGCTCGGCCCTCACCGGCGACCTCCCGGTGCCCAAGGACACGCCCCTGAACGAGATCGGGGCCCGGATCCCGGCCACCTACGTCCCGGCCCGCAACACCATCTTCCTGTCGCTCGCGCTGGCCTGGGCCGAGACCCTGGGCGGCCGTGACATCTTCATCGGCGCCAACGCGCTCGACTACAGCGGCTACCCCGACTGCCGGCCGGAGTATTTCGACGCCTTCACCCGGATGGCCGACCTGGCCACCCGGGCGGGAGTCGGGGGCGCGCGCTTCACCATCCATACGCCCCTGCTCCGGCTCACCAAGGCGGCAATCATCGCCCGGGGGCTGGCCCTGGGCCTCGATTTCAGCCTCACCAGCACCTGCTACGACCCGGCGCCCGACGGCGCCGCCTGCGGCCACTGCGAGGCCTGCCTGCTCCGGCTCAAGGGGTTCGAGGAAGCCGGCGTTCCCGATCCGGCGAGATACCAGGCCGCGCACGCATGAGCTACGCGGTAAAGGAGATCTTCTACACTCTGCAGGGCGAAGGCGCCAACGCGGGGCGGCCGGCGGTCTTCTGCCGTTTCGCGGGGTGCAATCTCTGGACGGGACGCGAGGCCGACCGTCGGGCGGCGGTGTGCCGGTTCTGTGATACCGACTTCGTTGGCACGGACGGGCCCGGCGGCGGCCGGTTCACCACCGCGGCGGCGCTGGCCCGCGCCGTGACCGACACGTGGCCCGCCGGCAATCCGCTGGCCGACCCGCTGGTGGTATGCACCGGTGGCGAGCCGCTGCTCCAGCTCGATCCCCCGCTGCTCGACGCGCTGCACGCCGCCGGCCTCACGGTCGCGGTCGAGACCAACGGGACGGTCAACCCCCCGGCCGGACTGGACTGGCTGTGCGTCAGCCCCAAAGCCGAGGCCGAGCTGGTGGTCGAGGCGGGTGACGAGCTCAAGCTGGTGTACCCTCAGGCCGGAGCACCGCCAGAGCGCTACGCCGCCCTGCGGTTCCGCCACTTCTTCCTCCAGCCGATGGACGGGCCGGACCGTGAAGCCAACACCCGGGCCGCGCTCGAGTACTGCCTGGCCCATCCGCGCTGGCGACTGAGCCTGCAGACACATAAGCTTCTCGGCATTCCTTAACCGGCCCGTCATGCACGGATATTCCGACCGGATCAATCACGCGTTCGCCTTCGCGGCCAAGTACTACAACGTCCTCGCCCCCGCCGGCGCCGGGGTGGACTACCTGGCGCATCCCGCCAACGTCGCGGTGATCCTGACCCGCTACGGCTGCGAGCAGGTCACCGTCGTCGGCGGCATCCTGCATCACGTCCTGGAGGAGAGTCCGCCGGAGCGCTGGCCGGTGCTGGAGCAGAAGATCGGCGAGAAGTTCGGGCCGGTCGTGCTGGCCGTGGCCAAGGATGCCATCGAGCCCAAGTTCGACCGCCGCGGCATGGAGCGGCAGTGGCAGCCGTGCAAGCAGGAATACCTGACCCAGCTGGCCACCGCCGAGCCGCGGGCCCTGGACATCATCGTGGCCGACGAGCTCCACTCGTGCGGCTCGATCATGACCGCGCTCCGCCGCCTGGGCGTGGAGTACCTCCGGACCGTCTCGCGCGCGGGGTCGGAGCAGACCATCTGGTGGTACCGCTCGCTGCTCGAGATCCTGTCGGCCCGAAGCGACTGGCCCCGGCGCGAGATGCTGACCGAGCTCCGGCTGATGAGCACCGACATGGTGCGGAGCCTGCGCCACAGTGAGGAGGGGTTGTGATGGGTGGACGGCTGGCGCGCCGGGCGGCGGGCGCGATCCTCCTGGGCCTCGCGGCCTGCGCTGGCCCGGGCAAGCCGGCGCCGCTCAATCCGGTCCGGTTTCTCCTGGTCAACGACGTGTACGTGGCCGACACGCTGGCCGACGGCAACGGCGGCCTGGCCCGGGTGGCCACCGTTCGAGGGCGGCTGGCCGACACCGGCCCCGTGCTGTTCGTGCTGGCGGGCGACGTGCTGAGCCCCAGCCTGTTGAGCAAGTACTACTCCGGGCGCCAGATGGTGGAAGCGCTCAACGCCGCCAAGCTGGACTATGCCACCTTCGGCAACCACGAGTTCGAGCTGCCGCTCGACACCCTGGTCGCCCGGATCGCCGAGTCGCAGTTCAAGTGGATCTCGACCAACTGCACCCAGGCCGACGGCACCCCCATCGCCAAGGTGCTCCCCTGGGACACCGTCCGCGTGTCCGGCCACAAGGTCGGCCTCTTCGGGGTGACGCTGGTCGGGGCCTACCGCAAGGCGTACCGGTGCAGTGACCCGGACAGTGCCGCGCACATCGCCATCGACACGCTGGTGGCCCAGGGCGCCGAGCTGGTGGTGGGCGTGACCCACCAGACCATCGAGGCGGACCGCAACCTGCTGGCTCGCGAAGGCCGGCTGGACCTCGTGCTGGGAGGGCACGAGCACGAGGCCCACGATTCGGTCGTCTCCGGCCGGCACGTGCTCAAGGCCGACGCCAACGCCCGGACTGCGCAGTTTGTCACGCTTTGGGGCGGCAAGGGTGCCTGGCGCCAGGCGGTGGGGCTGGTGAAGATGGACAGCCGGCTGCCCGACGACACGGTGGTGGCCGCCGTAGTAGACCGCTGGGACGACAGCCTGCGGGCGCGGCTCGGCCCCGAGCGGGCCCTCGGCCGCACCAGCCTGCCGATCGACGCGCGGGACGCCCTGGGCCGCCAGCAGGAGTCGGTCCTGGGCGATCTGGTAACGGACGCCATGCGGACGGGCACCGGGGCCGACGCCGCCATACTCAACGCCGGCACGCTGCGCTTGGACGATGTCATCCGGCCCGGCCCGCTGACCAACTACCAGCTCGAGTCCATCTTCCTCTTCCCGGACGAGACCCGCGTGCTCACCGTCCCCCTCACCGGCGCCCGGCTGCGCGAGCTGCTGGAACACGGGGTGGCCGAGGGCTCGCTGGGCAAGGGCGCGTTTCTCCAGGTCTCCGGCGTCGGCTTCACCTACGATCCCAAGGCCCCGTCAGGCCGGCGGCTGGTGGGCGACCTCCGGCGGGCCGGCGGCGGCCCGCTCAGGCCCGCGGACACCTTGCGCGTGGCGGTGCCGGTCTACCCGGCATGTGAGGGAGGGGATGGCTACGTGATCCCCGAGGCGGGGCCGGCCTGTGCGGCCCGCCAGTCGGCGCCCCGGGCGGCTGACCTGCTGATGCAGTACGTGGCGGATTCGCTGGGGGGAAACGTGACGGCGCCGGCGACGGGGCGAATCGTCCGGACCGGAAACACAAATCCCGGCTGACGCCGGGACCGGTGGCCTTAGCGAGGTTGATCACCCAGGCCGCAAAGCCTAAATCCCTGGGGCCCCGAAGGGCTATGCTTCCATAGACTGCCAACAGTTTAACGGGTTCACCGGCCTTACGCAAGTCGTTGTTGCACAACGTTGCAGACGAGATCACCGGAGCAGCTCCGGGATCCTGCTCCAGGATCGGTCCGCTGGCCCGAAATTGTGATCCCTGGGGGCCGGGCCGGTCGCGCTCCCTTCAACTCGCGCTCACGGGTATACTTGGGCAATGGCCTCGACCCCGCCAACCGCTCTCGCCACGCTACCCAGTGCTTTCGCCGCCGCCTGCCGCCTCTCACGGACCGAGGGGGAGCTGTTCGAACGTTGCCGGGTGGCGCTGGTGCGCCGGTTCCAGCACGAGCAGATCTGGCTGACGCTGGTATCGCCGACCGACCCGCCGCCCAGGGTCGGTCCCGCCACCGGCTTCGAGCAGGCTCAGGAAGTGGCCCGGCTGGGGAGCGGCGAGACCGAGGTCATCATTCACGCCGACCCCGCGGTCTCCGGCGAGATGCGGGCGGTGGCCATGCCGTTGGCCCTGGGTCTCAGCGTGGTGCTCGAGCTCCGCAGCATTCTGCTCGAGCGCCAGGCCGCCCTGGACGACGCGGTGTTCCAGCTCCGGGCGCTCCGGCAGGTGGCCCGGCTGCTGTCGTCGGTCCATTCGATCGAGGATACCGAGCAGCTGATCCTCGATTTCATCGCCGAGGTGTTCTTCGCCTGGTGGGGCTGCCTCTACCGGCCCGAGGGCGACAGCTACGCCCCCAAGGTGTTCCGCTCGCTCAACGACCGGCTCCGCCCCGCTCCCATCCCCAAGGACGCGCTCGACCGGGCGCTGCCCCCGGGCAGCGCCGCCACCCGGACCGATGACGCCACGGTGGCCTCGGTGGTGGGGCCGGGCGCCGAGCTGGTGGTGCCGCTCGATGCCGGCGCCGAACGGATGGCGGTGCTGGTGCTGGGCTCCCGGATCAGCGACAAGCTGTACGGCACGGCTGAGCTCGAGCTGGCGGGCACCCTCAGCTTCGCCGCGGCGATCGCGCTCAAGAACTCGGAGCTGGTCGAGCAGCTGCACAGCGCGGCCACCACCGACGAGCTGACGGGCCTGTACAACCGGCGCGCCCTCGAGGAGCGGCTGGCCGCGGAGATCTCGCGCAGCCTCCGCCACCAGCTCCACACCAGCGTCCTGCTGCTCGACCTCGACCGGTTCAAGGGGATCAACGACACCATGGGCCACGCCGCCGGCGACCGGCTGCTGATCCAGGTGGCCAAGATCCTCCGCCAGCAGTGCCGCGCGCTCGACGTGGTCGGCCGGCTGGGGGGCGACGAGTTCCTCGTCATCCTGCCGATGACCAAGCCGTCGGAGGCCCAGGTCTTCGTCGGCCGGGTCCAGGCCAGCCTGCGCGAGATGGAGAAGGCCAGCCCCGAGTTCGGGGCCTGCACCCTGAGCATGGGCGTGGCGGAATCGCCCCGGCACGGCACCACGGTGAGCAGCCTGCTCGCGGCCGCCGACAGTGCGCTGTACAAGGCGAAACGGGCCGGCCGCAACACCGTCGAGGTGGCGGACAACTAATCCCCATGGCCACCGCGGCACGGTTCCTTCCGGCGACGCCGCTTGGCTGCCAGCCATGAACATCCCGCGTTCCCCCGCGTGACCAACCCCGATCCCGTGGCAGCCTTCGAGCGGACCCGCGCCGTGCTGGGCGAGCGCTACCGGCTCGAGCGCATCGCCGCCGCTAACGCCGACCGGGTCCTGTTCGAGGCCTTCGACCAGGCGTTGAAGCGGCGGGTCAGCGTCCGGATCAACTTCTTCCGCGACGAGGCCACCCGCGGCTGGTTCCTGCACGAGGCCGAGGCGCTGGGGCAGCTCGATCATCCGGCCATCCGGCATGTGTACGATACCGGCGTGGTCGGCGACGTGGCCTACCGGATCGGTAACTGGATCGATGGCGAGGGGCTCCAGGAGGCGGTCCACCGGGGGCCGCGCCTCATCCCGGCGGTGCTGTCGCTCGCCCGGGACATGTTGGGCGCGCTGGATCATTCCCATCTCCAGGGCATCATCGTGCGCCGGATCGTGCCCGCGTCGGTCCTGCTCGGCTCGAACGGGCGGGGGACGGTCACCGACCTCCGCTGGAGCAGCTACGTGCTGCCGGCTATTCCGGCGGGAGCCTCGCCCGACATGCCGATGTTCATGGCGCCCGAGATCCGGAGCGGTGCCGCCGGCGACCCCGCCAGCGACGTCTACACCGCCGGTGCCCTGCTCTACTTCGCGGTGACTGGGCAGGAGCCCCCGATGGACACCCGGCAGCTCCGGCGGCCCACCGAGCTGCGGCCGACCTGTCCCCGGGCCATCGAACGGCTGGTGCTCCGCGCGCTCCGGCCCGCACCCGAGGATCGCTATTTCACCGCCTCGGAGATGCTGGAGGACCTGGCCTCGGAGGCGGGGACCTTCGAGACCCGGGCATCGGCGGTGATGCCGGGGCCGATCACGGGAGCCGAGGACCGCGGCCGGTGGGAGAAGTGGCTCCGCCGCGCGCTGGGCGACGACTACGAGCTGCTCTCGCTGCTGGGCAGCGGCGGGTTCGGCCGGGTGTACCGGGTCCGCGACCTCCACCTCGAGCGCGAGGTGGCGCTCAAGGTGCTGCACCCCACCCTGACCCAGGATCCGGAGGTGGTCGAGCGGTTCCGCCGCGAGGCCCAGCTGGCCGCCCGGCTGAGCCACCCGAACATCGTCAACATCTTCGACATCGCGGGGAGGTTCGGGTTGATCTGGTACACCATGGAGCTGATCGACGGCCCCAGCCTGGCCCAGCTGGTGGAGCGGGAGGGCCCGCTGCCGATGGATCGGGTGGTCCGGCTGCTGCGCGAGGCGCTGTCCGCCCTGGCCCACGCCCACGGCTCGGGCCTGGTCCACCGGGACATCAAGCCCGAGAACATTCTGATCGACCCCACCGGCAGCGTGCAGATCACCGACTTCGGCCTGGCCCTCGCACTCCGCGGCAAGTACGGCGGCGCGACCAGCCAGAGCGGGACGCCCCAGTTCGCCAGCCCCGAGCAGCTGCTGGGCGAGCGGGTCGACCAGCGATCCGACCTCTACAGCCTGGCCGCGGTGGCCTACTACGCCTTGCTGGGCAGCCCGCCGTTCCCCGGCAGCACGACCGAGCAGATCCTGGCCCGGCAGACCACCAACCAGTTCCCCGCCCCGCGCGACCAGCGGGACGACGTGAGTGAAGAGTTCGAGCTGGTGCTCGACCGGGCGCTGAGCGCCGATGTGGAGGGCCGCTACGCCTCGGCGGCCGAGTTCCTCCAGGCCGTCAATCGGGCCGCCGAGGGTCCGCGCGAGCCGGTGACGGACTGGGCCCGGGCGGCGGCCCGCTGGCTGCGCGGCTCCCCCCTTGACTAACCCGAGCCCGGCGACAGATTTAGCCCGCGCTTGGTCAGACCGTGTCTGTCCGATCGGTGGATCGATCCCAGCCCCGGCGTCAGCCGTCGGGGTTTATCTCTTTCAGGACCAAAGCATTATCGAGCCGATTCCGGTCGGCTCCACGATTTGCATGACTCGGGATGGGCCCGCGCTCATGCAGACTCGGCAGACCAGAGGCTCGGTCTCCGACGCAGTCAAATCAACATGGAGTAGGAGCAATGGCTCGCACCCTAGGCACGGTGAAGTGGTTCAACGACGCGAAGGGCTTTGGTTTCATCACTCCGGAGAACGGGGACAAGGACTGCTTTGTCCACCACACCGCCATCAAGGCGGAAGGCTTCCGCAGCCTTGCCGAGGGTGACCGGGTGGAGTTCGACATCGTGCAGGGTGCTAAGGGGCCCGCCGCCGAAAACGTGGTCAAGGTCAAGTAAGCTCGACCGCCACGACACACGAGGGGCCGCTCAGTCGAGCGGCCCCTTGTGTGTTGCCTGGCGTCGCCGGTCTGCCCGAGCGGCCGGCCTACTTGTGGCGGTAGATCACCCGGCCACGGGTGAGATCGTAGGGGGAAAGCACCACGCTGACCCGGTCGCCCTCGAGCACCCGGATCTTGAACTTGCTCATCTTCCCGGCCGCGTAGGCCAGGATCTCGTGACCGTTCTCCAGCATGACCCGGTAGTTCCGGTCGGGCAGGACCTCGGTCACCACCCCCTCCATCTCGATCCCTTCTTCCTTGGCCATCCAGGCGCTCCACGTTTCGTGACAGGCACAAAGGCGCCGCAGCGCCGGGGAAGGCAGGGAATCTTGCGCCCCTGGAGCCCGGAAGCAACTCGACAGCCCGTTACACGGAGGTGGTCCCCGCTCCCGTCTCAGGCCGCCGCGGCGAGCTCCGATCGGATCCGGTCGATCTGAGCCTCGACCAGCTCCACCAGCTCGCCAATCGGGCCAGCGTCGAAGATGAGCCGGGCGCCGGCCGTTCGGTACATCTCGGGCAGGCTGCGCACCGCCCCGAGCGACAGGGCCTCGCGATACCGGGCCACCGCGCCCGCCGGGTCGGTCAGGCTGTTGCGCCAGATCTGGAGCGCGCCCAGCTGGGCGATGCCGTATTCGATGTAGTAGAACGGGTACATGAAGATGTGAAGCTGCCGGTACCACCGGGCCACCCGCTCGGTCTCCAGCCCGGTCCAGTCCACCCCGCGCTCGAACCGGCTCCGGATCCGCAGCCAGGCCTCGTCCCGGGCAGCCGCGTCGCTCCCGTTCCGGTCGGTGTAAATCCAGGTTTGGAACGCGTCCACCGAAGCGATGTGGACCAGGCTGAGCAGGACGTCCTCCAGATGCTCGAGCCAGGCCCCACGGTGGTCGGCGGGGGTGAAATACCCCGACGGCTGGGCCAGGTGGGGCGAGGCCAGCAGCTCCATGGACATCGAGGCCAGCTCGGCGGCCTCGGACCCGGGGTGGCGCTGCCAGATGAGCGGCTGGCGGTGTGAGGCGAAGGCGTGGAAGGCATGCCCCGCTTCATGGAGCAGGGTCATGACGTCGTCGACCAGACCGACGGCGTTCATGAAGATGAAGGGACGGCCGCGGAAGTGGAGCGTCTCGCAGTAGCCGCCGGGCGCCTTGCCCTTCCGGCTGTCGAGATCGAGCAGCCGCTCGTCGATCATGGTCTGGAATTCTCCGCCCAGCACCGGATCGACCAGGTCGAATACTCGCCGGGCGGTGGTCATCAGCTGGTCGGCGGTCTCGAACGGGCGAAGCGGGGTGCTGCGGTAGGGGTCCACCGCCAGGTCCCACGGGCGGAGCACGTCGAGGCCGAGCCGGACGCGCCGGTGCTCCAGCACGCGGGCCACCGCCGGGGTGACCTTCTGCTCGACGGCCTCGTGAAACCGCTCCACGTCGGCGGGCGAATAGTCGAACCGGAACTTGGCCGGAAAGACGTAGTCCCGATAGTTGGCGAACCCGGCGTTGCGGGCGGCCTGCTGACGCAGGGCGTACATCCGATCGAACAGGCCGGCCAGCGCGCCGTGCTCCTCGACGTAGGGACGGGTGGCCGCCCGGAAGGCCCGCTCGCGCACCGCCCGGTCCGGGCTCTTGAGGAAGGGCTGCAGCTGCGGCAGGGGCCGCTCCACCCCGTCCCACTCCACCGTCATCGATCCGGTGATCCGCTGGTACCGGGCGCTCAACTCCTCGAGCTCGGAAAAGATCGGGACGTTGGCCTCCCGAAAGATCTCGATGCTGGTCCGAAACCGGGCCAGCGTAGTGGCCAGCTCCGGGCTATCGAGGCCCAGCGCCACGAACCGCCGGGCCAGCTCAACGCTCCGTTCTTCCATCTTCGGAAGGATGTCGGTGGAGAACCGGAGGTGGTCCTTCTCCTTCTCCGGGTCCGAGGTATCGATGGTGTAGGCGATCATGGCCAGCGCCGCCGCCTCGGTGACCAGCTCCTCCAGCCGAGACCATGACTGCAGCCAGTCCTGGACCGAATCGGCATCGAGCGGGCGCTCGACCAGGTCATCGAAGTACGGGACGACGTCGTCCCAGCTGGCCTTGGCGAAGCCCGCGGGGGAGGACGGGAGTACCGACGTGGTCACGAGCGCTCCTGCGGAATGAAGGCGATCGGATTTGGGTGTCGAGATATAACCGCGGGCCCGCGGGGGTCACAATCCCGGCGGCCGGCGCCGGTGAAAATCCGTGCGCGACTGGAATTGCATCCCGAGCTCGAGCAGGACCGCCTCGCTGTTGGCCCGTCCGGTGAGCTGCAGGCCGGTCGGCAGGCCACCCTCGCCGAAGCCGTTGGGCAGGAACAGCGCCGGGGCGCCGCACAGGTTGGCCGCACCGGCGATGCTGGTGCCCCCCGGGTACTGGGGAAAGACCTCCCCCGCCGACGCCTCGGCCGGCCAGGCGACGGTGGGCAGACTGGGGGCAAGCAGCGCATCCACCTGCGCCAGCAGCCGGTCGAGCGCCGCGGCAGCCGGGCGCCGGAGCCGAAGCACCCGGAGGTACTCGCGGGTATCGACTCGGGCCCCGAGGCGGCGATTCTCGGGAGCCGCCCAGGCCGACACCGGAGCGAGCCGGCCGTCCCCGGCGGCCGCCTCGGCGTCGAGCACCAGCTCGGCCATCTCGTCGTAGGGGTAGTCCGGCAGCTCCAGATCGTCCACGATGTCGGCCACCTCGGCCAGGCTGCCGACCGAGGCTGTGAAGTTTCGGGCCACCTCGGGCTGGGTTCCGTCCAGCGTACCGCGGAGGATGCCCAGCCGATACCGTCGACCCCCCTGGCGTCGCGGGGCGGCGAACTGTCGGGCCAAGGCGGTCGGATCGGCCGGGTCAGCGCCTGCGGTGGCGGCCAGCACCAGGCCACAGTCCTCGGCGGTGCGGGCCAGCGGCCCGAGCTTGTCCATGGTGGCGCTGAGCATCATCGCGCCGTGGCGGCTCACCCGCCCGAACGACGGTCTGAGCCCGGTGACCCCGCAGAACGTGGCCGGATACTGGATCGAGCCCCACGTCTCTGAGCCGAGCGTGAAGGGCAGCAGTCCGGCGGCGACCGCCGCGGCCGACCCGGAGGAGCTCCCCCCGGACCAGCGCGAGGGATCCCACGGCGTCCGACCCGTGATCCGGCCCCGGCTCGGCCCGTCGGCGGAGGGGGGCCCCGGGTCGGCCATGGCCAGCTTGGCGCAGAGTACCGAGCCCGCCCGCCGGAGACGGTGCACCACGGTGGCATCGCCCGGGGGCGCCGGCCGCCGGTACCGCCCCAAGTGCCGCGCCGGCGCCGTGCCGGCCACGGCCACCAGGTCCTTCACCCCATAGGGTATGCCGTGAAGTGGTCCCCGATCCTTGCCCCGCGCCAGCTCCTCGTCCCGGTCGCGCGCCTCGGCCAGGGCGGCCGACTGCAGCATCGCGACCACCGCCTCGTAGGCGGGACCGAGCCGCTCGAGCCGGTCGAGGCAGCCTGCCACCAGCTCCGCCGCCGACAGCCGGCGGAGACGGAGTAGCCGCCCGAGCTGGGGGACGGTGAGAAAGGCGGGATCGGGCACGGGTCAGGTCAGGTCAGCCGGAGTGCTTCAGATGCGCTCGCTACGGTCGTACCGATAGTACAGGTAGGCCAGCGACAGCGCCACCAGCGCGAGCAGGAAGACCGAGCCGACGCGGTACAGCGCGTCGAGCGACGACAGGTCGAACAGCACCACCTTGAGCACGGCGAGGCCCGCCACCACCAGCCCGGCAACCCGGGCCGGCTGGAGCGCCAGCCGGAACCCCGCGGCCACCAGCGCCGCGGCGAACAGCAGCCACCAGGCGCTGACGGCCAGGCCGGACGCCAGGGTGGCCGTCTCGGGACTCAGGGTCTGCAGCTCGAAGTATCGGCGCAGCTCCCCGGTGACCCCGAAGAGCGCCATGGCGCCGGCTGCCATCCACAGTCCGGCGCGGACGAGCCGGGTGTCCTCCCGCCCCGGCTCCACTCGCCACAGTCGGACGGCGAAGGCGGTCGTCACCGCGATGCCGCCCCACAGCGCGCGGGCCCATGGCCCGACCAGCGCGCGGTCGTCGGCCGTGCGGCGCCCGGCCGCGCCGTCGAACAACTGCTGGAGGCCGGCCAGGAGCGTGAGCAGGCCGTACCAGCGGCCGTCGGTCCGCTCGAGGACCAGGTCAAGCGCGGCCCACACCACGGCCAGCGCCAGCAGGGCCCAGACCTGCGGCACGCCCTCCCACCGCTGCACCGCCGCCACCCCCAGGGCGGCCGCACCCACGGCGGCAAAGGCTGGTCGCGGGCGGACGTACCCGGCCAGGACGTAGGGCAACCCGACCAGCAACGGAGCCAGCCAGGGCCGGTCGCGAAAATAGCTCGGGTCGAGACCGCTCACGGCCCACGCCAGCAGCACGGGCGTGGCGAAGAAATAGAACGCCTCGCCCGCGGACCAGCCGGGTCCGGCAGCCCGGGGGCCGAGATGGACCGGGAACAGCTGGGGGCGGCGCAACCCGTACAGGAGGATCGGCAGGGACAGCACCAGACCGGCGGCCAGCACCGCCCAGTGCTGCGGGATCCGCTCGCTGGCGGCGGCCAGCGTGGTCCACCCGCCCGAGAAGGTCAGCAGCCGGGTCTCCCACCAGTGCTCGCGCAGGCCGAGGTAGAGTCCCGCCGTCCCGCCGACCAGCCCGTACAGCAGCACGGCCCACGGGCGGGCGTGGTCCGCCGCCCCCAGGGTGCCGACGCCGAAATAGGCCGCGGCCACGACCAGGGTGGCGATCCGCCACCGTCGCCGCGCGGCGACCATGCCGAGCCCGACCGCCATGCAGAACAGGTAGAGCAGCAGCAGGTCGCCGGCCGCGCGATCCTGACCCAGCAGCACGGGAGCGAAGAACGCACCGAGAGCCGCGGTGACGCCGAGCGCCTCGACATCGATGGCGTAGGCGATCATGGCCAGCGCCACCGATACCAGCGCCAGGCCCACCGTGCCCGAGGCCGACGGCAGCACACCGTAGAGCCGAACCGCCGCCCAGATGCTGAGATAGATGATGCCGGCCCCGGCGCCGACCAGGGCGGCCCCGTACGTCCGGTAGCGCGGCTCGAGCCGCCAGCCCAGGGCGCCCACCCCGATTCCGGCGGCGATCCCGCCGAGGCAGCGCAGGACGGGCGAGATCCAGCCTCGCTCGAAGCTCAGTTTCAGCAGATACCCGGCGGCGAGCAGGAGGGCGACGACGCCGATGCCGAGAAAGACCCGCTGGCCGATCCAGCGCTCGGAGTCCAGGGCGGACGGCGCCGGACGTGGGGTGGCGGGGCGGGGCGTCCCCGGGGAGGGCGCCGCGGGGCGTGGCGGTCCCGGGGAGGGCGCCGCGGGGGCTG
>DATAOR010000330.1:0-59242 GCA_036265635.1 Gemmatimonadales bacterium
TCGGAATCGGGAAACCGGCCGATCAGGTCGTCGGCGTCGGCCGGGTTCCGGTTGTCGAAGTAGGCGCCATGCTGCGGCGCCACCCACTCGCCGCCGATGAAGTTGCGAAACGTCTTGGCCATAATATCCCGTGCGAAAGTGTTCGGCCGAACAGGGCGATAGAGCTGGGCGGCGGGGGCGCCGCTGGTGTCAGGGTTGCGGCGCCGGCGTGCTCGAGCCGGCCGACGGCACTTCGGACGGCCTGGTCGTGGACTGCAGCTCCGTGCCGCTGCCGGGTTGGGCACTGCCGGACGGCGCAGTGCCGGAAGGGGCACTGCCGGAGGGCAGACTGCCGGACGGCGCACCACCGGAAGGCACACCACCGGACGGCGCACCACCGGACGGCGCACCGCGGGACGGCGCACTGCCGGACGGCGCACTGCCGGACGGCGTCCCGGTCGCGGGGGTCCCAGGCGACGGGCTGGATGGTGACGGCGCCGACGTCCCCTGCCCCGAGGTCACCCCCGCCGCGGGCGAGGCGACGCAGGTCCAGGTGCGATCGAGCTTGGCGTACCCGGTCCGCGGCAGGATCTCCCGCGTCGCCGCCACGCCGGCCCAGAGCAGCGTCAGCAGCGCCACCACGTGGGCGAAGCCGCGACGGTGCGACCAGCTCGCCAGCGCCGCCAGCACCCCGACGACCACGGTGAGCCCGGCAGCGCCAAGGTAAAAGAACAGCTGCAGCCCGCACTCGCGCCGATACGGCCAGATGCCCAGAGCCACCGCGAGCGCCACGGCCAGGACTACCCAGAACCAGGTCAGCGCCACCGAGCGCCGGCGGACCGGCGAGGCCCCGGCCGCCGGGAGGACCCGACCAACCGGCGCGGCGGGCGCGGGCGCGGCGGGCGCGGGCGCACCGGGCGGCACGCTCCCCTGCTTGGCGATCGCCCGATCGATGTCGGCCATCTCGCGGTCCCAATCCCTTGGCTGCTCGCTCATGTCGGCTCCCGGGTCAGACCGTAACGTTCCATCTTCTTGTACAGGTTGGACCGCGGAATCCGCAGGGCCCGGGCGGTCTCCGAGATGTTCCAGCCCCGCTGGCGCAGCTGCTGGGCGATGAACGCCTTCTCCATCTCCTCCCGGAAGCCGTCCAGCGGGGCCGCATCGTCGTCCGGCTCGGGCCCGCCCGGCAACAGGCGATCGATGTCTTCGCCCTCCACCACCTTGCCGCTGGCCAGAATCAGGGCCCGTTCGACGGCGTTCCGGAGCTCCCGGATGTTGCCCGGCCACGCCCGGCCCTGGAGCCGCGCCACCGCAGCGGCCGAGAACCGGCGGCCTGGGACGCCGGCCGAGGTCGCCAGCTGGTCGGCGAAATACGTCACCAGGGCCGGCACATCCTCCAGCCGGTCGCGGAGCGGCGGGACCTCGATCGGGACCACGTTCAGCCGGTAGAGCAGGTCCTCGCGAAACCGACCCTCGCTGATCTCACCGTTGAGGTCCTTGTTGGTCGCCGCCAGGACGCGGACGTCGACCTCGATGACCTTCGACCCGCCGATCCGGGTGACCACGCCCTGCTGCAGGACCCGAAGCAGCTTGGCCTGGGCCGGCAGCGACATGTCGCCGACCTCGTCGAGGAACAGGGTGCCGCCATCGGCCTGCTCGAACTTGCCGGCCCGGTCGGCGAACGCGCCGGTGAACGATCCCTTCATGTGGCCGAACAGCTCGCTCTCGATCAGCTCGGACGGGATGGCGGCGCAGTTGACCTCGACGAAAGCCCGCGCGCGGCGGGGCGACTCGTCGTGCAGCGCCCGCGCCACCAGCTCCTTGCCCGTCCCGTTCTCCCCGGTGATGAGCACCCGGGCCGAGGTAGGTCCGACCTTGGCGATCAGGGCGCGAACCGCCTCCAGGGCCGGACTGGACCCGACCATGCGATACTTGCTCTCGGTGGCTTCGCGAAGCCTCGCGTTTTCCCCCACCAGCTCGACATGGGCCAGCGCGTTGCGGACGGTCAGCAGGAGCCGGTCGGTGTCGAGCGGCTTCTCCAGGAAGTCGAACGCCCCCCGCTGGGTGGCCTCCACGGCGGTGGCGATAGTGCCGTGTCCCGAGATCATCACAATTTGCGCCCGGCTGTCCAGCTGGCGCAGTCGGGTCAGGGTATCGAGGCCGTCGAGCCCGGCCATCTTGACGTCGAGGAAGACGAGATGGGGCCGGAACTCGGCGTAGAGCGAGATGGCCTCGCCGCCGGAGGCAGCCACCCGGACCTCGAGGTTCTCGTACTCGAGAACCTGCTTGAGCGCCTGGCGGATGCCGGCCTCGTCGTCCACGATGAGCACCCGATGGCTCATGTCCGGGGGGCTCCATAGAGAATGGCCGAGCCGGGCCGGATCTTGACCGCCCGGATGCCTGGCGGGACCGACCACGGCACCGTCGGGCGGGCCGCCGTACCCAATGCCCGCCCGACCAATCGCTCGAAGGCGGCCGCGGGAACCGGCACCTCCCGGATCCGGCATGACCGCACCACCCACTCGCCGGCGCCGGGGCCGGTGACCCGGAGGGGCCCGCGGGCTTCGACCGGCTCCCGCGACTGCACGGCTCCTGCCAGCGGTCCGAGCACGTCCCGCGGCAGGCGGTCCGTCCGGAGCCGGGCCTGCACCGACACCTCGCCGTCGAGCAGCTCGACCTCGAGCGAGTCGAGCTCCCGGCGGAACGCCGGGGCCAGTCCCTGCCCCATCAACGAGGCCACCTCGGCCGGCGTGAGGACGACCGAGTCGGCCCGCCAGCCGTTCAGCGAATCGATCTTGGCCGTGGCGCTGGCCAGGGACCTGGCCCCTGGTCGCCCGCGAGCCGACGCCGAGGAACCGGTGGCGCGGCTTGGTTGGTGGGCGACCCGCTGGATCAGTGCCCGACCTTCGGGGATCAACCGGTCGCGGTACAACCAACCCAGCGCGAGCAGCGCGAGCAGTCCGAGGCAGCCGATCAGCTTGAACGGCGCCGTGAGGCAGCCCATCACGGGCCCAGCTCCAGCGTCAGCTTGGGCTCGTAGCGCGGGCCCTGGGTGGTGAGGACACTCTCGTACAGGACCAGCTGGGTGGCAAGAAAGTGCGACCGCTGATAGGCCCCGCCGAACTCGTCCAGCCCGGCCGGCAGCCGGTGGCCTTCCCGCACCCGACCGAGCGTCACATGCGGACGAAACGCCGTGCCTTCGACGGGGAAGCCGATGTCCTCGCCGCCCCGCTCGAGGCGGTCGTGCAGCAGCTCCAGCGCCGGCGGCGCGTCCACGCCCAGCCAGAGCACCCGCGGCCGGGCCAGCGAGGGGAACGCGCCCAGGTCGGCCAGTCGCAGGGGCAGCGCGGGCGTGTCGACCCCGGCGAACCGGACGGCCTCCGCGATCACCTCGAGCCGCTCCGGGACCACCTCGCCGAAGAACTTGAGGGTGAGGTGGACGCCCTCGTCGTGAACCCAGCGCACCGGCCAGGGGCTCGCCCGCAGCCGGCCGAGCAAAGCGACCACCTCCTGCCGCGCGTCATCGACCACCGGCAGGCCGACGAACAGTCGCATCAGGCAGGCACGGACGGCGCCAGGGGCAGCAGGCCGCCGCGCCGATACCCGGCCGGGTCCAGCTCCACCCGGTCCAGCCCCAGCGCCGCGAACTCGGCCCGGACGACGGCCCAGGCCGCCCGGACGCGGTCCATCTCGACGGCCAGCACTTCGATCCGGACCCGGTCGCCGTGGTGTCGGACGCGGAGGTCGCCGGTCACGCCCAGGTCGCGGAGGATGGCTTCGGCCCGTTCGATCTGGCGCAAACGTGCCGGAGTGATCTCCAACCCGTAGGCTACCCGGCTCGAGAGGCAAGGCGCCGCCGGCGCGTTCCAGGCAGCCAGACCGAGCGTCCGGGACACCTCCCGCACCTTGGCCTTGGTCCAGCCCAGCTCCGCCAGCGGCGACCTGACGCCCTGCTCCGCGGCGGCGCGGAGACCCGGCCGGTGCTCGCGCAGGTCGTCGGCATTGGTCCCGTCGATGACGACGGACAATCCCCGCTCGCGGGCGATCCGACCGAGGGTGGACCACAGCTCGGTCTTGCAGAAGTAGCAGCGGTTGGTGGGATTGGCCGTGTAACGGGGATCGGCCAGCTCCGCAGTGTCGACTTCGAGCAACGGAATGTCGCGTTGCCGAGCCAGGTCGACGGCCGCCCGCCACTGAGCTTCGGGATACGACGGGCTACGGCCGATGACGGCCAGCAGATCATCCGGGCCGAGCACGCGCCGGGCGGCTACCGCGACCAGGGCGCTGTCGACACCGCCGGAATAACCGAGAAGTACGCGCCCGTAGCCGAGCAGCTGTCGCTCGAGCGCGTCGAGGTCGGACATGGGCAGTAACGTAATGCCGTCCGCCACCACAAGTGAGAGGCCGCACGCCGTTACCTTGGAGCATGGACGACGACGGCTTTCTGACCGTGACGCCCTCGCTCCGGTTGCCGCTGGCCGAGCTGGAGTTCCGCGCGTCCCGCGCGGGCGGACCGGGCGGCCAGCACGTCAACACCTCATCGACCCGGGTAGAGGTGGTGTGGGATGTGGCCCGTTCCCCGGCACTGACCGAGGCCCAGCGGACCCGGCTCCTGGCCCGGCTGAGCACGCGGCTCGACCGCACGGGACGTCTGCGACTGGTGGCCGCCACCACCCGAAGCCAGTGGCGCAATCGCGAAGAGGTGGTGGCGCGGCTCCGGGACGTGGTGGCCGCGGCGCTGGCGGTGCCCAAGCCCCGGAAGCGGACCAAGCCATCCCGGGCGGCCAAGGCCGCCCGCCTGGAGGACAAGCGCCGGCGCTCGGTTCGGAAGGCGGAGCGGCGGCGGCCACCGCGCGACGACTAGGGCGTCCCCAAACCGACCCTTCGCTCCCCACGCGGGCGGTTGTGCCCGGCCGTCCTTCGTGCCATACTCCCACTGCCCCCAGGCACCGAACGTCCTTCGTCAGGCGGCGGCTCTCTTCCGATCCAGACTGCGATACTGAATTGCCTCGCTCACGTGGCCGGTGTCCAGGGCATCGGCCCCGTCGAGATCGGCGATCGTGCGCGCGATCTTGAGGATCCGGTGATAGGCTCGGGCTGAGAGCCCGAGCCGGAGAACCGCCTGGCGTAGCAGCTCCTCCACCGCGTCACCCACTCGGCAGAAGCGACGGAGGTGACGGGCGGCCATATGCGCGTTGGCCCGGACCCCGTCCTCTCCGGCGAACCGGGCGCGCTGGACGGCGCGAGCGCGTTCCACCCGTTCCCGAATGGCGGCGCTGCCCTCGTTGGCGGACCCGGCCACGAGGTCGGGGTAGAGCACCGCGGGGACCTCGAGGTGGATGTCGATTCGATCGAGCAGCGGGCCGGACACCCGGGAGCGATACCTTTCGACGTCGAGGTCGGAGCAGCGGCAGGCGTGGAGCGGGTCCCCGAAGTAGCCGCAGGCACAGGGGTTCATGGCGGCGGCGAGCATGAAACGTGCAGGAAAAGTCAGGTTCACGGCGGCCCGGCTGAGGGTGACCACCCCGTCTTCCAACGGCTGCCGCAGCACCTCGAGCACGTTCCGCCGGAACTCGGGCAGTTCGTCTAGAAACAGGACGCCTCCATGGGCCAGGCTGACTTCGCCGGGCCGGGGAACTGACCCGCCGCCGACAAGGCCGGCCTCGCTGATGGTGTGGTGGGGCGCCCGGAACGGTCGCAGGACGCAAAGGGACCGGCTGCGGTCCAGGATGCCGGCGACGCTGTGGATCTTGGTGGTTTCCAGGGCCTCGTCCAGCGTCAGGGTGGGAAGAATGGTGGGGAGCCGGCGGGCCAGCATGGTCTTGCCGGCGCCGGGCGGGCCGATGAGCAGGACGTTGTGGGCCCCGGCGGCGGCGACTTCGAGGGCCCGTTTGGCGGCCCCCTGCCCTCGAACGTCGGCGAAATCGGCCGGGTCCTGGCGCCGCTCAGCCATCAGGGCGGACAGGTCGACCGCAGCCGGCGGCAGGTCCGCGGAGCCGGCCAGGTACCCGCAGACCTCAGCCAGGGTCCGGGCGCCGCGGACGGCCAGCCCTTCGACCACCGCGGCCTCCGGCACGTTGTCTGCCGGAAGCAGGAGGGCCTGGCAGCCCCCGGCCTTGGCCGCGACGGCCATGGACAGGGCCCCCCGGACTGGTCGGAGGTCGCCCTCCAGGCCGACCTCGCCGACCACCAGGTGGGACGCCAGCGCCTGATCGGGCAGCTGACCGCTGGCGACGAGGACGCCGAGGGCGATGGGCAGGTCCAGTCCCGACCCGGTCTTCTGGACGTCGGCCGGGGCGAGGTTGACGGTGATGCGGCGGAGGGGAAAGGTGAAGCCGGCATTGGCCAGCGCCGCCCCGATCCGCTCCCGGCCCTCCCGCACGGCCCCGTGGGGCAGGCCGACGGTCGCAAAGGACGGCAGCCCGCTGCTGATATCGACCTCCACATCGACCGGGTACGCGTCGATGCCGAGCACGGCGGCGGAACGGATACGGGCAAGCATGACGGGCGCCTGAGAAGGTGGCGCCCACGGTACAGCCCCACTGGGGCGGCGCGCGGCACCGGCCAACGCCGCCGGGTTCACCGATACGCGTGAGGGCCACCTCCGGCCCCACCCCAGGCCTCGGATCTTACTGGAGTCGCTCGATGCGTCGTGTCATCACCGGACTGCTGCTCTTCTCGTCGGCCAGCGCGTGCGCCCTGCCCAAGGCGGCAGGCGCCCCGCTGGCGCCGGTCGAGCGCGCCTGGGAGGTGCCGACGCTGGAGCTGTACTCCGAGTGGTGGCGGAAGACCGAAGAGTGCTCGGGCCGGACGGCCGACATGAGCCAGGTGACCTTCTTCGCGGTGGATGCACCCAACGGCGCCATCGGGCTCAACGGGACCATGGCCCACGGCTGGTGGGTCCGCCAGGGCAATCGGATCTATCTGCCGGCCAACGCCCTCGGCGAGGAATGGCTGGTCCGGCACGAGATGCTCCACGCGCTGCTCCAGCGGGGCTCGCATCCCGCCAGGCAGTTCGTGGACTCGTGTCACCTGGCCTCGATCGAAGTGTGGCGTGATTCCACGCTGCGAGCCGATCCGGTCAACCCCCAGGGGCGCTGAGCCTCCGCGGTCTCACCAACGGCAGCGGTTCGGCCCCTCCGGCTGGATCACCCGAAAGTCCAGCAGCCGCATCGCCCAGCTCCTCGCCGGCGTCCGCCAGACCGGGTCCTCGACGATGTCAGGCGTCCGGTAGACCTCTCCGGCATACACGAATTCCAGCGGCACCCGCCGCCCCTCCGCCGTCCACTGGTAAATCCATTTCCGGAATTCCACCACCGGCAGCTCCATCCCCGCGAGATGCTGGCCCCGATAGGACGGCGGCACCAGCCGGTCGTCGAACCGGGTGAAGTGCACAGCGTCCTCCTGATAGTCCCAGCGCTTGAGCCGATTGTCCGCCAGGATGAGATGGTTGGATGTCGCCCCCTCCGTCCGCAGGTTGCTGAACATCGTGAAGTTGCCCGCCGTCCGCAGTCCCACGTACCCGGTCAGGCCGAGCAATCCGAGACACACCGGTCCGGCAAACAGCCAGGCCGGCGCCGCCCCGCGCCGGATCGGCACCCCGGGCCAGAGCGCCTCCGGCGTCCGGGCCGCGAGCGTGCGCAGCACCGGCCACAGCATCACCAGAGTGCCGAGGTTGAAGCACACCGCCGCCGGAATCCTGGCGCCGAGGCCCGACAGAATGCCGGCCAGGATGGCCAGGCCGAGGTATACCGCCGGGCGGGCGACCCGGCGCCGGGTGCCCGGGACCGCCATCGGCGCGGCCATCAGCGCCATGAAGCGATCCGGCACGAAGGTGGACAGCAGGGCAAAGGCGAGCGCGCCGAAGTGGACGAAGCCGATGAACGAGAGGCTGGCGTGCATCGTCCACGAGAAGGCCAGCAGCGGGGCCTGCAGCCGAGGCACCGCCAGCAGGAGGCCGCCGCCAAGCTCCCAGGCGATCACCACGCAGGCCATGATCGGCACCAGCGCCGCGCCCACCTGACGGCCCACCCCCACGCCGACCAGCGACACCAGGCCGGCCATCGCCGCCACCAACCCCGCTCGCCAGGCCTGCCCGGGTCTGGCAGAAGACCCCCGGCCGCGACGGTTTTCCAGCAAGGCCATGGCAGCCAGCGCGATCGCGACGGCCACCGGCACGGCCAGCGGAACGCCGGCTACCCGCCGCTCGGCCAACCGGGTGAGATCGTCCACCATGCTCCCGACGCACGATACCCCGGGGTCGAGGAAATCGCGGTTGAGCTTGGCGAACCCGGCCAGGGCGTAGACCAGCATCAGCGTAACCTGGAGCACCGGGCGGACCAGATCGAAGGCGTCGTCGTCCGAGCCGAACTGGTCCTGATGGCGGAGGGTGAACCCGATGGCGGCGAGCAGAACCAGGTTGCAGACCAGCTCGACATTCACGTGGTTGGCGACGTCGGGAAACTCGGTGAGCAGCGGTTGAATCGTGGCGAGCAGCAGGAGCGGCGCCAGCGATCGGCGGCTGAAGCCCCGCGTCGCCGCGGCCAGGCCCAGCAGGAGAAACATCGCGGTGAACCACGGGTGGCGCCATTTCTCGGCCGGCTCGAGAAACAGGGCGACGAAGTAGAGGGTCGCGAAGGTCGCGAAGCGAGTCATGGGCGGCCCAGTCCGAGCAGGGATGGTGGGCGAAAGGCAAGAGCTATGCCGACCGAGCGGACCGAGAGGGCAGATCGAGGCGGCTTCAACCCGCTTCAACCCGCTGCGACCGTGCCGGATTCTGATTAACTTCATCCGCAACGCCATCAAGTTGACCGAGTGGGGCGAGGTCGCTGTCGCGGTGGCCGGGGCGCCGGCGCGATTCGGCCTGCACGGTCAGGCTCGGCTCGCGGGACTCACGGATCGGATCGCTCCAGCGCAACGATCGCACCTCCTCCAGCATCTCACGCGAGCGGATTGCTCCACTACGCGGACGCACCGTAGCGGATGAACCGTAGCGGTGACCTGCCGATGCTTTACGCCGTGGGGGGCTTTGCGCAGTGGGGGGGGCCGGTCCGAGTCGGCGGAGGAATGGCTTGCCATCGTCCCGGCAGCGGTCCCGCCGGCAGGGTCAGGCCATCGGGCGCTCCTGGCCGACAACTGGTGAATCAGGCGCGAGGCCGCTCCGGGCCGGATGCCCGTTGTTCCCGTGACCGCCAGCGCCATGCAGGGCGACTACGTGCTGCCGGGCCGCCGGGATCGACGGCTGCGGCAGCAAACCGGTAAGCCGTGACAGCTTACGCGACATCCTGACGGGCTGGCCTCCCTGCTGGGGAGCTCAGGTCCGGCCCTCATTTTGCAGCCGGTTCCACCAGAGGCACACGTTCCGCAGTCTCCTCTCCGCAGCCGCCGCATCCGGCGGACCCTTTCGCATTGTGCGGGAGCTCTGGGCCATGATGAAGACCTTACCCCGGGCGCGCTGGGCGGCGCTCGCCTCGATCCTGATCCTCACCTTCCTGAGCGGCGGCTGGCTGCTCCGGCCCCGGCCGTCGGCCGAGGGCGGCGTCTACCAGCAGGCGCGCCTGTTCGAGGGGGTGGTCGGGGCGATCAATCGACACTACATCGACTCGCTCAGCGAGGGCGACCTGTACCAGCGGGCCGCCGATGCCCTGGTGGGTACCCTGCACGATCCCTACGCCGAACTGCTGATCAAGGACGCCTACCGCGACTACCAGCGGCAGATGGCCGGTACCGAAGTGGATCTCGAGCGCGGTCCGGCCGAGTCGGGCTGGGAAGGGCGCATGGACGGGAGCGTCATCGCGCCGGGCGATGAGGTCCTGAGCATCAACGGAGAGAGCACCAAGGGCTGGTCCGTCGACCGGGTGGACGAGGCGTTGCGCCGGGTCACCGGCCCGACCGTGACCGTGCTGGTCCGCCCCCGAGGCGGGGCCGACCCGGTGATCCGCCGGTTCACCCGGACCGAGGTGCACGTGTCGGCCGCGTCCCGCGGGCTGATGCTGACCGACCGGACCGGGTACATCGTGCTTCGCCGGATGAGCCAGGGCGCGGCCTCCGAGCTCCGGTCGGCCGTCGACACCCTGGTGGCTCAGGGCATGACGTCGCTGATCCTGGACCTTCGCTCCAATCCCGGCGGCCTGATCCGCGAGGGCGTTGCCGTGGCCGGTCTGTTCCTTGAGCCGGGTGATACGGTGGCCACCTCCGTCGGGCGGTCGGCCCGGCGGACCAAGGCCTACCTGGCCGAAACGCCGGGCGGCTGGGACGACCTCCGCCTGGCCGTGCTGGTCAACCGGGGCACCGCCAGCTCGGCCGAGGTGGTGGCGGGCGCGCTGCAGGACCATGACCGGGCCGTGCTGGTGGGCACAGCGACCTACGGCAAGGGCGTGCTCCAGACCACCTACCCGATCGGGGACCAGGTGGCGCTCAAGCTGACCACTGCCCGCTGGTTTACGCCCAGCGGCCGGACCGTGCAGCGGCCCCGAGCCGACAGCGCCGGCGGGCCGGGCAACCGCCTGCCCAGCACGCGACCCAACGTGTTCTACACCAGCGAAGGCCGGGTCGTGCCCGATGCCAGCGGCATCCTGCCCGACCTGCTGGTCCGCTCGGTCCCCCGCTCGGATGGCGAGCGGCTGCTGGCCTCGCGGCTGGGCAGCGAGATGAACCGGTTCCGCGACGTGGTCGCCGGCTACGCGGCCGAGGTCCGGGCCCAGCAGACCAGCCCGCTGGAAGGCGTCGCCGTGACGCCCGAGCGGCGCGACTCGCTGTTCGCCCGGCTCGAGGAGGCCGGGGTGCACCTCGATCGCGGGACCTACGACCTGGCGGGCAGTTACATCACCGACCAGCTCGGCACCGAGCTGACCCGGGCCTTCTTCGGCACCGAATCGGCGCTTCGCCGGAAGACCGAGACCGACCGCCAGCTCCAGGCGGCCCTCCAGGTGATCCAGCGGGCCAAGAGCCAGGAGGATGTGCTGACGGCGGCGATGCGAGCTCAGCTCAGCGGCCGGGTGCGCTAGGGGCAGACCCCAGGTCAGCCGGGAAGCGTGACCGTCACCGTGGTGCCCCGGCCCGCCTCGCTGGCCACGTCGATCCGCCCACCCCACCCCTCCACCAACCGCCGCACGATCGCCAGGCCCAGGCCCGACCCGCTGGTCGTGGTCGAGAATCGCGGCTCGAAGATCCGCGGCAGGAGCTCCGGGGCGATCCCCGAGCCGTCGTCCGCCACCTCGATCCTGGCCGGGCCGACCGTCACGTCGACCAGCCGGGCGCCGGCGTTCCGGGCATTCTCCAGCAGGTTCACCACCACCTCCTGGACCTCGTCCGCCCGGGCATCGCCCACCGCGCCGGGCTCACAGCGGAACCGCACCGCGCAGCCCTCCTCGGCCAGCTGGTAGAGCTGAATCACCTCCCCTACCACGACCCCCAGGTCGATCCGGTCCAGCGGCTGGATATCCCCCGCCGGCGCGGCGAACCGGCTGAACGCCCGGGCGATGGTGTCGAGCCGGTCGATCTCGGCCAGCATCCGCTCGGCGGTTTCCTCGAGCGTCCGGTCGAAGTCTGGTGCCCCGTCGCGATAGACCCGGCGGAGGTGCTGCATCCCCAGCCGCATCGGAGTGAGCGGGTTCTTGATCTCGTGAGCCACCTGGCGGGCCATCTCGCCCCAGGCCAGCACCCGCTCGGCCCGGGAGACGTCGGTGACGTCGTTCAGGGCGATCACCACCCCACGGACCTCGGGCCCCAGCGAGCTGAGCTGGAACGAAATCCGCCGGCCGGCCACCTCGAGCTCGCCCGAGTCGGCGGCCGCGGGATCGAGCAGGAACCGGCGCACCGCTCCGGTGAGCGGCATCCAGCCGAGGCCGAGGCGGTCGAGCAGGGGCGATCCCTCGTCGAGCTCGGTGCCGATCAGCTCGACGGCCTGCCGGTTGGCGATCAGGACCCGCCCGTCCGGCGCCACCCCCACGACCCCGGTGGCGACCATCGCCAGCACCGCGGCCGTGCGCCGGCGCGCCTCCTCGAGCGCCTGCTGGCTGGTGCGAATGTCGGCCACCATGCGCTCGAAGGCGCCGAACACCGGCTGGAACTCGAGCGGCTGCGGGTCGTGGGGCGGCAACGGCTGGCCGCGGCCCACGGCCACCGCGCTCCGCCGGAGATCGGCCACCGGGCGCGAGAGCGCGCGCGAGGCGCTCTGGGCGCCCACCAGTGCCCCGGCGATCCCCGCCAGAGTCGACAGCAGCAGTACCAGCGCCAGATCCAGCTGCCGGACGGCCAGCGAGGCGTCGTCGGCCAGCTGAGGCGTCGCCAGCACCGCGATGTCACTCGGCCCGCCCGGCTGCAGCACCCGGTACCCCACCCGCTCGGCCAGGGCGGGAATGGACCCGTCTCGGGTAACCTCGAGATCGCCGCCCAGTGCCAGCGCCGTGTAGGCAGCGGGATCCATCAGCGGCGCCATGACGCTCAGGTCCTCCAGCACCGGCGTGCTGGTGCCGACCAGCCGGCCGCCGAGGTACAGCGCCAGGTCGGCGTCGATCCGGCGGCTCAGCTCGCTCAACCGCTCGTCGGGCGCCGGCACCTCGCCCCGGATGCCCCCGCCCGCCGTGACCACGGCGTCGCGCAGCGTCTGGGTGATCAGGAGATCCCGGCTCCGGACCACCTCCTGCGCCAGCCGGGCGAAGCTCCAGGCGGCGAAACCGAGCGTCGGCAGCAGGAAGAAAGCGGCCAAGGCGCCCGCCAGCCGAATCCGGAACGAGCGCGCCAGGCTCCGCCACGGCAGCGGGCGGATCCGGAGGCCCGCGATCAGCTCGGCCGCTCGCCAGAGGAGCGCCAGGACCGCGACATCCAGCAGCACGACCAGCACGCCGCGAACAAACAGCGGCACCGGGCCGCGCAGTTCGATGGCCGCATGAACCAGGCGGCGGCCCCCCGGGAGGTCGAAGGCGTACCCGTTTCTGACCGTCCAGCCCTCGCGGTGCCACCGCGGTGACGGGGTCGGCGCCGCCGGGTCCACCGGCGGGCTGAGACTGAGCCGGTAGAGCGGGGCTTGCCGGCTGCCCGGATCGAGCAGCCGCCCGACCCGGCTGGGCTGAACCAGGGCGGAGCGCGGACCCACGGCGGCCGTCAGCAGCTGGTCGCCCGGCAGGCGCACCAGCAGGACATAGTGCACGCCGGGCACGCGGAGCACCTGGCTCACGCGCAGCGAGTCGCCCGGCGGCAGGTCGCGCACCATGGTGGCCACCAGTGACGGCGGCAGGTCGAGCGAGTCCAGCGGCAGCTCGTCGAGCAGTCCGCCCCCGCCGGACCAGAGCGCCAGCTGAGCGGGGTAGCCTTGGCCCCCGACCGACGAGCCGAGCCAGCGGGCGTACATGGCCGAGCCGCTCTCGGGTGGGGCAGTATGGCGGAGGGATTCCCCGAACCGCTCCAGCAGCGGCACCGCCAACGGGTCGGGCTCGTCGCCAAGGCGGGCCACGTCGCGCTGAGCCACCTGGACCCGCCCGGCCAGCTCCGCACCCCAGGTCACCAGCGCGCTCGAGCTCCCGGCCACGAGGGCGATGCCGATGATGGTGGCCCAGCGCGGCGCCGGCAGGGTCACCAGCAGCAGGGCCGGCGTCCAGAGAAAGGTGTACCAGTCGGGCCAGCCGCCCCGCGGGCTCCAGACCATCACCCCGACGGCCGAGGCCGCCAGCGCGATCCCCACCCCGAGAGCGATGCGGCCCCACCCCGGCGGCTCGGCTGCGGCGCCGCGGAACAGGGCTGCCGTCGGGACGATCAGCGACGCCGCCGCAACCATGAGCGCCAGTTGCCAACTGAGCCAGAGGCCGATGGAGACGCCATCGGCGGGCGGGGTGATGCCCCGGCCCAGACTGCTGATCAGATAGGGCGACGCCAGCAGCAGCGCGCCCCCGAGCGCGATGCCGTACCAGCGGCGGGGCCACCGTTGGCCCCAGAGCCAGATGCCTCCGATGGTGAGCAGGGTACCGGTCAGCGCCAGCACACCGGCAGAACCCGACAGGGGGCCCAGCAGCGGACGGAAAAAGGTGGCCGGTGAAAACAGCGGCGCCAGTCCGAGGGCCGGGCCGACCGGAGCCCGCACGGCCAGCCAGACGAGCCCGGCCAGCAGCGCGATTCGCTCGAGGGGCCGCGCCGCCACGCCAAGCCCGAAGGCGAGCAGGGCGAGGATCAGCCATGTCGCCAGACGGCTGCCCCGCGCGAACACCAGTTGCTTGGCGATACCTTGCTCGGGCGGGATCGGCTGCACGCTGAAGAGCAGGCGGGGGCCCGCGGTCGTCGGCTCCTCGTAGTCGAACACGTCGGCGCCGTCGGGCGCGGCGTCGGGCGGGTAGACGGTGAGGCCGACCTCGGTCCTGGCCCGGAACAGTTCGGCCAGGCTGCGGCCCCGGTCGGGCACTGCCGGATGGGCCCAGATCAGGACCCCGGCCACGGCCACTCGGCCGTCGGCACTGTGGCGCCTGGCCTCGAGCACCACGTAATATCCAGTCGCCCGCGAGCCGACCGAGTCGCCCCCGGCGAGGGGGGCCAGCCGGTGCCGGCCGGCCCAGGCCCACGGCCGGCCGCCCTGGTCGAGGATGACGACGCTCATCTCGGGGCCGGCCGAGGGCACCAGCTGGCCCAGCGTGGTGAAGGCCGCGGCCCGATCCTCGGCCGGCGTCGCGGCGGCCTCGGCGGCGAGCTGCTCGGCCCGGTGGTAGGCGGCGTGGAGATCGCCGGCGAGCCTTTCGGAGGCGGCGGTCACGCGCTGCTGGCGCTGCTCGGGCCAGCGCCGTTCGATCGCCGTCAGCCTGACCTGAGCCAGCGCCAGCGAAGCTACCAGCCCCGTCGCGGCCAGGAGCAGTCCCCGTCGGCGCCATCCGGCGACGGGGCGGAGGCCGATCCCGAGGGCGACGCTGGCGGCCCCGGCCGCGAGGGCCCAGCCCCATGCCGGTTGCCGCAGCCATTCGGCAGCCGAGCCCATCGCGGCGAGGGCCGCCACCACCCACCACCACGGCCCCCTATGACTCAATCCGGCCAGCCCTGGCGCATCAAGGAGATGTCTCCCGGCGCCGTGCGCGACCGGCTGTTGGAGCGGCCGGCCCTGGTCATGCCGGTCGGGACGACCGAGCAGCACGGCCCGCACCTGCCGCTGGGCTGCGACACGCTCATCGTCGAGCGTCTCGCCGACGATCTGTCGGCCGAGTTCGGCATGCTCCGGGCTCCCACCCTCGAGTTCGGCGTCCACGCCCCATCCAAGGCCTTTCCTGGAGGCGCGTCACTGCGACGCCGCACGCTGCATCGGGTCATGAACGAACTTATCGAGTCCTGGGAGGAGGGGGCAGGCGTCCGCGAGTTCCTCATTCTGACGGCCCAGGCCAGCGACGCCCACCTCGAGGCCTTGAGCACGATCCGGACCGACGGCGCCCGGGTCCAAGTGTTCGACGTCTTCAGCCTCGAGTTCGGTCCCCTGCTGGAACAGCCCGGCGCGCCGATCCAGGGAGGCGAGCTGGACACTTCCCTGCTCCTCTACGTGGCGCCGTCGGTGGTCCACATGGAACTGGCCCAGGACTTCGCGGTCACGCCGGGCATGCTCAAGCGCTATCGCCCCGGCCACAGCCGGCGGCTGCCCGACGGGTCGCCCGGATCGATCGGTTTCCCCAGCCTGGCGTCCGCCCAAAAAGGCGAGCTGCTGTATAGATTCATCCTCGATCAGATCCGGAGTTGTCTCACGGTTCCGTGAGGCCGTCGAGAGGAGTGCCGATGCGGAGCGCAGCACTGCTGGTCATGCTGCTGCCCGTCCTGCCGGCGGCCGCCCAGGAGCCGCTGGAGACCAAGCTGGTGGTCACGCAGGACGGGCACGAAATCGGTCGGGAGGACTTTACCCTCCGCGCGACCCGTGCCCGCGGCCTGCCGGGCAGCACCATCATCGCGGCCGCCCGCTACCCCGCTACCGGCCCCACGACGCGGCTTGCCGCCACGCTGGAGCGCACCCCCGACACCGCCCTCGCGAAATTCCAGCTGGACGTCGAGAGCTCCGGGGCGGTCACGGTGATCCTGGCGGCGGGCTCGGGCGCGCGGCTGATCGTCCGGACTGTGGCCAAGGGATCGGAATCGGGCCGCGAGCTCCCGGGCGGGCCGGACGTGGTCCTGCTCGACGACGCCGTCTTCGCCCTCTACAACCCGGTGGCCGAGCTGGCGACGCCGGCCGGGCGCAACCTGACCGGCATCTTTCCCCGAACCGGCAAGCGGGCCAGCTTCACCGCCCGCCGGGAGTCGGGCCGCGCCGGCGGGGCGGGCCGGGTGAGCCTCAGCGGCGACATCAGCGGGATCATCGTGACCGACGGCCAGGGCCGGCTCGAACGGCTCGAGCTGCCGGCCAGCCACACCGTAGTCACCCGGGCCGAGTAGCACCCCCCTGACATTGCTGCCGCACATTCCTGGATTGGACGGATCGTCGCAACCTGAAACCTCGGCGGCGAGGGCCCCGTATTAGGGCCCGGCCACCTCACCACCCTCGGGGACATCGCCCATGAACCGTTGGCTCGCCATGCTGGCGTCCCTCGCGCTGCTCGCCTTCCGCCCGGCCCCGGCCCCGGCTCAGGATACGACGCGAACGGGCCGATCCGCGGCCGATACGGCGACAGCCGCCCCGCCCAGGCCCGCCCCTGCGGTCGCCGCGCCCAATCCGGCCGCGGATGCCGTGGCGGGAGCTCAGCCCGCCCCCACCGTGACGCTGTCGCTGGCCGAGGCGCTGGGACAGGCCAGAGCCCACAGCCCGACCTATCAGCAGACACTCAATGATGCCGGGCCGGCCAAATGGGGCGTCCGGAACGCCTACGGCAACCTGCTCCCTGGTGTCAGTGTCGGGTCGGACCTGGGGTATACCGGGAGCGGACAATCCAACTTCGGCGGAGGCTTCACCCGCCCGACTTCGGCGTTCGTCACCTCCAGCTACGACCTCAGCCTCCAATGGCAGCTGGACGGGCGGACGCTGAGCGCCCCGGCGGAACAGAAGGCGCTCCAGCGGGCCACCGATGAAGACATCAGTGGCGCGGGCGTCCTGCTCCGCGCCGAGATCACCGATCAGTACCTGACCACGCGCCAGGCGACGGCGCAGGTGGCGGTGGCCCGCCAGCAGGTCGCCCGCAATGCCGACTTCCTGACCCTGGCCCAGGCGCGCTACCAGGTCGGGCAGGCCACCCTGCTCGATGTCCGCCAGGCCGAGGTCGCCAAGGGGCAGAGCGACGTCGCCCTGCTGCGGGCGATCCAGACCGAGAACGAGGCCAAGCTCGAGCTGCTGCGGCGGATGGGCGTCGAGCCGCCGGTGGAGGTGGATCGCATCGCCCTGAGCGACTCGTTCCCGGTGACCGAGCCCGCCTTCCAGCTCGATTCCCTGCTGGCCCTGGCCGATCAGCAGAACCCGACGCTCCGCTCGCTGCGGGCGCGGCAGTCGGCCGCGTCGGTCGCGGTCCGCTCGGCCAAGAGCGAGTTTCTGCCGACGCTGTCGGCTCGGGCGGGTTGGAGCGGGTTCACCCAGCAGTTCACCAACGACAATTTCCTGATCGGCCAGACCCTGAGCGATGCCCAGGGTGCCGCGGCCAGCTGTCAGTCCAACAACGAGGTTCGCGCCGCGGTGGGGCTCCCGGTCAACGAATGCTTCGCCTCCAACGGGCTCGATCCCAGCGGCACCGCCCTGCTCGACCCGGTCGCCCGCCAGATCCGCAGCGCGAACAACGTCTTTCCGTTCGACTACACCGGCCAGCCGTTCCAGGCCAGCCTGCGGATCTCGCTCCCGATCTTCACCGGGTTCGGGCGCTCGCTCCGGCTGTCGCAGGCCCGGGCCCAGGAGCAGGACGCCGACGAGAGCGCCCGGGCCCGCCGGCTGCAGGTCCGAAGCGACGTGCATGCCCGGTGGCTCGGCCTGCAGACCAGCTATCGGGCGATCGCGGTCCAGGCCGCCAACCGGGAGGCGGCGCGGGACCAGCTCCGGCTGGCCCAGGACCGCTATCGCCTCGGCGCCGGCACCTCGCTCGAGGTGTCGGACGCGCAGAACGCCGTTCAGCGGGCCGAAGGCGATTACGTGAATGCGGTGTACGACTATCACAAGGCGGTGGCGGCGCTCGAGGCCGCGGTCGGCCGCCCTCTTCGCTAACCGAGGATCGGACATGTCGCGTGGGATGAAGATCGGGCTGGTCGTGGTCGGGCTGCTGGCACTCACCGGCGGAGGGATCGCCTACCGGGTGCAGCAGAAGAAGAAGGCCGGCACCGAGGTGCGCATGGAACAGGTGAGGCGGCGCGACCTGGTCAGCGCGGTGACCGCCAGCGGGAAGATCGAGGCCAAGACCGCGGTCGACATCAGCGCGGACATCACCGGCCGAATCATCCGGCTGGCGGTCCGCGAGGGTGACCTGGTGACCAAGGGCCAGTTCCTGATCCAGATCGACCCGGCCCAGTACCAGGCCGCGGTGTCGCGGGCCCAGGGCCTGGTGTCCTCCACCGAGGCCACGCTGGCGCAGGCGAGGGCCAATCTGGATCAGGCGGAGCGGGCCTGGAACCGGGCTCGCCAGCTGACCCAGCTGGGCCCCAACCTGATTGCCCCCGAGGCCGCCGAGCAGGCCCGGACCTCCTACGACGTGGCTCAGGCCACCTGGCAGGCCACCCGGGCGCAGCTGGAGCAATCCCGGGCCAGCCTCCAAGAGGCCCGCGACAATCTGTCCAAGACCCGGCTGACCTCGCCGATCGCCGGCCGGGTGGTTCGCCTGGCGGTGGAGGAGGGCGAGGTGGCGGTGCCGGGGACGTTTTCCCGCGAGACCGGCCTGCTCATGACCATCGCGGACCTGTCCGTCATCCTGGCCAAGGTGCAGGTGGACGAGACCGACGTGGTCCGCCTGGCGCCCAACGACTCGGTCCAGGTGACGATCGATGCCTACCCCGACACCTCCTTCCTGGGCCGGGTGACCGAGATCAGCCACAGCGCCAAGCTGACCGAGACCCAGACGGCCAGCGGGTCGAACGACCGGGCGGTGGACTTCGACGTCGAAGTCACCCTGGATAACCCGCCGCGCGACATCCGACCCGACCTGAGCTGCACCGCCCGCATGGTGACGGATACCAGGGCCAACGCCCTCAGCATCCCGATCATCGCGCTCACCGTCCGGGACCACGAGCGGGTACCCAGCGAGAACCCCAACGTGGACACCACCAAGCTCAAGCGGCTGGGCAAGGAGGCCGAGGGGGTGTTCGTGGTCCGGAACAATCTGGCCACTTTCCGGCCGGTGAAGGTCGGGATTGCCGGGGACGAGTACTTCGAGGTGGTCAGCGGCCTGCGCGAGGGCGAGACCATCGTGGCCGGCACCTTCCAGGCCATCCGCGACCTCAAGGACGGGGGCCGGGTGAGCCAGGCCGACACCACCAAGGCCAAGAAGGACACCGAGACATGAGCGAGGTGATCCGGATCCGGGAGCTGACCCGGGAGTATCAGATGGGCGAGGAGCGGATCTTGGCGCTCCGCGGCGTCACCCTGGATATCCGGCGGAACGAGTACGTCGCCATCATGGGCCCGTCCGGCTCGGGCAAATCGACCATGATGAACCTGCTCGGCTGCCTCGACACCCCGTCGGGCGGCGAGTACTGGCTCAACGGCGAAGAGGTGTCGCGGCTGACGGACGACGCCCTGGCCCGGGTGCGGAACCGCGAGATCGGCTTCGTGTTCCAGACCTTCAACCTGCTGCCCCACGCCACGGCCCTGCACAACGTGGAGCTGCCGCTGGTCTATGCCGGCCTCCGGGCCAGAGAAAGGCGGGAGCGGGCCGCCGCCGCGCTCGCCCGGGTCGGCCTCGAGCACCGGATGGACCACCGGCCGAACGAATTGTCGGGCGGCCAGCGGCAGCGGGTGGCCATCGCCCGGGCGCTGGTCAATACGCCCTCCATCCTGCTGGCCGACGAGCCGACCGGCAACCTCGACAGCGTCACCAGCGAGGAGATCATGCGGGTGTTCGCCGACCTGCATGCCGCGGGGCAGACCGTCATCATGGTGACGCACGAGGCCGATATCGCGGCCCACGCGGAGCGGGTGGTGGTGCTCCGCGACGGGCGAGTCGAAAGCGACCGGCTGACCCGGGGCGCCGCCGCCTAGCATGCGCGTCCTCGAGGCGGTGCGGATGGCGTTACGGACCATCCGGGCGCAGAAGCTCAAGAGCTTCTTCTCGCTGATCGGGGTGCTGATCGGGGTGACCTTCCTGATCGCGGTGGTGTCGATCGTCCAGGGCATGAACCGCTACATGGTTGACCGGTTCGCCAACACCCTGATCGGGGCCAACACCTTCGAGCTCCGGCAGCGGCCCGGGATCGTGACCGGCGAGGTGACGGACTCGACCTGGCTCGAGTGGCGCCGCCGGCCCCGGATCAGCTACGCCGATGCCGACTACGTCCGAGCCCGGATCACCACGCCCGCGACCTTCGCCAAGTTCTGCTCCGACCGGGTGTCGGTCCACTACCAGGGCAAGGTGGCCAAGGACATCGACCTGGTGGGGACCGAGGCCGACTACTTCAGCATCCGGAACTACGAGATCACCGCGGGGCGGGCCTTCACCGCCCAGGAGGTCCAGACCGCCCAGCCGGTCCTGGTGATCGGGTCCGAGCTGGCGGAGAAGCTGCTGCCGCAGGTGGACGCGGTCGGCAAGACGGTTCAGATCGGGGGGCTGCCCTACCGCATCATCGGCGTGGTGGCCAAGCAGGGCACCCTGTTCGGTCTTTCGCTCGACAAGTTCGCCATCATGCCGTTCAGCGCGCAGGGACGGCGCCTCATCTGCCCGATCAACATCCTGGACGCCCTGATCGTCCGGACCGGTGACCCCGACCAGATGCGCGGCGCCATGGCCGAAGCGGAGGCGCTGATGCGCAGCCGTCGCGCGCTCAAGCCGTGGCAGGCGAACAATTTCGATTTTCAGACCGCGGAAGGCGCGCTGGGAACGTGGCAGAAGATCTCCAAGATCCTGTTCCTGGCGCTGCCCGGGCTGGTGGCCATCTCGCTGGTGGTGGGCGGCATCGTGATCATGAACATCATGCTGATGGCCGTGAGCGAGCGGACCCGGGAGATCGGCATCCGCAAGGCGCTGGGTGCGCGGCGACGCGACATCCTGGCCCAGTTCGTGGTGGAGTCGGCTACGCTGAGCGCGGCCGGGGCCCTGCTCGGGATCGGACTCGGGCTGGCCCTGGCGTTCGTGGTCAAGGCGCTGACCCCGCTGCCGGCCGCGGTGGCCCCCTGGTCGGTGGCGGTCGGGATCGCACTGGGGGTGACGGTCGGCGTCGCCGCCGGCGTCTACCCGGCCAGCCGGGCCTCGCGGCTCGATCCCATCGTCGCGCTGCGGGCCGAATGAGCACCGCCGGGCGGGGGACCTTGCTGAGCCGGATGACCGAGGGGGTCGTCATCGCCCTTGACTCGGTCCGGTCCAACAAAGTCAGGGCAGCGCTGACCATCCTGGGCGTTGCCATTGGCGTCACCGTGGTCATCGCCATGGGGTCGGCCATCACCGGGATCAACCGGAGCATCACCGCGATCCTCGAGTCGGCCGGACCCAAGACCTTCTACGTCCAGCGGTACTTCGACGGCGGGATTACCGTCTCGGACGGGTCCGACGAGCTGTCGCCCTGGCGCAGAATGCCGTGGATCACCGCCGGCGAGGCCGAGCTGATCCGGGCGCTGCCGGCGGTGCGGGACGTCAACATCGGCGAGTACGCCCGGGGACCGGTCGGCGCCGACGGCACCAACCTCTCGAGCGTGGCGGTGGCCGGGTTCAGCCCGACCTATCTCCAGGTCAATGGCGGCGACATCATCCAGGGCCGGAGCTTCACGCCGGTCGAATACGCCGCCGGCGCCCGGGTCGCCGTGATCAACGACAAGCTGGCCCAGTCGCTCTTTCCCGGCCGCGACCCCCTGGGAAAGACCCTCAAGATCTACGGTATTCCCTTCACCGTCATCGGGATTCACGCCGAGGCCGCCTCGCTGTTCAGCAATGCCGACGACCCGCGCCTGGCGATTCCCCACACCGCCTTCGTCAAGGTGGCGGACTACGAGCGCGGCTGGATGGAGATCGCGGTCGTCCCCACCGCCACGGCCACCACCGCCGAGGCCCAGGACGAGGTGACCGCCGCCCTCCGCACGGCCCGCGGGCTCCGCCCGGGCGAGGCCAACAATTTCGCCATCGTCACCCAGGATCGGGTGCTGGAAGCGTTCAACAAGGTCACCGCCGGCTTCTTCGTGGTCATGATCGCCCTGTCGAGCGTCGCCCTCATGGTGGGGGGCGTGGGCGTGGTGGCCATCATGATGATCTCGGTGACCGAGCGGACCCGGGAGATCGGCGTGCGCAAGGCACTCGGGGCCACTCGCAACGAAATCATGTTCCAGTTCCTAGTCGAGGCGGCGACGTTGACCCTGATCGGCTGCCTCATCGGCATGGCGCTGGGGTCGGCGACCGCGTGGGGGATCCGGACCTGGTCGCCCATCCCGGCGACGGTCCCGCTGGCCTCGGTGATCGCCGCGGTGATCGCCTCCATCCTCACGGGTGTGCTGTTCGGACTCTATCCCGCCAGCAAGGCCAGCCGGCTCGATCCGGTGGAGGCCCTCCGGTACGAGTAGCAGGCCCGGGGGCGCCGGCGCCGGTGCTCCGGCCCCACCCCGATCCCGCCCGGCGTATCTTTCCCGGATGCCGTTCACCGAAGCGCTCCGCCTCGCACTCCAGGCCATCTGGAGCGCCAAGCTTCGCTCGTTCTTCACCCTCCTCGGCATCATCGTGTCGGTGGGATTCCTGGTCGTGGTCGTGGCCGTGATTCAGGGCATGAACGCCTACGTCAAGGAGAACCTGACCGGGGCCATGATCGGCACCAACGCCTTCCAGGTGCGGCGGTCGCCCATCTCGGTCGGCCTGATGGATGACGAGCAGGTTCGGGCCATCGCCAAGCGCCCCCTGATTTCGGCGGAGGATGCCGAGGCCGTGCGCCGGGCGCTGCCGGAGGCGCAAGCGGTCGCGCTCCAGTCGGGCTGGCCCACCCCGATCAGCGACATTTCCCATCGGGACCGGACGGTCGGCAACGTGCTGATCTTCGGCGTGACGCCGCCCTATCAGATCGTCCAGGATTACCAGATGCTCGCCGGGGTACCCCTGACGGATCCGGACATCCGGGAGCGGCGCCCGGTGACCCTCCTGGGTTACGAGGTGGCGGAGAAGCTGTTCGACCGGCCGGCCGCCGCGGTGGGCAAGAAGGTCCGGGTCTCGGGCCGCGAGGTCCAGGTCATCGGGGTGATCATGAAGAAGGGCCGGGTGCTGGGGCAGTCGTTCGACGCCTTCCTCCTGCTCCCCCTGCCCACGTTCGAATCCTTCTACGGCCGGCGGAAGACCACGGTCGTCTCGGTCAAGCTGGCCTCGGCGGAAGCCGTGGAGCCCGCCATGGCCCGGGCCCAGGAAGCGATGCGGATCGCCCACCGGCTCCGGCCGGGGCAGCCCGACGATTTCACGGTGGACAAGGCCGACGCCCTGGTCGCATTCTGGCGCCGGCTCACCCGGGTCCTGTTCACCGCCATCCCGGCGGTGGTCTGCGTCGGCATCGTGGTCGGCGGCATCGTGATCATGAACATCATGCTGATGAGCGTGACCGAGCGGACCCGGGAGATCGGCCTGCGCAAGTCGTTGGGCGCCCGGCGGGCGGATATCCGCCGCCAGTTCCTGATCGAGGCCATCGTGCTGTCGAGCCTGGGTGGATTGCAGGGCGTGCTGGCGGGCTGGGGACTGGCCCTGGCCGTCTCCACCTGGACGCCGCTGCCTGCCCGGATCACGCTCTGGTCGGTCGCCGTCGCCCTGGCCCTGGGGGGGAGCGCCGGGTTGGTGTTCGGCGTGTTCCCCGCCGCCCGGGCGGCCCGGCTCGACCCGATCACCGCGCTCCGGGCCGAGTAGCCTTTCCGTGCTCGGCCGGCTCGGCATCCGCAATGTGGGAGAGGGCGTCGGCATCGCGTTCGATGCCCTCCGGGCCAACAAGCTCCGGTCCGCGCTCACCATCCTCGGCGTAGTCATCGGGGTGACCACCGTGATGGCCATCGCCTCCATGGTGCAGGGCATCCGGACCCAGATCTTCAACGCCATCGAGACCGCCGGGCCGTCGGTCTTCTACGTCATCCGGTTCTTCTCTCAATCGCCGCTCAACCCGGACCGGCTGCCTTACGAGGTCCGCATCCGGCCGGTGGTAAGCTCGGCCGACGCGGCGGCGATCGGGGCGCTGGCCGAGGTCACCTACGCGGGGATGTGGGTCCAGCTGTTCCAGCGGATGGAATACCAGGGGAACCGGACCCAGACGATCACCGTCTTCGGCGCCGATGACCACTACATGGACATCCAGGGCGGGACCCTGCTCCGGGGCCGGTTCTTCACCCGGGGGGAGCTGAGCGGGGACGCCGTCATGGTCATCGAGACCGACGTGGCCGAGCGGTTGTTCGGCCGGGTCGACCCTTTGGGGCGCTACGTCCGGGTGGGCGCGACGGCGGTGCGCGTGGTGGGGGTGTTCCAGAAGCCGGACAACATCTTCGAGCCGCCGGGCCAGGAGGTCGGCGGGGTCATCCCCTTCGAGACCGCCCGGCGGAACTTTCGCTACGACGAGACCAACAGCCTGTTCATCGCGGTCCGGCCGCGGGCAGGGGAGGATCCCGAGCGGGTCCGCGACCTGGCGACGGTAGCCCTCCGCCGGGTGCGCAGCCTGCGGCCGGGGCAGCCGAACAGCTTCGACCTGATCACCCAGGACCAGATCCTCGACGTGGTCGGGAAGTTCACCACCTACTTCTTCCTGGCGATGGTGTCGCTGTCGAGCGTGGCGCTGCTGGTCGGCGGCATCGGCGTGATGGCCATCATGATGGTGTCGGTGACCGACCGGACCCGCGAGATCGGGCTGCGCAAGGCGCTGGGCGCCACCCGGCGCGAGATCCTGTGGCAGTTCCTGGTCGAGGCGGCTACCCTCACCTTCGTCGGCGGCCTGCTCGGCATCGTGGTCGGGCTGGGAGCGGGCGAGCTGATGAAGGCGGCACTCGACCTCCGGTCCGGGGTGCCGCTCTGGAGCGCCGGCCTCGCCTGCGCGGTCAGCATCGCCATCGGGCTGGTGTTCGGACTGGTACCGGCCAACCGGGCCGCCCGGATGGACCCGGTGGAGGCCCTGCGGCACGAGTGACGGTGGACCTCATCTGGCGGAGACCCCCATGTCCGTGGACCTTCTGGCCATCGCCGCGCACCGGGACGATGTCGAGCTCACCTGCGCCGGTACCCTGCTCCGGGCCGCCGATGGCGGCCGCCGGACGGGCGTGCTGGACCTGACGGCGGGCGAGACCGGCACCCGCGGCACCGCCGAGCTCCGGGCCCGCGAGGCCGAGCAGGCGGCCGCCATCCTCGGGCTGGCCGAGCGGCGCAACGCGGGCCTGCCCGACGCCCACCTCCGGAACGACGACGCCACCCGGCGGATCGTGGTGGAGCACATCCGCCACTTCGCGCCCCGGGTGGTGATTCTGCCGTTTCCGGTCGGGCGCCATCCCGACCACCGGGTGGCCAGCGAGCTGGGCCGGGATGCCTGCTTCCTGGCCGGGCTGGCCCGGTACGACGCCGCCGGGGACCCCCATCGCCCGTTCAAGCTGCTGTACGCCCTGTCGTATCGCGAGGATCCCCTCAAGCCCACCTTCGTGGTGGACATCTCGCCCCAGTTCGAGCGCAAGATGGCCGCGATCCGCTGCTACGCCAGCCAGTTCGACGGGGCCAAGGCGGCCGGCGAGATCTTTCCGACCGGCCAGGACCTCTACTCCCTGGTGGAGACCCAGAGCGCCCATTACGGCTCGCTGATCCGGACCCGGTATGGCGAGCCGTTCTACACCCACGAGACCATGGCGGTGGACGATGTCGTCGGCCTGGCCGTGCAAAGCATGTAGCGGACGGGTATTTTCCTTCCCGTGAGCCGCCCGCCCGTCTACCTCGACCACGCCGCGACGACCCCGGTCCGCCCCGAGGTCCTGGAGGCCATGCTGCCGTACCTGACGGCGCAGGCCTTCGGTAACCCGTCGAGCGCGCACCGGTTCGGCCGGGCGGCCAGAGCCGGCCTGGAGCAGGCCCGCCGCGAAGTCGCTGAAGCGGTGGGCGCCGAGCCCAACCAGGTCATCTTCACCTCCGGCGGCACCGAGGCCGACAACCTGGGCATCGTCGGCGCCGCCCTGGCCGCCCGCGACCGGGGCAGCGCCATGTGCGCGGTGGTGAGCGCCATCGAGCACAAGGCGATCCTGGCCGCGGCCCACGCCGTCTGTCATCTGGGGGGCCGCGAGGTCCTCCTCCCGGTCGATCGGGGCGGCCGGGTCGAGCTGGACGCGCTGGACGAGGCCCTGGCCGGCCGCCCGGCGGTGGTGTCGGTCATGTGGGTCAACAACGAGGTGGGCGTAGTGCAGCCGGTGGCCCAGATCGCCGGCCGCTGCCACGATGCCGGCGTCGCCTTTCATACCGATGCGGTCCAGGCCTTCGGCAAGCTGCCCGTCAGTCTGGCCGAGGTACCCTGCACCCTGATCACGATCTCGGGCCACAAGATCGGTGCGCCCAAGGGGATCGGGGCCCTGATCGTACGCGACCGGAAGGCGATCGAGGCGATCATCCACGGTGGCGGCCAGCAGTACGGTATCCGGCCGGGCACCGAGAACGTGGCGGGCGCCGTCGCCCTGGGCCGGGCGGCGCGGCTGGCGGCGGCGGAGCAGGCCGCGGAGCACGACCGCCTGACGGCTCTGCGCGATCGACTGGCGGACCGGCTGCGGGCCGAGCTGCCCGACATGGTGATCAACGCTGAGGGTTCCGACCGAGCGCCCCACCTGCTCAGCCTCGCCGTGCCCGGGGCCGAGAGCGAGGCGCTGCTGATGCACCTCGACCTGGCCGGCGTGGCCGCCTCGGGCGGGTCGGCCTGCTCCACCGGCGCCGTGGAGCCGTCGCACGTGCTGGTCGCGATGGGCCTGCCCCGCGAGCTGGCGCTGGCCACCGTCCGGTTCAGCCTCGGGCACGAGAGCACCGCCGAGGACGTGGACCGGGTGGCGGAGGTCATGCCGGGGGCCGTGGCCAAGGTCCGGAAGCTGGCCGGGGCGCTGGGCCGTGGCTGACCGGGCTGCCGGCGAGCGGGTGCTCGTGGCCATGTCCGGCGGTGTGGACAGCTCGGTCGCCGCCGCCCGCCTGGTCGAACAGGGCTTCGAGGTGGTGGGCGCCACCATGAAGCTGTTCTGCTACGGCGAGGACGTGCCCGACCGGCCCTGCTGCTCGCTTGATTCGATCAACGACGCCCGCGATGTGGCCCACCGGCTGGGGATTCCCCACTACGTCCTCAATCTCGAGGACCGCTTCGATCTCCACGTGATCCAGAACTTCGTGGCCGAGTACAGCCGCGGCCGGACGCCGATCCCCTGCGTGCGCTGCAACTCGTTCACCAAGTTCCGTGACCTGCTGGCCCACGCCGACGCGCTCGACTGCCGCTACATCGCGACCGGACACTATGCCGTGGCCCGGGACGGGGCGCTCTACCGTGGCCGCGACGGGCGGAAGGACCAGAGCTACTTCCTCTGGGGGATCGACCGGGCGGTGGTGGCCCGGATGCTCACACCGGTCGGGGCCATGACCAAGGCGGAGACCCGGGCGCTGGCCCGCCAGCTCGGTCTGGCCACGGCGGACAAGCCCGAGTCGGTCGAGATCTGCTTCGTCCCCGACGACGACTACGTCGGAGTGCTGGAGCGGCACCTGCCGGCCGACGCCCCTGCCCTGGCGCCCGGGCCGTTCGTCACGACCGCCGGCGAGGTGATCGGGCAGCATCGCGGCTTCGCCCGCTACACGGTGGGCCAGCGGCGCGGCCTTCCCGGGGGCTTCACCGACGCCCGCTACGTGGTGGCCATCCGGCCCGAGCGACGCGAGGTAGTGGTCGGGACGGCCGACCAGCTGGCCGGTCACCGGCTGCGGCTCGAGGAGCTCAACTGGCTGGCAGAGCCGCTCCGGCCGGGCGAGGAATGCCGGGTCCAGGTCCGCTACCGGGCGCCGGCCGTGCCCGCCACCGTGGTCGCCGGCGGAGACCCGCTGGAGCTGGTCCTCGGCACCCCGGTCCGGGCCATTGCGCCGGGCCAGAGTGGCGTGCTGTACGATGGCGAGGGCCGGGTACTGGGCGGTGGCATCATCGATCGCGCGGCCTGAGATGCGACCACTCCTGCTCCACTGGCTGTCGAACGCCGTGGCCCTCTGGGTGGCGGCCCAGTTCGTGCCCGGCCTCCACTTCACCGGGGGGTTGGTCCAGCTGGTCCTGGTCGCGGCGGTCTTCGGCCTCGTCAACAGCCTGCTCCGGCCGATCCTCACCGTGCTCACCTGCCCGCTGATCGTGGTCACGCTGGGCCTGTTCACCCTGGTCATCAACGCCCTGATGCTGCTGGTCACCGGCTGGCTTTCCGTGCGATGGAACCTCGGCTTCGTGGTCGCGGGATTTTGGCCGGCCTTCTGGGGCGGGCTGGTGGTAGGGGTGGTCAGCCTGATGCTCTCGCTGGTGCTGCCCTCGCCCAAGCACTGAGGCCCCGGATCGGGTCCGCGTGACCCGGTCGTTACATTCCGTTCCCCCGCCCCGCCGCAAGGCGTACATTCCGGCGTGACCCATACCCTCGAATCCACCAGTACCCCGCCGCTGGTCGACCTGCGGGATCCGTCGCTCTACCTGAACCGCGAGCTGTCCTGGCTCCAGTTCAACGGCCGGGTACTGCACGAGGCACTCGACCGGCGCACCCCGCTGCTCGAGCGGCTCAAGTTCCTCGCCATCTACAGCAGCAATCTCGACGAGTTCTTCCAGGTCCGGGTGGCCGGCCTCAAGCAGCAGGCCGCGGCCGGCATCGTGGAACGGACCGCCGACGGGATGACGCCGGAAGATCAGCTGTCCGCCATCTCCGCCGCCGTGCGACAGCAGGTCCGGCAGCACCGTCATTGCCTGATCCAGGATGTGCTTCCGGCGCTGGCCGCGGAGGGCATGGTCCTGCACCAGCGAATCAACGATCTCACCCCGGCCGAGCGGCAGTACGTCGACGGGTACTTCCAGGCCAACGTGTTCCCGGTGCTGACTCCGCTGGCCGTGGATCCGGGGCATCCGTTCCCCTACATCTCCAATCTCAGCCTTTCGCTGGCGGTGGCGCTCCGGGGCGCCGACGGGGAGGAGCGCTTCGCTCGGGTAAAGGTGCCCAAGATCCTGCCCCGCTGGATTCCCCTGCCCACCAGCCACCACTTCGTTCCCCTGGAGGAAGTGATCGGGAGCAATCTCGAGGCCCTGTTCCCGGGCGTGGAGATTCTCGGGTGGTACACCTTCCGGATCACCCGCAACACCGACCTCCAGATCGACCACGGCGACGAAGCCGAGGACCTGCTGAGCCTGATCCAGGAAGAAGTGCGCAACCGCCGGTTCGCCGAGGTGGTGCGGATCGAGGTGCATGCGTCGATGCCGGCGTCGCTCCGCGAGCTGCTGCTGATGGAGTTCAGCGAGCAGCAGGACCCCCCGAGCCAGCCGCTCACGACCGGCGACCTCTACGAGATCGCGGGCCTGATGGACACGGCCGACCTGATCACGCTGGCCTCGCTCGAGCTGCCCGCCCTGCGCGATCCGGTCTTTCACCCGGTGACGCCGACCCGGCTGGCCGCCTCGCGCAACGTGTTCGACGTGATCCGCGAGGGCGACATCCTGCTGCACCATCCCTACGAGAGCTTCCAGACCTCGGTCGAGCGCTTCATTCAGACCGCGGCGGAGGATCCCGATGTGCTGGCCATCAAGCTGACGCTCTACCGCACGGGCGGCGACTCCAGCATCGCCCGGATGCTGGTCCAGGCGGCCGAGCGGGGGAAGCAGGTGGCGGTCCTAATCGAGCTGCAGGCGCGGTTCGACGAGGAGAACAACATCATCTGGGCCCAGCGGCTGGAGGATGTGGGCGTCCACGTGAGCTACGGCGTGGCCGGCCTCAAGACCCACGCCAAGGTGATGCTGGTCGTCCGGCGGGAAGGCGATACCATCCGGCGGTACGTCCACATCGGGACCGGCAACTACAACCCCAAGACCGCCCGGCTGTACACCGACTTCGGGCTGCTGAGCGCCCGGCCCGCGCTGGGAGCGGACCTGACCGACCTGTTCAACGTGCTGACCGGCTTCGCCTCGCCGGTGGGGTACCGGGAGCTGATCGTCGCCCCGCGGGGCATGCGCGACCGGTTCCTGGCGATGATCCGGCGGGAGATCGCCCATCGCCGGGCCGGCGCGCCCGCCCGGATCGTGGCCAAGATGAACGCCCTGGTGGATCCCGAGCTGATCGCCGCGCTGTACGAGGCCTCGGGGGCGGGCGTGCCGATCGACCTGATCGTGCGCGGTATCTGCTGTCTCCGGCCGGGCCTGCCCGGCGTGAGTGACTCGATCCGGGTGATCAGCATCGTCGGGCGCTTCCTGGAGCACTCCCGGGCGTTCTACTTCCTCAACGGCGGCAACGAGGAGGTCTACATCGGCTCCGCCGACTGGATGCCGCGGAATCTGGACCGCCGGATTGAGGCGGTGACGCCGATCGACCAGCCGGGCGACCGGCAGCGGCTCCGCGACCTCCTGCTGCTGATGTGGGAGGACAACCGTCAGGCCTGGGAGCTCCAGGCCGATGGGAGCTACCAGCAGCGACGCCCGCCCGGACCGGAGTCCGAGCGGGCGACCCACCGCGTGCTGATCGAAGCCGGGCGCTAGCCGCGGGACGCTGACCTAGTAGGGCAGGCCGGCCGACTGGGCGAACTGCTTCAGCAGGTCCTGCTGCTCCGGCGTGAGCTGATCGGGTACCGTGACCTGGACCTGGACCAGCTGGTCGCCCTTGGCGCCATTCTTCTCGATCCCCTGCCCCTTGATCCGGAACCGCCGCCCCGGCTGGGTGCCGCCCGGAATGCGCAACATGACCTTCTTGCCGTCGAGCGTGCGGACCCGGAGCCTGGTGCCCAGGGCCGCCTGCGCCAGGTTGAGCGGGACCTCGCACACGATGTCGAGCCCTTCCCGGTGGAAGAACCGGTCGGGCTGAACCTGGAACGTGACCAGCAGGTCGCCGGCCGGGGCACCCGCCCGGGGCGCCTGGCCCTGGCCCCGCATCCGCACCCGCGTGCCGCTCTCCGTCCCGGGCGGCACCGTGATGGCGACATGACGCTCGGTCCGGACCTCGCCGGCGCCGCGGCAGGTCGGGCAGGGCTGTGACGGGATTCGGCCGCGGCCACGGCATTGCGGACACGGCCGATTGACCGCGAACCCACCCTGGCCGAACGAGATCGTGCCCCGGCCGTTGCACTCAGGGCAGGTGGACCAGGTGGCGCCGGGCGCGCCGCCCGAGCCCGAGCAGGTGGGGCAGCCTTCCGTCACCTGCAGCGCAACGGTGACCTTCCCGCCCAGGGCCGCGATGCGGAACGGCACCTCGACCAGGGTCTCGAGCGCCTCGGCCGCGCGCGGCTCCTCCTGCCGGCCGCCCCGGCCGAAGATGGACGAGAAGATATCGCCCAGGCCACCGAAGTCGCCGAATTCGAAGCCTTCGGCGTTAACCTCGGGCCCACCGCCGGACGGGGGCCCCCGCCTGGTGCCGCCGGGACGCGGGCCCCGAGCGGGCCCGCCGTCGAACGCCCCCAGCCGGCGCATCTGGTCGTATTGCTTCCGCTTCTCGGCGTCGGACAGCACGCTGTGCGCCTCCGAGATCTCCTTGAAGCGCTCGGCGGCGGCGGCGTTGTTGGGGTTGGCGTCGGGATGGTACTGCTTGGCCAGGCGACGATAGGCTTTCTTGATCTCGTCCTGGCCGGCCGAATCCGATACCCCGAGGACCTGGTAGAAGTCCTTCGCGGCCACGCTCAGGCCTGACCTTGCTCGGCGTAGACCTGGACCCGGGCGGGCCGTACCAGGACACCCCTGAACCGGTAGCCCGCCTGGAAGGTGGCGCTCACCTGGTGATCCTGGGCGGCGGACGGAGGCGGAATGGTCGCCACTGCCTCGTGGTGGCTGGGGTCGAACGGCTGGCCTACCGGATCGATCCGCTCCAGGCCGGCCGCTTGCAGCTCCTTGCGGAGCTTCTTATCGACCAGGTCCACCGCCTGGCGAAGCTGGTCGCCGGTCGCGGCGGAGCCGTCCGCCGCCAGCCGGTCCATATCGTCGAGCACCTCGAGCAGGCGGACCACCAGGGCGGCCTGGGACCGGTCGCCCAGCTCCGTGCGCTCACGGGTGGCCCGCTTCCGATAGTTGTCGTACTCGGCGGCCAGCCGGAGGTGGCGGTCACGTGCCTCGTCGAGCTGGGTCTCGAGCCGGCGGATCGCCTCGGCGCTGGGCTCGACCGGCAGCCCACTGACGCCGGGGTGCCCGCCGAAGCCGGCCTGGCTGTCCTCGCGCCGGGACGAGGGATCCTGGGACATGTCGGTCGATGCCAGATCGGCGCCGTCGGCGCTCTGACCCGACCGCGACGCGGCATCGGCCATGCCCCCGGAGGTATGGAGTCGCTCGACGTCGTCGGCGTACTCTCCGCTAAACCTGCGCTTGTCAGCCACTTTGCAAACCTCTGACGGAGAAAGTCAACCGGAAAGATAATACTCAGCGGTGGCACCTCAGGCCGGGCTTTGGGCCAGCCGCCGCCAGAGCAGCTGGAGCGCCGCCTGGGCCGATCGGACCCGGACGTTGTGCCGGTCGCCGGGGATCTGCAGGCGGCGGGCCTCGACCTCGTCGCCCTGGGCCAGCGCCAGCCATACCGTGCCGACCGGCTTGGACGCCGTGCCGCCGGCCGGCCCGGCGATCCCGGTCACCGCCACCGCCACGTCGACGCCCAGCCGCCGGCACGCCCCGCGGGCCATGGCCCGGGCCACCGACTCGCTCACCGCCCCGTCGGCGGCGATCAGCTCAGGGTCGACCTCGAGCAGGCTGGTCTTCAGGGCATTGGCATAGCAGACCACGGCGCCAATGAACACATCCGAGCTGCCCGGGATTTCGGTCAGGCGGGCAGCCACCAACCCGCCGGTGCACGACTCCGCGGTTCCCAGACTGAGCCGCCGGGCCCGGGCGCTCTCGAGCACCAGGGCGGCCAGATCGTCGTCGCCTTCGCCGTAGGCGTACTGGCCGGCACGCTGGCGAAGCAGCGCCGTCGCCGCGGCCAGCCGGGCGTCGGCCTCCGCGGCCGGCAGGCGCCACGCGCTGACCCGGAGGTCCACCCCCTCGTAGCCCGGCAGGTACGCCAGGGACAAGGGTGCGATGGCCTGCTCGATCTCGCCCAGGCGCTCGGCGAGCGTGGACTCGGGGATGCCGGTGGTCCGGACCAGGCGCGACCGGATCACCGCGCCGTCGGACCGCGCGGCCAGCCGCGGCACGACCTCGTGTTCCATCAGCTTGCGCATCTCGCCCGGCACACCAGGCAGCATGATCGCCAGCCCGGGTGGACCCTCGAGCCAGAGTCCGGGAGCGGTTCCCCACCGATTGGGCAGCACGGTGGCCCCGCGGGGCACCTGGGCCTGACTCCGGTTGCTGGCGGGCGGCGTGCGCCCCATCCGGGCGAACCGCTCGACCAGGGCCTGCCACACCGCCTCGTCGAACTCGAGCGGCGCACCGAACAGCTCCGCCACGACGACCTTGCTGACGTCGTCGCGGGTGGGACCCAGCCCGCCCGTCGTGAGCACGGCGCCGGTCCGGCCCAGTGCCTCGAGCACGGCGCGCCGGATCGCCTCACTGTCGTCGCCCACGCTGGTGCGACGGACGACCTGCACCCCCACGGCGGACAGGGCGCGGGCCAGCTCGGCTCCGTTAGTGTCGACGGTGAAGCCGAGCAGGAGCTCGGATCCGATGGTGAGCAGCTCGATGTTCATGTGGGCGGGGGACGGCCGGCCCTTAGCCGGGTCACGGATGCCGCTGGGAGAACAGCGCGCGGTTCCGGTAGATGTAGAGCACGAAGGAATAGACGGTTAGCAGGGTGGCCACGGCCAGGGTCACCGCCACGAAGCCGCCGTGGAACTGGTTCCAGTAGTCGGCGTAACGGCTGTGCTCCCAGCCCATCGGCTTGCGGGCGTCGCGGAAGGCGAACCAGAGAATGATGGCGCCGATGAAGACGTTCTGGATGGTGGTCTTGAGCTTGCCCGCCCCGGCGGCGGCGATCACCACGCCCCGGCGGCTGGCCCAGACCCGGAACGCGGTCATCGCCACCTCGCGTCCGATCAGGAGCAGACAGACCCAGAGGGGGATGCTGCCCCAGATGGGAATGTCGTACAGGTCGTGGCGAGCGCGCGAGATCCAGTAGATCGGGATCAGGGTGGCGAACAGCAGCAGCTTGTCGGCGATGGGGTCGAGCTGTTTGCCGAAATCGGTGACCTGGTTCCGGGTCCGGGCCAGGTGGCCGTCCCAGACGTCGCTGATCGCGGCGGCGAGGAAGATCACGAAGGCCACCAGCTTGGGCCAGTAGCCCTCGATGAACGGCAGCAGCGCGATCACCGGGGTGAAGGCGATCCGGACCAGGGTGATGATGTTGGGGAGGGTCCACATGCCCGCACCTACCCCAGGGTCTTGACGACGCTCTTGCTGATCGCCTTGAGCGTGTCGAACACGCCTTCGCCGGTCAGCGCCACCGCCTCGAAGTACGGCGCCCGCTCGATCCACTGGCCATCCTGCTCGCTCACCAGGTACTCCCCCTCCCGGTTGGGATCGGGCGTCAGCCGCCGCTTGACCGGATCCTCGACCGGCCAGCCCGGGTTGAGCGACCCCTGAAGCTCTTGAACCGGCGCCGCGTTGGGCAGGTCGCGCTTGTTGTACTGAATGGCGAAGGGAATCCTGGTCAGGTCGTAGCCGTGCTGCGCCATGTTCTCGTACAGGTTCTGCATCGCCTCGATGTTGGCGTCCATCCGCTCGATCTGGCTGTCGGCCACGAACACCACGCCGTCGACCCCCTTGAGGATCAGCTTGCGGGAGGCGTTGTAGTACACCTGTCCCGGCACGGTGTAGAGGTGGAACTTGACCTTGAAGCCGCGGATGGTGCCGAGGTCGACCGGCAGGAAATCGAAGAACAGGGTCCGCTCGGTCTCGGTGGCGAGGCTGATCATCTTGCCCCGTGAGCCCGGCGCGACCTTGTTGTAGACGAACTCGAGGTTGGTGGTCTTGCCGCCCAGCCCGGGCCCGTAATACACCAGCTTGCAGTTGATCTCACGGGAGGCGTAGTTGATCATCGACATGCTGGCGGTCTCCCTCAGGCCCCGAAGAGTTTGTCGATCTCGTCTTCCGCCTCGCCCAGGAACTCGGACGCGACACCCGGCGCGCTGGTGCCGTCCCGATTGAACATGTCGGTGAACACCCGGGTCAGCTGTCCCACGGCCGACTTCACCCGCAGCTTCACCAGCCCCAGCGTGGTGCGGTTGTCGAACAGCACCACCAGGATCACCCGCCGGGCCACGTCGGCCAGGTACATCGACTCCCGCTCGCCCTGGTGGAACAGGGCCCCGAACTCGGGCTCGCCCAGCATCCGGGCCAGCTGATCGTTAGCGCTGAAGTCGGCGGCGGTGAGCGAGGCGAACGCCGTCGGGTCGAACTGGGGGGTCTCGCCGACCGTGGCCACCATCTGGCCGGTCCGATCCACGATCAGCGCCGTCCGGGCGTTCGACTCGGCCAGGAACCCGTTGAGGATGCCCTGAATCGCCCGGGCGTCCTCCTCCCCGAAGGACCAGCTCGAGGCGCCGCTCACCGGGGCCGCCTCATGCCACGGCCGCTTCCAGCCCGCGAAGGATCGCCTCGGCCCGGCGGCGGAGCACCGGGGTCCGCTCCCATGCCAGGTAGTCCCGCAGCAGGCGGATGGTGTCCACCCCCGACTGCCCCGCCAGATAGCCCAGGGCGGCCAGCCGGCGAAGCGGCCGGGGGCTGAACAGGTCGCGCTGGTGAAGGGCCAGGCGGCGCTGGGCCAGCATCCAGCCGCCGATCGCGCCGCCCACCAGTCCGCCGACGAAGAGCAGCCCGCGCGACCGCATCACGACACGTCCTGCCGCGCCACCAGCGCGTGCGCCAGAGTGACCCCGTCCACGTACTCCAGATCGCCGCCCATGGGCAGTCCCCGGGCCAGCCGGGTCACCCGGACGCCCTGACCTGCCAGCAGTTGCTGGATGTAGGTGGCCGTCACTTCGCCCTCCATGGAGGGGTTGGTGGCCAGGATGACCTCACGCACACCGCCCTCCCGCACCCGGGCCACCAAGTGGTCCAGCCGGAGCGATTCGGGCCCGATCCCGTCCAGCGGCGAGAGCCGCCCGCCGAGGACGTGGTAAAGCCCCCGGAAGTCGGTCGACCGGTCCACCACGGCCACCGCCGAGGCCTCCTCGACCACGCAGAGCAGGGCCGGGTCCCGCCGCGGATCGCGGCAGATCAGGCAGGGCTGCTCCTCCGTGACATTGCCGCACTGCTCGCACGGCCGGACGCGCTCGCTCACCGCCACCAGCGCGGCCGCCAGGCGTCCGGCCTGTTCGGGAGCTTGCTGCAACAGATGGAAGGTGAGCCGCTGGGCGGTCTTGCGCCCGATCCCCGGGAGCCGCGCCAGCTCGGTGATCAGCGTGTCGATGGCGCTCACCGTCAGCCGGCGGCAAACGGCAGGGTGGGGACCTTCCGCATCTCCGCCTGCAAGAGGTCGGCCGCCCGGCGCTGGGCCTCGGCCACCGCGGCCGTCACCAGATCGCTGAGGAACTCGGCGTCCCGGCCGGCGAAGACCGCCGGCTCGATCACCACGGCCCGCACGGTGCCCCGGCCGTCGGCCGTGACTCGCACCATTCCGCCGCCCGCAGTGGTTTCGATGGTGCGCTCGGCGAGCTCGGACTGGAGTTGTTGGAGCCGGCCCTGCATCTGCTGGCCCAGCTGAAAGAGCTGTTGAAGGTCCGCCATGCTCTCCGGAAGTCCGGCCATGAAGTCGGCAAAGTAAAGGGACGAAGAAGTCGTGGGCAACTAATCCACGATCTCCAAATCTAACGCATCGGCCGCGGTATCGAGGCTGGGATCCTTGGCCCGGAACGCCCTAAGCCGATCGGACTTGAGGGCAGCCTCCGTCAGCCGCCGCGGCGTGGCCGGGACGGACGGAGCGTCAGCAGCCGCCTCGACCACCCTGAGCCTGACCGGAGCGCCCATCACCTCCTGCAAGACCTCCTCTACCACTCGAGCCTGCTGCTGTAATCGCTCAGCGAACAACGGGTTAGCCTCAGCCATCTCGACGGTGAGCCAAGGCAGAGCTATTTCCTTCGGGGTAGTCGCCGCCATAGCCTCGCCCAGGAAGCGGCTACGCTCGCGGACCTCGGCGACCAGATCGGACCAAGCCTCGCGAACGGCCTCGAGCGATGGCGTTCCCGGCCCACCGCCCATGGCGCCTTCGTCCATCCCGGCGCCGGTCGCGGCGGCCGGCAGGACCGGCCTGGTCACGGCCTCCGGCCGGCGCGACGCGGCCGGGGCGGCGCTGGCCCCGCCTGCGTCGGCGGTGCCCGATCCGGTCTCACTCGGCACCGGTCTGGAGGGCTCCGACTGACTCCGAGTCCGGCCGGCGCCGGTGCCGCCCGGGGCGGTTTGGCCCGCGGCGCGCCCACCGGTGGGACCGCTCGAGCCTGGGTCCGAGGGCGTTCCCCGACCAGGGCCGCCGGTGGCGAGCACCTGGGCCAGGTCCACCATCCGGTCGAGCATGGTCCACCGGAGCAGCAGCGTCTCCACGATGAGGCGCGGGTTGACGCTCCGCCGGATGGCGGTCTCGTTGTCGGCCAGGAGACGGAGCATGCGGAGGACATCGCCCGCGGCGAGCGCGTCACGCCGGGCCTCGAGCGCCTCGCGCAGCCGCTCCGTCAGGCCTTCGGGCTGGTTGCCCAGCTGTACCATGAGGAGCGCCCGCAAGGTCTCACCGGCCCCGTCCATGAACTCGGCCAGATCCGCGCCGGCGTTCACCAGCCGGTCGACCAAGGGGAAGACCCCGGCGGGGCTCCGCTCGACCACCAGGCCCAGCAGCTCGGCGTAGATCTCGTCGCCCACCACGCCGAGCACTTCGCGGACGCGGTCGGCGGTGATGGCGCCCTCGCCGAAGCTGAGACACTGGTCGAGCACGCTGAGCGCGTCGCGCATGCCGCCGTCGGCGTGACGGGCGATCAGGGTCAGGGCGTCGTCGTCACCCGCGATTCCCTCCGCGTCGAGCACCGTCCGGAGGCGGTCGCGGATGGCGGCCGGGCCGATCCGCCTGAAGTCGAACCGCTGCAGCCGCGAGAGCACCGGCGCCGCGGCCGCCGCGATCTTCTGCGGCTCGGTGGTGGCGAAGACGAACACCACGCCGGGCGGGGGCTCCTCGAGGACCTTGAGCAGCGCGTTCCATGCCTCGCGGGTCAACATGTGGGCCTCGTCCACGATGTAGACCTTGAAATGGCCCTCGCGCGACGCGGCATACATGGCCCGCTCGCGGAGCTCGCGGGCGTCGTCCACTCCGCGGTTGCTGGCGGCGTCGATCTCGACCACGTCGAGGTTGGCGCCGCCGCTCCAGACCCTGGTGCAGTTGTCGCACTCGCCGCACGGGTCGCCCGACGGATCCCGGTTGGGGCAGTTGAGCGCCATCGCCAGAATCCGGGCCGCGGTGGTCTTGCCGACCCCCCGGGGGCCGGTCAGCAGATAGCCGTGGCCCACCCGCCCGCGGGCGACGGCGCCGCGGAGGACCGCGGCCACGTGGTCCTGGACCAGCAGGTCGGCGAAACGCTTGGGACGGTAGCGGCGTGCTAGGGCGATGGTCATAGGCGGAGGGGAAAGAAAAGTGCCTCAGGCTCCCCGAAGCGACACCGGGCATCGCTTAGCGCTGCTACCGGCGAGGTCCTGACGCGGTTCACGCGCCGGCGCCCTTCGGACCTGAGGCATCAGCAATATAACCGTGGGGAAGCCTGGAGGGAACTCGCTGACGGACCGAACGCAATGCCCGCCGCGGAGCCGGGCCGCCCGCTCGCGGCCGGTGCGGGGCCGCCGGCCACGCCGCCGGTGCCGGGCCACCAGCCACGCCGGGTTCCCTCCGGCGCACCCGTCGAAGCCCGGCATGCCGGCTGGCGACCGGCCATTCAGCCTAGGATGAGGCGCTGCCGGTGCTGCATCCGTCGCAGCTCCCAGGTCTCGGCCACCACCCCGCCAAGCAGGAACACGATGGCGGTATAGTAGACCCAGAGGATGAACAGGACCGCCGCCCCGATGTTGGCATCACCGACGGCGCCTTCGACCGACGCGAAGTGGACCAGGTACAGGCCGTAGAGCCGTTTGGCGACCTCGAACAGCACGGCAGTGAAGCTGGCGGCCAGCAGCGCGGTGCGCCAGGGGAGCCGGCGGACCGAGGCATAGCGGTAGGTGACGTAGAACAGCGAGAGCGAGAAGACCAGCGCCAGCGCCTCGGCCAGCAGACGGCCGACGGTGGAGACGAGGAAACTGAACTGGGGAATTACCCGCTCCGAGCCGCGGGCCCAGGCCAGGGCGGCCGTGGTGGAGATGCCGGTGTTGACCAGGAACAGGATCACCGTCGCCAGCACCATGGCCACGTCGCGCACCTTTCCCGCCAGCCAGTTGAGCAGGAAGTTCCGCGGCGGCGACGGCCGGGCCGACACGTCGTAGATGTCGTTGAGCGAGGTGCGGACGCCGGCGAACAGCCGGGTGCTGAACCAGACGAAGGCCGGCACCGCGTAGAGCGAGATCTGGCCCCGGTTGCGGGCCACCCCGATCAGCAGCCGCTCCACCAGGGCAAAGGGATCACGCTCCGGCGCCGCGGGGTGGGGCGGGAAAAACCGGTGGAACAGCGCGGTCGGATCGACGGTCGACCCCCCGGCCACGGCCTGCGCGGCGTGGGTCAGCCCGATCAGGACGAGCAGCACGAAGGGGACCGCCGCCAGGAGCGCGTCGAAGGTGAGCGCGCTCGCCAGGAACGGGATGTTGTTTTCGTCGGCGGCCTGCAGGGTACGGCGGAGGAACCCGGCGGGCGTGCGGTGCCACCCGCCGGGGCGGACTCGCTTCAGGCGAGCGGCTCCTCGAGGTCCCCGGCGGCCCGGCGGCGGGCGCGCGACTCGGCCAGCCGACGCTCGAGCTCCTCCCGGGCCGAGCCGCCGCCGCCGCTCGGCCGCGCCCGGAGCGGCGGCCGGCTGCCGAGCTCCTCGAACTCGTCTTCGTCGTCGTCGGTCAGGTCGTCGAGCGCGTCCCGCCCGCTGGAGAACTGCTGGGCCAGCTCATCGAGCTTTTCTTCGGTCACCGCCCGCAGCTTCCACAGCTTCCGCTGGAGCACCCGACGGGTCTCCTCGCCGGTGCGGGGCGCGTACAGCAGCGCCAGACCGGCCCCGAGCACGGCACCCCAGAACAGCCACTTGGCGGAGGCGTCCCCGCCCCGCTCGACGTACACCACCTCACGGCCCCGCTTGCGACCCACCATGGCTCCTCCTATTCCCCCGCGTCGGGGTCGTCCTCGGCCGCCACCAGCACGGGCTTGAGCGCCGCGTGGTGCTGGATCGGCGCCTGGACGAAGCGATTGATGTCCTTCTCGGTCCCGTTCACGTTGAGCTGCTCGAACAGGAAGGCGAAGGTGCGTTCGAGGTCGGCGGCGATGGCCGCCCGGACGTCTTCGGCCAGTGACCAGAACTCGCGCTTGAACGGTCCGATCGCCTTCTTCCGGGCCTTGTAGTAGAACTGCTCGTCCGTGTCGCCGTCCTTCCGCTCGCCGGCGGCGTTCTCATCCAGCCAGCGCCTGACCCGGTCCCGCAGGTCGGTCGGCAGCTTGGGATGGTCGAAGAGAATGTTCTGGAAGTTGGTGGCGAGATGGATCTCGGCGGTCTCGATCCGGGGGAAGTTGCCGAAGGCGTTGGACGGCAGGGTGCTGGCCCCGTGCTGGACCGCTCCGGCCAGGCCATACTGCTCGCGGGCGGCCTTGGACAGGGCGGCCAGCGCCTGAAGATCGAGCTTGACATCGGCGATCGAGCCGTCGGGCAGCACCACGCCGCCGTGCGAGGTGCCGGTCTGGACCGAGATCTTGCTGATGCCGGCAAGGCCAGCCTCGAGCGCGGCCAGGCTCCGGTTGTAGCCCTGCATGAAGGCGTGCAGCTCCTCGACGGTACTGTTCTTCATCCCGACCTCGCCGATCTCGGCCCCGACCGACACGGTGACCCCTTCGGGCTCCAGTGACCGGATGAAGGCCGTGATTTCGGCGGCGCGCTCGTAGTTGAGTCGCTGCTGCTCCTCAAGGCTGTCGTGCGACAGATCCACCAGGGTCGAGGTGTCCACATCGATGTTGTAGAACCCTGCCCCGACCTCCTCCGCGATCAGCTTCTTCACCTCACCGACCTCGCCCTCGGGATCGGCCTGGTACTTCTTGTGGTTGACCTGGCAGTGATCGCCCTGGATGAACAGCGGCAGCACATAGCCTTCGCGGAGCGCGGCGCCGATCAGCACGGCGACGTATTCCGCCGGACGCTGGTCGGTGTAGGCGATCTCGGACCGGGCGATCTCGATCAGGATGGCGCCGGCCCGTCCCGCCCGGGCGGTGCGGAACACGGCCCGGGCGGTGTCGTAGGCCATCATCCGGATGTTGATGGCGGGGACGGTGAAGCCGCTGACGTCTCCCCGGCCGCGGGCCGCGTACAGCCCCTGGATCGAGGCCGGGCGGGCGCCCGTCACCTGGCCCAGCTCCCAGAGCAGCCAGCGGGCGGCTTCCCGCGCCTCGCCCTCGCCAAAGACCGCCTGCCAGACCAGTCGGTCGGTGGCCGGAGAGCGGAGCCGGGCCGGGTCCCGTACGGTCACGCCGCCGGGCACCTGGACGACGGCCCCGTCGTACAACCCGATCGCCCGCTGAATTTCGTCAGCCATGCAACCACCTCCGCCGAACCGGCGCTGGTTTGCGTTGGTAAAGGTAGGACGGCAGGCGAGGTCGGTCAAACCATCGCCGGGCGCCGCGATACGCTGCCCCACCCCGCGCCGGAGCGCCACTGGCGCCCTCCGGAGCGGGCCTCAGGCCACGTCGTGCTCCGGCTCGGCCGGCGCCGCCGCCTGGTATCCCGGCCGTCCCATGGCGGCATAGGTCAGCTGCTTCCCCAGCTCCACGCCGGGCTGATCGAACGGGTCGATCCCATAGAACACCCCGGCATAGCCGGTGGCGATCTGGAAGAACATGATCGCTTCCCCGAAGGTGGCGGCATCCAGCACCGGCAGCCGCAAGGTGCAGCTCATCCGGCCGGCGCGGGCCAGGGCGGCGGCCGTGGCCTCGTACTCGGCCCGAAGCAGCCCGCCGAGCGACTTACCGGCCAGATAGGCGAGGTCCGAGGGCAATGGCAGGACGCCCGGGACGTCGGTCGGTGGACCCGGGATCACCAGATCATCCGCCGGCTGCTCGACCACCGCGAAGGTGATGACCTTGTCGAACGGCCCCTCCATGAACAGCTGGACCTGGCTGTGCTGGTCGGTGGCGCCCACCGCCGCGACCGGGGTGAGACCGCTGTGGACTTCCCGCCCGTCGCGAGTGACCCGCTTGCCGAGACTCTCCGCCCAGAGCTGGCGATACCACTCGGCGAACTCGCGGAGGCGGTCGGTGTACGGCATCAGCACGTTGATCCGGGCGCCCAGGTCCACGTCGGCCGCCCAGTGGAGGGCGGCGTACAAACCGGCCGGGTTCCGGCGCAGCTCGTCCGACTCGGCCCGCTCGACCGCGCCGCGCGCCCCGGCCAGCAAGGCGGCGATGTCGACCCCGACCAGCGCCGCCGGGAGCAGGCCGACCGGCGACAGCACGCTGAAACGCCCGCCGACCTCCGGCGGCACGCTCAAGGTGGCGATGCCGTCGCGCGCGGCCAGGTCGCGGAGGGCGCCGCGGGCCGGGTCGGTGGTGAACACCAGGTGGCGGTGCACCGCCGAGCCCAGGGCCTGGTCCAGCCAGGCGCGGACGATGAGATACTGCGCCATGGTCTCGGCGGTGCCGCCCGACTTGCTGATCACGTTCACCAGCACCCGGCGGGGATCGATCCGCGCCAGGGCCGCCTTGACCGTGGTCGGGTCGACGTTGTCGAGCACGGTGAGCCGGGGAAAGAACTCCCGGCCCTCGTCGTCCCACTCGTTCCAAGCCGGCGCGCGGAGGGCGGACAGCACCGCCTTGGTGCCCAACGCCGAGCCGCCGATGCCCAGCACCAGCACGTGATCGAACGCCTGGCCCAGTCCCTGGGCGAAGCTATTGATCTCCCTGACGTCGGCCGCCTGGTCCACCAGCTGGTAGAAGCCGTACTCCCCGGCCGCTCGCCGGCGGCGCACCTCGGCCTGGACCTCGGCGAATCGCGTCGCCAGCCCGTTCAGCCGGGCGCGGGGCAGGCCGTGGACGCCGTCCAGCGCGTCCTGGAACATCCGTCCATAGGCGAGCCTGATCACGGGACCTCCACCGTGAGACCGTCGTAGGCGGGACAGACCCCGGCCGGCAGCGCCGCCGCGAGCGCGGCATGCCCGGTCTCATGGGTCAGATGAGTGAGATAGGTGCGGCGGGCGCCCAGCGACTGGGCCGTGGCGACGGCCTCGCCGATGCTCAGGTGGGTCGGATGGGGGCGCCACCAGAGCGCGTTGAGCACCAGAGTGTCGAGCCCGCGCAGCTGGCCCCGCTCGGGCTCCTCGATGACCTTCACGTCCGTGATATACGCCAGCGCGCCGATCCGGTAGCCGTACACCCGGAGATGGCCGTGGCGGAACGCCAGCGGAAGCACCGGCACGCCGACGATGTCGACCACGTGGTCCGGCTCGATCGGCTGGAGTGACAGGTTGGGCTTCGTGGTACCCTCGTACGGCCGGATATCGTCGAAGATGTAGCTGAACGAAGCCCGAAGACGCCCGAGCGTCTCGGGGGGGCCGTAGATCGGCAGCGCGCCGCGCTGCCGGACGGAGAAGATCCGCAGATCGTCGATCCCCGCGGTATGGTCGGCGTGCTCGTGGGTATAGAGCACGGCGTCCACCCGGGTCACCCCCGCGGCGATGAGCTGCAGCCGCAGCTCCGGCGGCGTATCGATCAGCAGGGTCGAGCCGTTGGCCTCGATCAGGGCCGCCGAGCGGGCGCGGCGATCGCGGGGATCGGCCGAGCCACAGACGTCGCAGGCGCAGCCGACCTGGGGAACACCGAACGACGTCCCCGTCCCGAGGAACGTGAGACGCATGCCCTAAACTGCTTCGATCTTCAGGAGGTTGGTAGTGCCGGGCATGTCGAACGGCACGCCGGCCGTGACCACCAGCCGTTCGCCGGGCTGGGCCAGGCCGCGCTCGAGGATCTTCCGGCGGGCGCCCGCCAGCATGGCCTCGTAGTCGCTCAGATGTTCGGTCAGCGCCGGGGTCACGCCCCACACCAGCGACAGCTGACGGAAGGTGTCGGGCTCGGGGGTGCAGGCGAAGATCGGCACCGACGGCCGGCAGGTCGACACTTTGCGGGCGGTGAAGCCGCTGCTGGTGAAGCAGACGATCAGCGGGGCGCTCAGCATCTCCGCCGCGGCACAGACCGCCACCGCGATGGCGTCCTCGGTCCGGATCGGGGCGCTCTGCGCCATCCGGTGCTGGGCCAAGGCGACGCCCTCGCTGGACCGCCGCCCCAGCGCCGCGTCGATGATCACCCCGCGGCTCTGGCGCTGACCTTCCATCTCCCGGGCGATCCGATCCATCGCCCGGACGGCCTCGAGGGGAAACTCGCCCACCGCCGTCTCGGCCGAGAGCATCACGGCATCGGTGCCGTCGAGGATGGCGTTGGCGACGTCCGACGCCTCCGCCCGGGTCGGACGGGGCGCATGCACCATCGACTCGAGCATCTGGGTGGCGGTGATGACCGGCTTGCCGTGAAGTCCGGCCTCCCGGATGATCTGCTTCTGCATCAGGGGGACTTCCTCGAACGGGAGCTCCACGCCGAGGTCGCCCCGGGCCACCATGATGGCGTCCGACGCGTCGAGGATGCCGCAGAGGTTCCGCAGGGCGGTGTCCTTCTCGATCTTGGCCACGAGCTTGGTGGCCCGCGGGACCAGCGCCCGGAGCTGCTCGATGTCCTCCGGCCGGCGAACGAACGAGAGCGCCACGTAGTCCACGCCCACGGCCACGGCCTGGGCCACGTCCTCGAGGTCCTTCTCGGTCAGGGCCGGCGCGCTCACCTCGATGCCGGGGAGGTTCATGCCCTTGTGCGACTTGAGCTCACCGCCGTAGTGCACCGAGGCCTCGACCCGCCGGTCGTGGACCCCGGTGACCTCGACCGCGATCAGTCCGTCGTCCAGCAGGATCCGGGCGCCGACGCCGACGTCCTCGGCCAGCGCGTCGTAGGTGGTCGGGATCTCTCCGGTCACCGCCTCATGCTCGGGCGCGAACACCACCGTCTGCCCAGCCGTCAGCCTGAGCGGCTCCGCCAGGTCGCCGACCCGGATCCGGGGCCCCTGCAGGTCGAGCAGCAGCGCCACCGCTTCGCGCCGCCCGCTGGTCACCTCTCGCAGCTGCTCGATCCACCGGGTCCGGACGGCCGGCGTGCCGTGCGAGGCGTTAATGCGGACCACATTGACGCCGGCATCGAGCAGCGCGGTCATCCGGGCGGGCGTGTCCCACGCCGGGCCCAAGGTGGCGACGATCTTGGTGCGGCGAACCGACGTTCGAGGCATGGCAGGGAGTCTAATGCCGCGCCGTCACCGCTGCATCACGACCTCGCCGGCCACCACCGTCAGCACCGCACGGCCGGCGCGGACCGCTTCGCCGGAGCCGCGCTCCGCGGCCGGGTCGAACGACCAGGCGACCAGGTCGGCCGGCTGCCCCGGCGCCAGCCGGCCGCCCGCAATCACGCTCCCGGATGCCCGGGCGGGCGCCAGCGTGTAGGCCCTGACCGCATCCTCGAACCCCAGCCTTTCCTCCGGCCGCCACGCGCCGGCCGGACCGCCATCGTCCGTCCGACGCTCGAGCGCGGCGTAGAGCCCGTCACGCGGATCGAGCGAGGCCACCGGCGCGTCGCTGCCGAACACCAGCGCCGTCCCCCGCTGACGCAGGGTCCGGAAGGCGTAGGCCCCGGCGCCGCGGGTGCCCCAGTGGCGATCGACCAGCGGGATGTCGGTCAGCAGATGGGCGGGCTGCCTCGAGGCCACCAGCCCGGCGGCCGCCGCCCGGTCGAGGTCGTCGGGGTGGACACACTGAAAGTGCTCGATCCGGTGCGGCACGGCCGTGCGGGGAAGCTGAGACATGAGGTCGAGCGCCCGCCGCACCGCGGCGTCACCGATCGCGTGGGCCGTGACCGCGATGCCGCCGGCCGCCGCCGCCCGCATGGCCTCGGCCGCCTCCGGCTCGGCCGTGATGGGCATGCCGCGGTCACGGCTGCCGGCGTAGGGCTCCAGCATCCACGCCGTCCGGCTGCCCAGGCTGCCGTCGAGAAACAGCTTCACTCCACCCAGCCGGACCCAGGCGGTGCCGCTGCCGCTCCGGTCTCCCCGGGCGAGCATGCCCGCCAGCGCGGCGACGGGAGGATGAAACAGCACTCGAAGCCGGAGCGCCGCCCGGGTCTCCAGCCGGCGGAACGCGGTCAGCACCTCCTCCCCCTCGACGTTGTGGATGCCGGTGAGCCCCAGCCGGTGAGCCTCCCGCTGGCCATCGAGCAGGGCGGCGTCCAGCAGGTCCTCGGGCGGGACCGGGAGCGCGGGCAGCATGAGCTCGACCGCTCGCTCCAGCAGCAGGCCGGTCGGCTCACCCGACCCGTCGCGGACGATTCGGCCGCCGAAGGGATCGGGCGTCGCGCGCGTGATCCCTGCGGCCGCCAGCGCGGCTGAGTTGACCCAGGCCGCGTGGACGTCGAGCGAATCCAGATACACCGGCCCTCGATGGACGTCGTCGAGCACGGTTCGCTCGGGTGCATCGCCCCAGCCGTTACTGTCCCAACCCTGGCCCAACACCCATCCTTGCACCGGCGCCGCCGCCCCGACGCGGGCTAGCGCCTCCGCCCGGGTCCGCGCGCCGGCCAGCTGAACCCGGCGACGCCCCAGCGCCCACATGGCGAAATGGGTGTGGCCGTCGACGAAACCCGGGGTCACGATGGCGCCGGGCAGGTCAAAGGTCAGGGTGCCCGGCGGGACGAGACGGGCCACCGCGGCCGCGTCGCCCACCTGCCGGACCCGACCGTCCTGCCACCAGAGGGCGTCGCCCCGGGCGCTCCCATCCATGGTCAGGACGCGTCGCGCGCGCAGGAAGCCGGATCGAACCGTCTCAGGCGCATTCACGTCACGATCCGGGGACGGCGGGCGGTTTCCACATGTTGAAAAGTCGCGGAAGTGAATATCTGCGAGCGGGGTGAAATGCGAGAAATCAGATCAAATCGCGCCGAGAAGCCGGATCACTAGTGGCTGGACAAGCTGTTGTGTTCTAAGCCAGTATCAAAATACACCTCGAAACCTGTCCAACGGGGTCCGGGCCATGCCGCCCGCGAGAAAATTATTCAGATGGATCGATTATGAACACTTTCGACATGCACGAATTTGCGGTCGCCCACCATGTCTGGAAAACGCCAACTGTTCATCTCCGCGTCACCCTTGACCGTCACCGCGTGAAACTGATCTGCACGGTTCCACCACGATAGGCCGGGCCGGCGAAGCGGGTGGGCGACGCTCGCAGTGCCTTGGCGAACGCGTCCTTGCCGTCGACCTTGAGCGAGCCGACCATGGCGTGGGCGGAGGCCGGTCGCAGCTCCATGCGGCCGCGGGTCAGGCCACCCTTGATGCCCTGGGCGATCCAGCTGCTGCGGACCGGCTCGGTCACGGTGGTGCTCTCGGCCGCCCAGCGCCCGTCCCAGATCAGGGTGGTGCGGACCAGCTTGACCTGGAAGCGGTCGTCCGGGCTGGGTACCCCGTTGACGTCGACGACCGGAACCTTCCCCATCTTGAGGCCGGCATCACGCACTCGCTGCCCGGCAAAGCCGGCCGAGCGCGCCAACCGTCCGCTGTTGGCGAAGACTTCGAGCGCTACGTCCTGCGGCTGTCCCGAAGGCGCTACCGCCGCCACCGTCCACACCGCCACCAGCTGGGGATGCTTGCCCTTGCGGTCGACCAGCCGGATGTCCTTGCCCACGACGGTATCGGCGGCCGCGAAGCAGAGCCGGGAGGGGCTCCAGCCGGCGAACTCCGGCTGGCTCTGGATCACGTCGCGCAGCGACAGGTGGAGCTCCGGTACCGCCGAGGCAGCCGCGGGACGATAGCCCCGCGGCAGATCCCGGACTACCTCCGACTTGGGGTCGAGCAGGAACTGGACACAGAAGGCCGTGCGGATGCCCGACAGGGTCCAGCCGACCGGCTCGGTCTCAGCCGCCTGGGCGGCGGCAGGCGCGGCCTGCCCCTGCCAGAGAACCGCCAGTGCTACCAGGAAGAAGACACGCATTGGCGGCTCCGATCCGAGGGTGGCAACCCGTCAGCCGCTCCGCGTCCGGCGCACGGCGGCGCCGAGCTCAGCGTAGTGCTTGGGGTCGAGCGCGTTGAACCGCAGGTTGCGGTAGCGGACCTTCCCATCCGGCCCGATGACGTAGACCACCCGGCGCAGATAGCCGGACTCGTCGCCGGCAGCGTAGCGCCGCGCGACCTGTTGGCCCGGGTCGCTCAGCAGCCGGAACGGCAGGTTCAGGCTGGTGGCGAACCGGACATGCGTGGTCAGCGAGTCGGTGCTGACGCCCAGCACGGTCACGTCTGGGCCGAAGAGCGAATCGTACTGCTCGGCGAAGGTCCGCATCTCGGCGGTGCACCCGCTGGTGAAGTCCCGCGGATAGAAGGCGAGCACGACGGTCTTGCCGAGATCGAGGGCCAGGTCATACGGCTGGTCCGGCGCGCCTGCCCCGTCCTTGTTGGCCCAGGGCAGCCTGACCGCAGGCGCCCGCCGGCCGACATCCGGGCCGCTCACCAGCCGGGCGGTTGGCGGGCCTTTGGCCGCCGGGGCCGCGGGCGCCGGGGCGGATTCCTGGGCCCGGCCGGTCGACCCGGCGATCAGAGAAAGGACGACGGCGGCGGCGGCGATTGCACGGAGAGACATGATGCCATTCCTGCTCGAGAGGTAGGTCAGGGGGCGGCCACGGTCCTGAGGACGGCTGCCAGATCCTGGGAGGCGCCGGTCCCGGTATAGCGCACCGTGCCGGCGCGATCCACGATCACGATGTACGAGGTCGTAGGCGCGGCGTAGGCCCGTACCGCATCGCCGTCGGCGTCGTAGAGAGTGCGGAACGGGGGGTGCCGGCTGTCCACGTACTTGCGCACCCGCTCCGGGGTCTGGTTGACGGTGACGTTGACCCCGAAAAAGGCGACCCGGTCGCCGTAGGCACGGTGAGCCGCCTCGACCGTCGGCAGCAGGGCCTCGCAGACCTCGCACCAGGTGGCCCAGAATTCGAGCAGCACTGGCTGCCGCCCCAGATAGCTCCCCAGGTCGACCGGCTTGCCGTCGAGATCCTTGACTACCACGGCCGGCGCCCGGCTGCCGACCGGCAGTCCGCTCTCCTGCCCCCACGCGGACGTCGGACCGCCCAGCAGCCCGCCCAGCACGGCCCCGAGGTAAAGCCATCGCGTCACAGCACGCCCCCCATCTTGACCAGGTAGTACTCCGCCATTGCGATCATGATTATGCCGCCAAGCCGCTTGACGGTGACCATCCACCGGCCCGAGCGTGGCAGCCCCGCCAGCGTCCCGCTCGACAGGCCGACGACCACCAGCAGGGCCGTGAGCCCGAGCGAGAAGACCAGCAGGTACAGGAAGCCGAGGGCGGCGCTCCGGGTCGCGGCCACGAAGGTCAGCACGGCGGCGAAGGCCGGAGCTCCGCACGGCGCCGCCACCAGACCCGAGACAGCGCCCATGGCGAAGGCGCCGGGCAGGGACCCGCCCCGGAGGCCCGCCGCCCAGGCCGCCAGCCCCTTCGGCACCGCGATCGGAACCACGTCCAGCATGGCCAGGCCGGCCACCAGCAGAACGTTGGCCATCAGTCCGTAGGCCCACGGGTTCGAGCTGATGCTGCCGAACAGGCTGCCGGTCAGCCCGGCCACCAGGCCCAGCAGGGCATACACCAGCGCCAGCCCGCTGACATACGCGCCCGTCAGCCCGGCCGTGCGCCAGCGGGACCGGGTGCCGACGGCGGCACCGCCCAGGATACCCGCGGTGATGGGAATCATCGGGTAGATGCAGGGCGTGAGGCTGGTGGCGAGTCCCGCCCCGAAGAGAAGCGGCAGGGCGACCAGCGGCCGCTCCCGCAGGGTGGCCTCGATTCCTTCGAGCAGCACCGTCATTCAGGCCCGGTCCGCCGTCTCGACCGCGTATCGGGTGGCCACATACTGCTCCAGGATGTCGAGGAACTCCGGCACGATGCCCTCGCCCTTGAGGGTGACGTGCAGCCGGCCGTCCACGAACACCGGCGCTTTGGGCTCCTCGAACGTGCCCGGCAGCGAGATCCCGATATGGGCGTGCTTCGATTCTCCCGGGCCGTTGACCACGCAGCCCATCACCGCCACCCGCAACTCCTCGACGCCGGGCCGGTCCGTCCGCCAGACCGGCATCTTGTCCCGGAGATACGCCTGGATCTGCTGGGCCATCTCCTGGAAGAACGTACTGGTGGTCCGGCCGCAGCCGGGACAGGCGGTGACCTGGGGAGCGAAGCTCCTCAGCCCCAGTGACTGGAGCACCTGCTGGGCGACCTGGACCTCCTCCGTCCGATCTCCCCCGGGCGGCGGCGTGAGCGAGACCCGGATGGTGTCGCCGATCCCCTCCTGCAGCAGAATGCTGAGGCCCGCCGTGCTGGCGATGATGCCCTTGGCCCCGAGACCGGCCTCGGTCAGCCCGAGGTGGAGCGGGTAGTCGCAGCGGGCCGCCAGCATCCGGTAGACGTCCACCAGATCCTGGACCCCCGAGACCTTGGCGCTGAGCACGATCCGGTCGTGCGGCAGCCCGACCGACTCGGCCAGGGCGGCGCTCTGCAGGGCGCTCTCGACCATCGCGCCCATGGTGACGGCGCGGGCATCACTGGGCCGGGCCGCCCGGGAGTTCTCGTCCATCATCTCGGTCAGCAGCGCCTGGTCAAGCGACCCCCAGTTGACGCCGATCCGCACCGGCTTGTCGTGGGTCAGCGCGATGGCGATGATGGAGCGGAAGTTCTCGTCGTGACGTTTGCCGCCGACGTTTCCCGGGTTGATGCGGTACTTGGCCAGGCCCCTGGCGCAGGCGGGATGGCGGGCCAGGAGCAGGTGGCCATTGTAGTGAAAGTCGCCGATCAGCGGCACCGGCGTCCCCGCCCGGTCGAGGCCGTCCACGATCTCGGGCACAGCCGCGGCGGCCTCGTCGTTGTTGACGGTGACCCGCACCAGCTCGCTGCCGGCCCGGGCCAGGGCCGCGACCTGGTGCACCGTCGCCGCCACGTCGGCGGTGTCGGTGTTGGTCATCGACTGGACCACGATCGGATGGCCGGAGCCGATCGGCACGCCGCCGACCAGGGCGGTCACGGTCTGCCGGCGAGTCTGGAATGGCATGGCCGGAATATAACGCGGCGCCCCCGTGTTCTTGCGCCGGCGAAAGACCCCCGTGAGATTCGGGCATGCCTTCCCCTGCCCTGCCCACGGGACCGCACGCTGCCATCACCGCGGTGGCCGGCTATGTGCCCGAGCGCCGCGTCACCAACGCAGAGCTGTCCTCCCGGCTCGACACCTCCGACGAATGGATCGTCACCCGCACCGGCATCAGTGAGCGCCGGATCGGCGCGCCCGGCGAGACCACCTCGACCATGAGCACCGCCGCCGTCCGGCGGCTCATGGCCGACCGCGGCCTGGGCTCCGACGACGTGGGCGCCCTGATCGTCGCGACGGTGACCCCCGACATGATGTTCCCCGCCACCGCCTGCCTGGTGCAGGATCAGGTCGGCCTGCGGGGCACCTGGGGCTTCGACCTCTCGGCCGCCTGCTCGGGCTTCCTCTATGCGCTGACGACCGGCGCTCAGCTGGTCGCGGCGGGGGCCCATCAGCGCGTGATCGTGGTGGGGGCGGATCTGATGAGCGCGATCATCGATCCGCTGGATCGCTCGACCGCGGTCCTGTTCGGCGACGGCGCCGGCGCGGTCCTGCTGGAGCCCGCCGAGCCCGGCTTCGGCCTGCTCGACTTCTACCATCGGGTGGACGGCAGCGGACGGGGCGACCTGCTGATGCCGGGCGGCGGCAGCTTCCACCCTGCCAGCCATGCCACGGTGGACGCCCGGGAGCATTTCCTCAAGCAGAATGGCAAGGCGGTCTTCAAGTTCGCCGTCTCGCAGATGGCCGAGTGTATCACGACGCTGCTCGACCGCCACCAGCTCGCCCCCGCCGACATCGCGATGATCATCCCCCATCAGGCCAACCAGCGGATCCTGGACGCCACGGCGGACCGACTGGGCCTGCCGGCGGGACGGATGGCTTCGGTCATCGCGCGCTATGGCAACACCACCGCGGCGACGCTCCCGCTGGCGCTGGAGGACGTGCTGCAGGCAGGCAGGATCAAGCGGGGCGACCTGGTGATGTTCGTAGCCGTAGGTGCCGGCTTCACGGTGGGGGCCAGCCTGATGCGCTGGCAGTAGGGTCGGGCCGGTCAGGCCCGCGAGAACTCGGCCGCGTCGATCGCGGCCAGTTCGTCGGTTGCCAGCCGCAGGTCGGCGGCGCTCACGCTGTCGAGCGCGTGGGTGATCTTCCGGGCGCTGGGAATGACCAGCACCGTCGGGCCCTGGGCCAGGACCCAGGCGAGCGCCACGGCATGGGCCGAGACGCCGTGCCGGCCCGCGATGGACCCCAGGACGGGATGGCCCGGCAGCTTGAGGTTGAGCCGGCCGCCTCCGGTGGGACTGTAGGCCAGGAAGCCGATGCCCTCCGCCTCGCAGTGGCCGACCACCCCGTCGAGCGCCTCCCGGAAGAACGGGTTGAGCCGGTTCTGCACGGCCGTGATGGGAACGATCGCCTGAGCCTCCCGGATCTGCCCGACGTCCACGTTCGACAGGCCGACCCAGCGGATCTTGCCTTCTTCGCGCAGCTGCGCCAGCGCCCCGACGCTCTCGGCGAACGGCACCCGGGGGTCGGGGGCGTGAAGCTGGTAGAGGTCGATCCGGTCCACCGCCAGCGCTCGGAGCGAACGCTCGCAGGCGGCTCGAAGCTGGGCCGGCCGGGCGTCCTCCTCCCATCGGCCCGAAGGCCGGACCAGGCCGCCCTTGGTGGCCACCACCACGCCCGCGCGGTCTCCCTTCCACTCCCGCAGCGCCCGCGCGATCAGCCGCTCGTTGTGCCCGATGTCGTGTTGATCGAGGCAGTAGACGTCGGCAGTGTCGATCAGGGTGACTCCCGCGTCCAGGGCCGCGTGGAGCACGCGGAGCCCGTCCGCCTCCGGCGGCCGCCCCGTGATCGACAGGTGCATCCCGCCGTACCCGACGATGGACACCTCAATGGCATGGGGCCCGAGCGAGCGCTGCCTCATGCCGGGCCCGGTCGGTCGGGCGCCGGCCCCGCCGCCCGCCGAGGCCATGGGCGCCCTGGCCCGTCCTGGGTCACGCCAGACCGAGCTGCCGGGTCAGGCGGCGCCAGTCGTCGGCCGAGACCACGCCATCCTGCAGCAGCGGGGTGAGGGTGGCCAGGATTTCCGCCCGCGACCCGTCGATCCGGCGATCGCGCAACTCGCTCACCATGCGGGAGAACCGGTGCTCATATTCGTCCGGCTTGATCGTCCCTTCCGCCCGCATGCCGCTCAGCTTCCGCAGCTCTTCCGCCACCCGCGCCGGAGTGATCGGCTTGAGATTTCCGCTCTGCTGCTCCGCCATGTCGTACCTCTCCCCTGTCAGTGGTAGGAGGTGCCCGTCCGTGCTGGATTATGCCCCTCGCCGGCGCGCGGCGTCCAGGGTCGTAGTGGGATCGGCGCCGGCCCAGCTCACGTCGGCCGTCGGTCCGTAGGTCGGGGGCACCCGGTCCTCCAGCAGTCGGAGGGCAGAGCCCACCTGGGCCCGGTGATGAGCCGTGTGAAGGACCCGGCGCCACAGGACCCAGATACGCTGCCGGCGGACGTCGAAGAACGGCACCTCGGTCAGCCAGAATGCCTCGTCCCCCGCGGCCAGCGGCGCCAGCCTCGGGACGGCCAGGGCCACCAGCCGCTCGACGTAGCGGGCCACCCCGGGCGCATCACCCGGCGGCAGCACGGCCTCCACCGGCGGCTCGGCCAGGCCGATGAATTCCCCGAAGAAGCGGCGTTCGCTGAGGAGCTGGTGGACCAGGATCTGGCGGATCGTGCTGCTCCGAGGATGCGGGCGGAACTCGAGCTGGTCGTCCCGGAGCTCGGTCCAGGTGCCGGCCGTCTTGTTGGTCTCGGACGCGTACGTGTCCACCAAGTGCTGCAGCAGCGGCAGCCGGGCCCGCGGTACCGTGGCGGCGGTCAGGAACTCGTTCTCGTACTGCATGGCCATCGAACCTCCCCGGGGCGGGTGTCCAGGTCTGCTCCGGGAGTATAGTGCCGGCTGGCCCATGGCACGAGCGAGGCGACAAGCAGACGGGGCGTGCCTTGGTGGCACGCCCCGTCTCCCCTTCCAAGCCACCGCCTCGGCCCCCGGTCAGCCCTCGATCAACGCCGCGGGCGTCACCGCCTGCTCGTCGCGCTCGCCGGTCCGGATCCGGTGGACCTGGTTCACGTCGAGGACGAACACCTTGCCGTCGCCGACCTCGCCCGTCCGGGCGGCGCCGAGAATCGCCTTGACGGTGACGTTCACGAACGCCTCGGACACGCCGATCTCGAGCCGGACCTTCTCCTGCAGCTCCATCTTGACGGTGGTGCCGCGATAGGTCTCGACCCGGTCGGTTTCACCGCCATGGCCGAGCACGCGGGAGGCCGTCAGGCCGGTGACCTCCGCGCGGTAGAGGGCCTCGAGCACCTCGTTCAGCCGTTCGGGGCGGATGATGGCCACGATGAGCTTCATGTCGGTCTCCTCCGGCCTCAGCGGGCCGCGGGCTGCGGGGTGAGGGCACGCGCGGGTAGCGCCACGGCGCCGGCGTCGGGAATGACCAGAATCGAGCCCTCGCCGGTGCTGTACGCCTCCTCGCCATGCTGGGTGACGTCGAGCCCAAGCCCTTCCGCCCGCGTGGCCGGCCGGAGCGCGGTCACCAGGCCGAGCAGCTTGAGAATGACGAAGGTGGCCAGCGCCGAGTAGACGATCGCGCTGGCGACGCCCAGCGCCTGAATCCCCAGCTGACCGGCGTTGCCGGCCAGCAGGCCGTCGTTCCCCGCCGAGTTCCACGCCTTGGCCGCGAACACGCCGGTGAGCAGGGCCCCGGTGATGCCGCCGATGCCGTGACCCGCGAAGACGTCGAGCGAATCGTCCAGCCGAGTCCTCGACCGGGCCACGATGGCGAAATAGCTGGGGAAGGCCGCCAGGGCGCCGAGCAGGAGCGCGCTCACCGGGCTGATGAACCCAGCCGCGGGCGTGATGGCCACCAGCCCGATCACGATCCCCGTAGCCCCGCCCACGGCGGTGGCCCGGCCGGTGCGGAAGTAGTCGAGCAGCACCCATACGACCAGGGTGGCCATCGGGGCCAGGAAGGTGTTGGTGAAGGCCAGTGCCGCGAGCTCGTTGGCCGCCAGGGCGCTGCCGCCGTTGAAGCCGAACCAGCCAAACCACAGCAGCCCGGCACCGAGCAGCACGAAGGGCACGTTGTGGGGGAGAATGGCCTGGCGCCCGTAGTCCTTGCGCTCCCCCAGCACCAGCGCGGCCACCAACGCCGAGACCCCGGCGTTGATGTGGACCACGGTCCCGCCGGCGAAGTCCAGTACGCCCAGGGTCATCAGCCACCCCCCGCCCCAGACCCAATGCGCTACCGGAGCGTACACCAGCAGGGTCCACAGCGCGATGAAGGCGAGGTACGGGCCGAAACGCATCCGCTCGACCACGGCCCCCGAGATCAGGGCCGCCGTGATGATGGCGAAGGTGCCCTGGTACGCCATGAACAGCAGGTGGGGAATGGTGCCCTTGGCCTCGGTGCCCACCCCGGCCAGCAGCGCGTTGGCGGTCCCGCCGATCCAGGCGGTGCCTTCCGCGAACGCCAGGCTGTAGGCCAGCAGGGCCCAGACGACCCCGACCACGCCCAGGGCGGCGAAGCTCATCATCATGGTGTTCAGCGAGTTCTTCGAGCGGACCAGGCCGCCGTAGAAGAACGCCAACGCCGGGGTCATGAGGAGGACCAGCGCGGTGGAAACGAGCATCCAGGCCGTGTCGGCGGGCACCACGGCGGGGGCAGCGTCCTGGACCAGCAGGAGGGGGAGACCGGTCACCGTGAGGATTCCTCAATGAGGGGTGGTGACCGCGCCCGGGTGGCGCGGCAGAGGAAAGTGTACTTTCGGGGCGCGCCGAGCGCAATACCTCCTGTGAGTCAAATCGTGCCGAAACTGCACTACTCGGCTTACAGAATGCCTATTTCAGGCGTAATTGCGGCATGGGTGTACGGCTATTTCTGCCATACTTGCTCGATCCATGCGCCTGGTTGTGAACGGCGGGAAGCGCCGGGCAACTCGCCCCCCGGGTAGGAGTTAGCCGGTACGGCGTGTCCGGCCGACCCGGCCGGCACCGTGAACGGCCGCAGCTCGGCCCCCACATGCCAGCGCGGCGCCGGGCCGAGGCGTTGCCCCGGTCAGGTCCGGAGCCGCAGCGCCGTGCCCCAGGGATCCCGCACCGCCGACCCCCCGCCCTCCCCCATGGCCGGCGCCACCTCGGCGCCGCTCGCGGCCAGGCTGGCCAGAGCCTGATCGACGTCCGCCCCGGACGGCAGCACCAGCTCCCATTCCAACAGCCGGGCATCCTCGGGCCCGGCCGGGGCGGCGCCCGCGGCCCAGGTATTGGTGCCGAGGTGATGGTGGTACCCGCCGGCCGACAGGAACAGCGCGCCCGGGTAACTCCAGACGACCTTGTCGAGCCCGAGTCCGGCATGATAGAACGCCTCGGCCCGCGCCAGGTCGCCGACGAACAGGTGGACGTGACCGATCACGGTGCCCTCCGGCAGGGCGCGCCAGTCGCCGGTCCCGCCCGCCGACAGCAGCCCGGGGACGTCGAGCGGCTCGGTCGCCATGACCAGCTGCCGGTCGGCCGTCCGCCAGTCGGCCCGCGGCCGGTCGGCGTAGACCTCGATGCCGAGTCCGTCGGGATCGGACAGGTAGATGGCCTCGCTGACCAGATGGTCGGACATGCCGGCGCGCTCGCCGATCGCCGACAGGTGCCGAACGAAGCGCGCCAGCGATCCCCGGTCCGGCAGCAGGATGGCGAAGTGATACAAGCCGAGGCGCCCGCGCCGCGGGACGGGGTGGGCGCCGGTCCGCTCGTGCAGCTCCAGCAGTACCCCGCCCGTCTCGGCACCGAGCGAGGCCCGGCCGGGGGCCCGATCGATCACCCGGACGCCGAGGACACGCTGGTACCACGCCAGCGAGCGGTCGAGATCGGCCACCTGCAGCCGCACCGTGCCCAGCCGGATTCCGGCCGGCAGCCGGTATCCCGGCGGAGCGATGCCATAGCTCATGGGCGCCGGGCCCTGTGGCCCGGTCGTGCCAGCCGATGCGGTCATGTCGTTCCTCCTGAGGTTGGCGCTGCCTTGAAACAGACAACGGGATGCCGGCGAGTGCCGACACCCCGTTGCGCGCACCAGGCGAGCCGATCCCGCTATCTGCGGATGACCACGATCACCCGCACTCGCTGAATCCGCACACGTGGCACTTCATGCACCCTTCGGCGAACTCGAGCTGCGAGCCGCAGTCGGGACACGCCCCCGACAAGGTCTCCTGCATCCCGCCCAGCATGATCTGCTCGCCGCCGCCGGTGCTGAAGGCGACCCGCTGGGCCACCACCGGCGCATCGTCAGCGCCGGCCACGGCGGCCGGACCGCCGGGCAGCAGCTCCTGCTGAATGCCCTGCTTCTCCTGCATCCAGCGCTCGATCGCGATCCCGACCGCGTCGGGCACCGACAGGATCTTGTTGGGTCCCAGGCCGATCACCCGGTCGGAGCTGATGCCGCGCAGCTGGCGGTAGATCTCCTTCATGGGGATGCCCGATCGCAGCGCCAGGCTGATCAGCCGCCCGAGCGCCTCGACATCGGCCATCAGCGCGCCGCCGGCCTTGCCCAGACTCATGAACACTTCGAACGGCTGGCCCCGGTCGTCTTCGGTGATGGTGACGTAGAGGGTGCCCAGCGGCGTCTCCAGCCGGCGGGTCGCGCCGCGGAGCAGCTCGGGCCGCGACCGCTTCTGCCGGCGCTGGAGGTTCTCGGCCTCGAGCTCGTGCACCAGCCGGCGGAGGCGCTCGTTGTCGGCCTCGAGCTCGGCCAGCTGGCCCTTGAGCTCGGGCACGGCCGCGAGCGATGCCCGGTCGCCCGAGGCGGTGGCGGCGGCGGCCAGCTGGGCCAGGTCGGCCCGGGCCTCGGCCTTTCCCGTCGAGGTGGCCTGCTCCTGGACCTTCCTGGCCGTCGTGCCGGTGCTGAGCACCTGCATGTCCCGGCTGCCGTCGCGGTAGACGGTGACGCCCTTGCAGTTGAGCCGGTAGGCCAGCCGGTAGATCTCCTCGACGTACTCCTCGCTGGCGTCCTGGGCGAAGTTGCAGGTCTTGGAGATGGCGCTGTCGTTGAACTCCTGGAACGCCGCCTGCATCCGGATGTGCCACTCCGGCTTGATGTGGTTGGCGGTAACGAAGACCCGCTGCCACTTCTCGGGCACTTCGGGGAAGGCGATGTGTCCCGCCTCGGCGATCCGCCGCATGAGGTCCTCGCTGTACCAGCCTTCGCGCTTGGCGATGGCCACGAAGTCCTCGTTGACGTCCGGCATCAGCACGCCGGCCTGGTTCCGCATGAAAGCGACGGCGAACAGCGGCTCGATCCCGGAGCTGCAGCCGGCGATGATCGAGATCGTCCCGGTGGGCGCCACCGTGGTGACGTTGCAGTTCCGCAGCCGGCGGGTCGGCCGGACCCGCTCCCCCTGAGGCCCCCGGGCCGCCGTCTGGTCGGGGCCCCAGATGCTCCGCTCCCACTCGGGGAAGACGCCCCGCTCGCGCGCCAGCCGCTCGCTCTCGACCTTGGCCTCCTCGTCCACGAACTGCTGGATCCGGCGGCCCAGTGCCACCCCTTCGTCGGAGTCGTACGCCACGCCCAGCTTGACGAACAGGTCGGCCAGCCCCATCACGCCCAGCCCGATCCGGCGGATCCGCTGGGCCAGCTCCGTGATTTCCGTCAGCGGGTACTGGTTGGCGTCGATCACGTTCTCGAGGAAGTGAGTCGACA
>DATAOR010000331.1:0-11255 GCA_036265635.1 Gemmatimonadales bacterium
GGTGGCCACGGCGAGGGTGCGGGCCCCGACCAGCCGGCCGCACCGGATATCGTGCGGCGTGTCCCCGATCACGACCGCGCCGGCCGCCGGGGTCCAGCCATCCACCCGGGCAGCCTCGACGGCGGCCAGGGCAATGTCGTCCCGCTGGCAGAGCCGATCCGAGAATGCACCGCCATCCCGAAAGAATCGGTCGAGCCCGTAGTGCCGAAGCTTGGCCTCGGCGCCGCGGCGGGTGTTGCCGGTGAGCAGCCGCGAGCGCAGCTCGGGTTGCCGCTCGATCCGCTCCAGGATCTCGCGAACGTTGGGCAGCACCCGACCCTGGCGGCGGCCGAGCGCGGCCGGCAGCAGGTCTTCGTAGCGACCCACCAGCCGGTCGACTTGCCCGGGCGCGTCCGGCGCCCCGCCCACCTCGCGGAGCAGCCGCTGGGCGATCTGGTGATCGGGCACCCCGGCCGTGTCGAAGCCGGACAGGTCGGCCCGTGACCCCGCCACTTCGGCCAGGGCGTTCTCCCAGGCGTGGATGCCCGCTCGGGCGGTAGTGAGCAGGGTGCCGTCGATGTCCCAGAACAGGATCATCAGTCCGCCCGTCCCTGCACGGCCGCCAGGATGTCGGCCGCGAGGCTCTCGGCGTCGAGCCGGTGGGCCCGGAGGACCTCGTCGTTCTGTCCGCAGGCCGGGATCGAGCGGATACCGAACCGGTGGACCGGTCCCACGCCTACGCCGAGCTCGGCGATCCGCGCCGCCAGCAGCTCGCCCTGGCCGCCGTGCACGTAGTGGTCGTCCAGCGTGACGACGTGGCGGACATCGCCGATCTCCCGGACCAGCCAGGCGTCGTCCACCAGGTTGAGCCATGGCAGGTTGACCACCCGCAGTCCGAAGCCGTGCCGCTCCCGCAGCAGGCTCGCGGCGTCGAACGCCTCGGCCAGCATCACCGGACCGTAACCGAACAGCACCGCGTCGCCGCCGTCGGTCAGGGCGATACCCCTGCCCCGCTGCAGCTGATAGCCCTCGGGCAGACGATAGGGCACCCGGCACGGGATGGACACCAGCCGGAGGTAGCAGCTCGTCTCGGTGTCCTCGAGGGCGTAGGCCACCGCCTGCGCTACCTCGGATTCCGAGGCCGGCTGGAGCAGCTCGAGTCCGGGTATCGCGGCCAGCGCGGAGATGTCGCGGACCGACTGGTGCGAATGTCCGGGCCCCCCGGGCAGCAGCCCGGCCAGCGAGCCGACGTAGACGATCTTCCGCCGCTCGGTGGCGTTGGTGTAGATCTGCTCGTTCGGCCGGGTCGAGAGAAAGCAGGCGAACGAGTGCACCACCGGCAGCATGCCCGCCAGGGCCAGGCCGCCGGCCTGCGACACCATATCCTGCTCGGCGATGCCGCACTCGATGAAACGGTCGGGGAACCGGGCGGCGAAGGGGATCAGCCCGGTATCGAGCACCAGGTCGGCATCGAGCGCCACGATCCGCGGGTCGCGCTCGGCGTGGGTCAGCAGGGCGCGGGAGTAGGCCGGCACCAGCCGTTCGGGCTGGGCCGGCACGGCGCGCTCGGGCCGCGCGACCGTGACGGTGGCGAGGGGCGGCGACCCGATCGCGGCCAGCGTGGCATTGGCCGAAGCCAGCAGCTCCGCCACCGCGCGATCGTAGGCCGAATCGTCCGGCGCGCCGCTGTGAAACCGGTAGAACTGGTCGGCCGGCGTCATGGCCCCCGACTCCATGAACGACACGCCCCGGCCCTTGATGGTGTCGGCAACGAGCACCTTGGGCCGGTCGGTCACCTTGGCCAGGGCCGCAAACGTCCGCCTGAGCTTGGCCAGGTCGTGGCCGTCGCAGCGCACCGCCCGCCAGCCGAAGGCCTGGAACTTCTTGACCAGGTCGCCCAGGTCGCTGACCCGGGCCACCCAGGTATCGGACTGGATCTTGTTGTGATCCACCACCACGGTGAGCTCGCCCATGCTGCCCGCCGCGGCCGAGCCGAGCGACTCCCAGATCTGGCCTTCCTGCAGCTCCCCGTCCCCGGTCATCACGAAGTAGTGCCGCGATCGCCCGGCCAGCCGGTCGGCCCGAACCATGCCCTTGGCCTTGGAGATCCCCATGCCGAGCGAGCCGGTGTTGGCGGCGACCCCGGGGGTGCCGACATCGGGATGGCCCGGCAATCCGCCCAGCCGGCGCAGCCCGTGGATCAACTCGGGGTCCAGCCGGCCCAGGGCCAGGAGCAGGGCGTAGTAGCCCGGCGCGTCGTGCCCCTTAGAGGAGAAGAAGACGTCGTCCGGCCCCATCTCCTCCAGGTGGAGCCAGGTGATCAGGTCGAGGCTGCTGAAGCTGCTGCCAATGTGGCCCGAGCCGGCCCGGGCGATCATGTAGAGCGCATTGAGCCGTGCGACGGTAGCCACCAGCGCGACCCGCTCGGTCACCGGCAGCTTGAGCGCGCGCAGCCGGGCCACCTCGTCCACCGGCACGTAGCTGAGCGACGGCATCAGCTCTGCTCCACCAGGCCCGCCGTCCAGGGCGCGGCGTCCACGGCCGGCAGGGTGGCCTCCCCCCGGCTCAGCAGGTGTTCGGCATACCACCAGTCCACCGGATCGTTCACGTCGAACCCCTCGAAGCCTTCGGTCAGAAACGGCACGATCTCGCTGCCCGCGATGGTCCCCGTGTCCGCCACCGTCCGGCACCAGGCGATCTCCAGGCTGGCGTTCTGGATATAGACCGGCGGCAGCGCCTGGTAGGGCATGCTGTGCCATGGCGGACTGGTCGGGCCGCCGGAGAGCAGCGGGCGGAGCCGGTCGCCCTCGAGCGTCCACATCTTGCCGGGGTGTTGCCGGCAGCGCTCGACCGCCCGCAGCGAATGGGCGCCCTCCGCCTGGAGGAACCGATCCCAGGCCCGGCGGATGGTGGCAGGCTGGCGGAACGGGCTGGTGGGACGGAGGATGCTGAAGCAGTCGAACCGGCGCCCGGCGCGCTCGAGCTCGGCCAGCGCGTGCCGGACCCAGCCGATGTCGGGCGATTGGTCCGCCGCCAGCTCGGTCGGCCGGAGGAAAGGCGTTTCGGCGCCATAGTGGGCGGCGATCCTGGCGATGGCGGCCACGTCGGTGGAGACGACGACGGCGGTGAACACCCCGCTCGACCGGGCAGCCGCAATGGTGTAGGCCAGGAGGGGGTGGCCGCCCAGCACCCGCACGTTCTTGGCCGGGACCCGCTTCGAGCCGGCCCGGGCGGGGACCAGCGCGACCCGGCTGGGCGCCGCCACCGTCAGACGCCCCGCGGGTCGTAGTTCACGTAGATCGTCTTCCAGTCCGAGTACACGTCCAGCACCTCAGTGCCCGCCTCGCGCCAGCCGTTGCCGGAGTCGCCCAGCCCGCCGAACGGTAGCTGAGGCTCGCTGCCGTAGGTAGCGCCGTTCACCACCGCGACGCCGGAGCGGACCTTCTGGAGGAAGGTCATCGCCCGGTGGATGTTGGCGGTGTGGATCGAGGCGGTGAGGCCATAGGGCGACGCGTTGGCCAGCGCCAAGGCGTCCTCGAAGCCGCGGACCCGGTGCAGCATGGAGATCGGTCCGAACAGCTCGGTCCGGGCGACCGCGCTCTCCCCCTCGACCGCCTCGAGCAGGGTGGGCGCCATGAAGTAGCCGCCATCGTAGCCCGGCCCGGTCAGCCGGGCGCCACCGGCCAACACCGGCACGCCGGCCCGGCGGGCGGCCTCGACCGCGGCGCACATGTCGTCGAGCTGGCCGCGGTTGATGACCGGCCCGAAGTCGTCGCCGTCGGTGCAGCCCACCCGAAGCCGGGCCGTGCGGGCCAGCAGGCGGTCACGGAACTCGTCGTACACCGCGTCGAACACCAGCAGCCGGCTCCCGGCCGCGCAGCGCTGCCCCGCATTGCTGAAGGCCGACAGCACGGCCGCCTCGACCGCCGCGTCGAGATCGGCGTCGTCGCACACGATGAGCGGATTCTTGCCGCCGAGCTCGAGGCAGACCTTGGCCAGCCGCTCGCCCGCCACCCGGGCGATGATCCGCCCGACGGCGGTCGAGCCGGTGAAGCTGATGATGTCGGCCTCGCGTGAGGCGACCAGCGGGGCGCCCGCCTCCTCGCCCAGGCCATGGATCACGTTGAGCACGCCGGGCGGGAGACCGGCGTCGCGGGCCAGCCGGGCGAACGCCCAGGCGCTGAAGGGCGTGTCCTCGGACGCCTTGAGCACGGCGGCGTTGCCGCACAGCAGCGCGGGAAACACCTTCCACGCCACGTTGGCAATCGGCGTGTTGGCGGCGATGATCAGTCCCGCCACGCCGAGCGGCTGCCGCACGGTCAGCGCCGCCTTGTTGGGCACGGCGCTGGTGGTGGTCCGGCCGTAGAACCGCCGGCCCTCGCCGGCCAGGAACATCCCCATCTCGATCGCCGCCCCGGTCTCGCCTCGGGCGTCCCGCGGCGACTTGCCGGTCTCTGCCGCCACCAGCCCGGCGATCTCCTCCTGCCGGTCCCGGAGGGCCAGGGCGATGGTCCGGATGGCGTCCCCCCGGCTCACCACCGTCCGCTCGGCCCACTCCGGCTGGGCTCGCCGCGCCGCCGCCAGGGCCGCGGCCACGTCGGCCGCGCCCGAGCGGGCCACCTGGGCCATGATCCGGCCGGTGGCCGGATCGTGCTTGGCGAAGCATTCGCCGCCGAGGGCGGCCGCTTCCTGGCCGTCGATGAAGTTGGGGACCAGCGAGGGAGGGCGAAGGTCGGTCATGCGGGCCCAGGCAGCGGGGGCGGGACCGCTACCACGCGGTGAAGCCGCCGTCCACCCGCAGCTCGGTCCCGGTCACGTAGGAGGACATCTCCGAGGCGAGAAATATAAGGGGGCCTCGGAGGTCGTCGGGAGCGGCCATCCGGCCCAGCGGCACCCGGTCGCTGAACTTGCGCTTGAACTCGGCGTCCTGGCCGCCCTCGACGCCGCCCGGGCTCAGGGCGTTGACCCGGACGCCGGCCGGGCCCCAGTGGGTGGCCAGGTAACGGGTCAGATTGAGCAGCCCGGCCTTGGAGGCGCCATAGGCCGGCGGCTTGAGGAAGGGCGGGTCTGCCGGCAGGTGATCGTAGAACCGGGCATCAGGGGAGACAGCAGCGTAGAGCGAGCCGATGTTGATGATCGAGCCGCGCCCGGCCTGGACCATGGCCGGGCCGAAGACCTGGGCCGCCTGAAAGGCGCCGACCAGGTTCACCTCGAGCACGCCGCGGAACACCTCGAGCGGCACGTCCTCGATCCGGTAGGTGGCTGCGGGACCCGGGGGCGAGTCGATCCCCGCGTTGTTGACCAGCACCCCCGGCGCGCCGAGCTCGGCGGTGCACCGGTCGCGGACAGCCTCGAGCGCGCGTCGGTCCAGCACGTCTGCGGGGTACAGCCGGAGGCGGTCGCCGGCGGCCTCGACGAGGGCGGCGAACCCAGGTGACCGGGCGGCCCCGGGCCGGTCGAGCGCGGCCACCCGCGCGCCGGCCTCGAGCAGGGCCCCGCACCAGACCGGCCCCAGCTTGCCGGTGGCGCCAGTCACCACGGCAGTGACACCCGCCAGCGCCGGCCTTGGGGCTGCTCGATCCTCCGCTCCGCCGGTCGTGGGGCTGAGCCCCCGGCGGCCCGCCGCGCTCACTCGGCCTCGCCCTGCCCCAGCAGCTCGAACCGGATGTCGTCGTCGGGCTCGAGCGGGGCAAGCAGGGTCCGCCCGATGACCTCCGGCAGGTGGCTGGGCGAGAGGCCGTCCCCGGGCGACTTCATCGCCACGTCGCCCGGACCGAGCACCTGCCCCACGCACAGCTTTCGGCTCGCCACCAGCTTCTTCCCCATCTTGCGCAGCGGCTGGCGCTCGCTCGGCAGCGGACGCTTGATGCCGTCGCCCAGGGCGGCCCGGGTCCGGCGGAGGTCGCGGACCAGCTTGCGCATCCCGATCGGCTCGAGCGAGAAGGCGTGATCGGTGCCCTTGTCGGTGTGGTTGAGGGTGAAATGCTTTTCCACGATCCGGGCCCCGAGGACGTAGGCCGCCACCGCCATGGCGATCCCGTTCTCATGGTCCGACAGCCCGATCACGTTGTCCGGAAACCGCTCCCGCAGCGTCGTGATGACCCGGAGGTTGAGCTCGTCGGCCGAGGCCGGATAGGCGGCGGTACACTGGAGGAAGGCGACCTGGGAATTGATCGGGGTGATGACGTCGTAGGCCCGCTCGATCTCGGCCATGGTGGCGCCGCCGGTGCTCACGATCATCGGCTTGCCGAGCCGGGCCACGTGGGTCAGCAGCGGCAGCGTGCTGAGGTCACCCGAGGCGATCTTGTAGGCCGGCATGTCGAGATCGGCCAGGAAATCGGCGCTGGGGATATCGAAGGCGGTGGCGAAGAAGCCGATGCCGAGCTCGCGGGAATACTGTTGCAGCTCCCGGTACTCGTCGCGGCCGAACTCGAGCGCCTCGCGGTGCTCCCCGTAGGTGGCCCCGAAGCTGTTCTCGTTGTCGTACGGCTTGTCGAACATGGCCCGGGTGTAGAGCGAGCGGTTGTCCCGCTTCTGCAGCTTCACCGCGTCGGCGCCGCACTCCTTGGCCACCCGGAACAGCTCCCGGCACTTCCGGACGCTGCCCTGGTGATTGTGGCCGACCTCGGCAATGACGTAGCACTCGCCGTCGTCACGGATGTCCTGTCCGTCGATCGTTAGCAGACGTGGCATAGGTTCCAGGCTGAGGAAAAGGCGTGCTCCGGGAGGAGCGCGCCGCGCGCCCGCAATCTAGCCGGGCCGGCCGGCGGTGCCAGCCGCGGCCGTACGCCGCACCTGCCCCTGGAGCGCCTGACGAAGCCGGTACCGCACGGCCCGGACCAGCGCCGGCGAGAGCCAGCCGAGCGCCAGGCCGTAGCCGCCCAGACCGAGGATCAGGGCGGCCGCCGCGCCTAGCGGGGTGGTCGCCAGCCCGGCACGCCGGGCCAGCCAGATCAGCAGCCCGAGACAGAGCGACGCGGCCGCCGAGGGGCCCCAGTAGCGCGAGAAGTCGGCGGGACGGAGGGTCACCAGCCGCCGGGTGAGGTGCAGCACGACCGGGATCCCGATCAGGTGGGCCACGGCGAAGCCGACCGACGCGCCCACCACGCCCCAGCCGGCTCCGAGGAAGAGCCCGATGCTGGTGAACGCCGTCACCCCGACGGACCAGGCCAGCAGCCACCCGGGCCGATCGAGGCCCTTCATGACCTGTCCTGCGGGCGAGAACACCGCCTGGGCCAGGGCCACGATGGTGAGCACCTGCACCACCACGATCGCAGGTCGCCATTTCTCGCCCAGCAGTGGCACCAAGGTCGGCGCCAGCAGCGCCAGGGCCACCAGCGCCGGGGTCACTAAGGCGGTCACCGCAGCCGTGGCGTAGAGGTATTGGCGGCGCACCTCGACGGCGTTGGCCTGGGCCCGCGCCAGCACGCTGAACAGCCACTGGCCGATCGCGCCCACCACGGTCGACACGGGATAGACCACCAATCGCCAGGCAAACACGTACAGGCCGACTTCCGCCGGGCCGAGCCGCAGCCCTATCACGAAACGGTCCGCGTTCTGGGCGGCGGCCTTGAACAGGCTGAACCCGAGCATCCGGGAGCTGTAGGGCCACAGCTCGCTGGCGTGCCGGAGCGACCACTCCCCCAGCCGGGGCCGCCAGGGCGCAATCCGCCACAGCAGCACGGTGTCCATCGCCGCGGACACCAGGGTCAGCGCCACCAGACTCCACACGCCGTAGCCGCGGAGCGCGAGGACGATGCTCACGATACCCCCGACCACGCTCGAGGCCACGTCCCGACCGGCCAGGGCCCGGAACCGGAGCTCCCGCTGCGCCAGCGCGGCATGAGTCAGACTCACCGCCCGGATTGGAAAGCCGAGGGAGAGCGCGGCCATCACCGGCTGCAGCTCGGGCGTGCGGAACACCAGGGCCGCGGGCCATGACAGACCGACCCCCAGCAGGCCGAGCAGGATCCCGATGGCCAGGGTGATGACGAACGTGGTGGTCAGATGCTCGGGCTCGAGCTCGGCCCGCTGGACCACCGCGGCGCCGAAACCGCTCTCGGCGAAGGCGGCGAGGATGGCCAACCAGGCCATGGCCATGCCGAGGATGCCGAACTCACCGGGTCGGAGAATGGCGGCCAACAGCAGGAAGTTGATCAGGTTGACGGCCTGTCCGCCGACCTGCTGCAGCACCGCCCAGATCATGCGGCCGGGAGAAGCGAGCGGAACAGCCGCTCGAGCTGCGCGTTGGTCTGCTCCCCGTCGAACCGGGCCGCGACCCGGGCTCGGCCGGCCCGACCGAATTGGGCCAGGCGCGCCGGATCGCGCAACAGCGTCGTCACCGCGGCGGCGAGCGCCGGCGGGTCGTCGGGCGGGATGAGCACGCCGGTTTCCCCGTCCGCCACGTACTCGGGGATGCCGCCGACCCGGGTAGCCACGACCGGCTTGCCGGCGGCCATGGCCTCGGCGGCCGCCAGGCTGCCGCAGGCGCGGTGGCCCAGGGTCGGGGCCACGACCAGCGTGGCGGCGGCGTACATCACGGGCAGCTCGGCTTCGGGGACGTTCGCCCGGACGGTGACCCGACCGGCGTAGGCCGTCGCCAGCCGCTCGGCCTCGGGACGGAGGTCGCCCTCCGCTCCGACGATGAGCAGTCTGGCCTCGGGCAGCGCCGTGAGAATGGTGGGCGCCGCGGCGAGCAGGGTGTGCAGGCCCATATCGCGCACCAGCCGGCCCACGTACAGGACCACCGGCGCCGTGGCCGCCAGCCCGAGGTCCCGGCGGGCCGCATCCCCGGGGACCGCGCCGAACCGGTGAACGTCGATGCCGTAGTGCAGCACCTGGACCGGCGGCGTCAGGCCTACCTCACGATAGCTGTCGGCGCAGTGCCGGGTGAGCGAGGTCAGCACCGTGGCCCGCGCCAGGGCATGCCGGATCATGCCTAGCTCGCGCAGTACCAGGGAGCGGTGGCTGAAGATCTCGCCCAGATTGGTGATGACCAGCGGCAGCCGGTACAGCTCCGCCACGATGGCGCCGACCGGCGCTCCAGCGAGCAGATTGTAGGCGCTGATCAGCCGGACGTCGTGCTGCTCGACCAGCCGCGCGGCCAGGTGCACCCGGGTCATGATCGCCGCCCAGACGCGCGGAGACATCTCCCGTCCCGCTGTCCATGCCGGCCCGGCTCGGCCCCGCACCGCGAGACCGGCCAGGAAGGCAACCGTCGCAGCCCGCCGCTCCAACGCGCCGCGCCGGTCGCGATGCACGGCGAAGCCATCGCCCGCCACGTCCGGTCCGGTCCCTCCCGCGAGCACCTGAACCCGCCAGCCCTGCGCGGCCAGATACGGGGCCAGCCCTTCGAGGTGTTTGGGCACGCCGCCGAACGGGGGTGGATAGTTGCCGATCAGGAGGATGGCGGGCCCGCTCACCCGGGCCGCTCCGCCACGGGCGCATAGGCGGCCGCGATGATGTTCTCGGTCACCACTGCGTGGCGCCGTCCGGTTTCGGCAAAGACCATCAGGCGGTAGACGGTCTCGAAGAACTTCCACAGCAGGTGGCGCGGAAGATCACCGAGGCCCAGCAGCACCGGACCGGCCGGGTGAAGGGTGACACGGTCGAAGCCGGTGGTCCGGAGCAGCTGCCGGAGGCTCGATTCGGTGAACGCCATCTCGTGGGTGATGTCGCCCCAGCGGATCCGGCCGCCCAGCGGCGGCTCGGCGTTGGGCACCTGAAGCACGACTGCGCCCCCCGGCCTGAGGGCGGCCCGGCAGAGGTCGAGGATGGCCACGATGTCCGGCCGCTCGAAGTGCTCGAGCACGTCCCGCAGGAAGATCCGCTCGTATCGGCCCGGCCGCCCTTGGAGATACTCGCGGAGGTCCGCCTGCTCCACGCCGCCGACGCCGAGTGACCGCGCCACCGCGATCTGCTCCGGACTGACGTCCACCCCGGTCGCCTCGGTGAAGCCCTTTCCCTGCAACCACCAGACCATGCCCCCACTGCCGCAGCCGACGTCCAGCATCGGCGCCGACCGGTCGGCCGGGAGCAGGCGCCCCCACTGCCGTTCGAACATGGGGACCCGGGCGTCGAACTGGGCCAGCGACGCGGCCCCTTTGCGGGGCGCCACGTGCGCGCTGTGGTACTGATCGTAGAAGCGCGTCTTGTAGTCGCCCATGGTCAGACTGCCGCGCCATAGTGGCGCCGGGTCCATTCGCGGTAGCTGCCGTCCATCACCTCCCGCCACCAGGCCTCGTGGGCCAGGTACCAGGCCAGGGTCCGGGCCAGCCCCGTCTCGAAGGTCTCGCGAAGAGCGAAGCCGAGCTCCCGCTCGATCTTGGCGGTGTCCATGGCGTATCGGCGGTCGTGTCCCGGCCGGTCGCGGACAAACGCGATCAGCGACTCGGTCGGCCGCCCCGCGGACGCCGGCGCGCGGGGAAACCGCGCCGTCAGCCCCGGCTCGGCGGCGAAGGCCTCGTCCACGAGGCCGCAGAGCAGCCGGACGACATCGAGGTTTCGCCGCTCGCTCCGGCCGCCGACATTGTAGGTCTCGCCCGGGCGGCCGGCCTCGAGCACCCGCTCGATCGCGCGGCAATGGTCGGTGACGTAGAGCCAGTCGCGAACCTGCTGCCCGTCGCCGTAGACCGGCAGCGGCCGCCCCTCGAGCGCATGGACCAGCATCAGCGGCAGCAGCTTCTCGGGAAACTGGTAGGGGCCGTAGTTGTTCGAGCAGTTGGTGGTGGTGACCGGCAGCCCGTAGGTGTGGTGGTACGCCCGCACCAGGTGATCCGAGCCCGCCTTGCTGGCGGCATAGGGAGAGTTGGGCGCGAAGGGCGTGGTCTCGGTGAAGGCCGGATCGTCGGGCCCCAGCGAGCCGTAGACCTCGTCGGTGGAGACGTGGTGGAACCGGGCCTTGCCGTCCCCCTGCCCTTCCTCCAGCCACACCTGGCGGGCCGCCTTGAGCAGCGCGTGGGTGCCGAGCACGTTGGTGTCGATGAAGGCGTCAGGCCCGTGGATCGAGCGGTCCACATGAGACTCGGCGGCGAAGTGCACCACGGTCTCGATCCGGTGCTCGCGCATCAGTCCCGCGGCCAGCTCCGGCGTCCGGATGTCGCCGTGGACGAAGACCAGCCCCGGACACTGACGGGACGGTTCCAGACTGGCGAGGTTGCCGGCGTAGGTGAGCGCGTCGAGCACTACCACCCGGTCCTGAGGATGGCCTGCCAGCCAGTAGTGCACGAAATTCGCCCCGATGAAGCCGGCGCCGCCGGTGACCAGCAGATTAGTCA
>DATAOR010000332.1:0-6306 GCA_036265635.1 Gemmatimonadales bacterium
ACCGGTGGCGCTGGGCGGCGAGCGCGCGCTCGAACCCGGCGGTGTCCACCGCGACGCCACGCTCCTCGGCAATGATGCCCGTCAGATCGATGGGGAAGCCGAAGGTGTCGTACAGCTTGAACGCTTCGTCGCCGGGGATCACGTGGGCGCCGGTGGCGAAGATCTCCTCCAGCCGGCGCAGCCCGCCCTCGATGGTCTCGAGGAAGCGGTGCTCCTCGTTCTCGGTGACCTCGCTGAGGTACGCCGCCTTCTCCCGCAGCTCGGGATAGGTGCCACCCATCTCGGCCACGACGACTTCGGTCAGCGGGGCCAGCGTCGGCTCGTGCCGGCCGAGCAGCCAGGCATGGCGCACCGCCCGGCGGAGAATCCGGCGGAGCACGTAGCCGCGGCCCTCGTTGCCGGGATAGACCCCGTCGGCCAGGAGGAAGCTTACCGCCCGGGCATGGTCGGCCAGCACCCGGTAGGACGCCCGTTCCTCGCTGGAGCGGTCGTACGACCGGCCGACCAGCTCTCCCACCCGATCGATCAGGGGCTGGAAGACGTCGGTGTGGAAGTTGTCGTCCTCGCCCTGCATGACCGCGGCGATCCGCTCGAGACCGGCTCCGGTGTCCACCGATGGCTTTGGCAGCGGCGCCAAGGAGCCGTCGGCCGAGCGGTCGAACTGCATGAACACCAGGTTCCAGATCTCGAGGAAGCGGCCGGCCTCCGCCAGCTCCTCGAATTCGGCCTGCGGAATCTCGGGGACGGCGTCCCCGGGGCGCCACTCGAGATCCACGTAGATCTCGGTGCACGGGCCGCAGGGCCCGGTGTCGCCCATCTGCCAGAAGTTGTCCTTGTCGCCCAGGCCGTAGATCCGGTGGTCGGGCAGCCCGGCGACCTCACGCCAGTACGCCCGGGCCTCGTCGTCGGTATGGTGGACCGTGACCCGCAGCCGGTCGGCGGGAATGCCCAGCCAGTCCGCCCCGGTGACGAACTCCCAGGCAAAGGCGATCGCCTCGCGCTTGAAGTAGTCGCCGAAGGAGAAGTTGCCCAGCATCTCGAAGAAGGTGTGGTGGCGCTTGGTGTGCCCCACCTGCTCGAGGTCGTTGTGCTTCCCGCCGGCCCGGACGCACTTCTGGCAGGTCGTCGCCCGGTTATAGTCGCGCCGTTCCTGCCCCAGGAAGGTCCGCTTGAACTGCACCATCCCCGCATTGGTGAACGACAGCGTGGGGTCGTCGGCCGGGACCAGCGACGAAGAAGGCACCTCGCGGTGCCCCTGGGCGACGAAATAGTCGAGAAACAGGCGACGAATGGCGGCGGACTGCATGGAGGGAAAATATAGGGGCGCCCGCACTTAGGGGCCATGGCCGGACCCCGCCGCCGCGGGGTCCAGTGGCTGCGGCCTTCAGCCGAGCGCGAGCGGGAGCCGGTGGACCGATCTGCCGGTCGCCATGGCGACGGCATTGGCCACCGCCGGCGCCAGCGGCGGCACGGCCGGCTCCCCGACGCCGTGGGGAGCTTCGGCGCTCTCCACGATGTGGACCTCGACGGTGGGCATCTCGGACATCCGGAGCACCGGGTAGTCGTGGAAGTTGCTCTGCTTCACCCGGCCGCCCTCCAGCGTGATGGCGCCCTTGAGTGCCGCACTGAGCGCGTACACGATGCCGCCCTCCATCTGGGCGGCGACATTGCGCGGATCGAGCGCGAGCCCGCAGTCGATGGCGCACACCACCCGATCGACCCGGAGCCCCCGTTCGCCCACCGTGACCTCCGCGACTTCGGCGACGATGGCGTCGCTGAAGAACTTGTGGATGGCGATTCCCCGCCCGCGGCCTGCCGCCATCGGCGATCCCCACCCGGCCTTGTCGGCGGCCAGGTTCAGCACCGCGAGATGACGCGGCGAGGCGGCCAACAGCTCGCGACGGAGCTCGACCGGGTCACGGCCGGCCGCCCTGGCGACCTCGTCGAGAAACGTCTCGTTGGCGAAGCAGGTCTGGGAGGCGAACACCGAACGCCACCAGCCCACCGGCACCGGCGTGCTGATCGGGCAGTAGTCCACCCGCAGGTTCGGGATGGCATAGGCCAGGTCGGCCGCCCCGTCGAGCGCCTCGTCCGCGGCCGCGGCGGAGCCCGGCGGGAGCACTTTGGGCGCATGCCAGGCAATGATGGATGGAGCCACGACGCGGTGGGTCCAGGCCACCAGCTTGCCCTGGGCATCGAGCCCGCCCCGGAGCACGTGATGGCTGGCGGGGCGGTAGTTGTCGTGCTGCAGATCGTGCTCGCGAGTCCACACGACCTGGACGGGCCGTCCGATGGCTTTGGACACCCGGATCGAGTCGATGACCCAATCCATCTCGAACCGCCGCCCGAAGCCGCCGCCCATCAACGTCGTGTGGACGTCCACTGCCGCGGTCTCGAGCCCGGTGAGCGCCTCCGCGACCTGCCGCACCAGGGTAGGCGACTGGGTCGGGGCGTAGACCTCGCACCGGCCGGCCCTGACGTGCGCCGTGCAATTCATCGGCTCCATGGTGGCGTGGGCGAGAAACGGCACGTCGTACGTCCGCTCGACCATCGTGGTGGCGCTCGCCAGGCCCGACTCGGCGTCCCCCTCGTTCCGCCCCAGCACACCCGCCTGCCGCGCGCGGTCGCGGAAGATGCGCGCGAGCTGCTCGCTGTCGACTCCGCCGTCGCGGTCCCAGTGGCAGTCGAGCGCCTGGCAGCCGCGCATGGCGGCCCAGCTGTTCTCGGCCACTACGGCGACCGCTCCTGGTAGCTGGAAGGTGAAGTCGCCGACCTGCAGCTCTCCGGCCTCGAGGGTGACCACGTCCAACACCCCTGGCGTGGCCCGGGCGCGCGACCCGTCGGAGCCCGTGATGGAGCGACCGAACACCGGGCAGCGAGCGATGCAGGCGAAGACCATCCCCGGTACCCGGACATCGAGGCCGTAGCTCGCCGAGCCATCCACTTTCGGGGCCGTGTCCCGGCGCCGGGCCGGCTTACCGAGCAGCCGATAGTGCTTGGGGTCCTTGAGGGCGGGCGCCGCCGGCACGGCGAGCGCCGACGCTACCGGGACGAGCGCTCCGTAGGACAGCCGGCGTCCCGACGCCGAGTGAAGCACCTCGCCCTGCTCGGCGACGCAGTCGGCGGCAGACACGCCCCAGGTCCGGGCCCCCGCGCCGACGAGCATCTCGCGGGCCTGGGCACAGGCCCGCCGCAACGGCTGCCACAGGCTGCTGATACTCGAGCTTCCCCCGGTGAACTGGTCACCGAACTTGGGGTCCGCGCTGGCCTGCCTGACGCGCACCGCCTCAGGCGAGACCTCGAGCTCCTCCGCCACGATCCGCGACAGGGTGGACCAGACGCCTTGTCCCATCTCGGACCGGGGGAGCCAGAAGGTGACACCCCCATCGGAGGCGACCTCCAGAAACGCGCTCGGGCTCAGCGTCGCTCCCTGCCGGCCGAGCGCGCCGACCGCGGTGCGCGCGTAGGCGGGCAGCTGCAGGGCCACCACCAATCCGGAGACCGCCACGCCCGCCTTCACGAACTCCCGGCGGCTGACTTCGGTCGGCATATCAGGCCCCTCCGGCCGCGAGGTGAATGGCGGCGCGAATACGCTGGTAGGTACCACAGCGGCAGATGTTGCCGTCCATCGCCGCGTCGATGTCGGCGTCCGTCGGCGAGGGGTTGCGCGCGAGCAGCGCGGCGGCCGCCATGAGCTGCCCCGACTGGCAGTAGCCACACTGGGGCACGTCGAGCTCGATCCACGCCCGCTGGAGCGCGTGGGCGCGGTTGGCCGAAAGTCCCTCGATGGTGGTGACCCGCCGTCCCGCGGCAGCCGACAAGGGGACCGAGCAGGATCGGACTGGTGCCCCGTCCAGATGGACCGTACAGGCTCCGCACTGGCCGGCGCCGCAGCCGAACTTGGTCCCGGTCAGGCCGATGACGTCACGTAGGACCCAGAGGAGCGGGGTGTCGGGCGCCACGGTGACTGTCCGCCGTGTGCCATTGACGACGAGCGAGGTAGCCGGCACGGAGCGCCTCCGGTGCGGCGTGAGCAGGTATCGGCGGTGGGCTGGGGAAAGCGAGTGCTATCATGCGGGTCGGGACTGGCGCCGTCAATAGCCGTCCAGAGCGGACGCCGGGAACGCCGCCCCGCGAGCTGCCGGCTCAACCCACGAGCCGGCTCACCATGTCGGAGATGTCTCGTCCCGCGAACCCCCGGCGCGCGAGGAAGGCGAGCACCCGGCGCCGCTTGACCGGCCGGGGGAGGTCGCCGAGCTGGGCGGCGCGCTTGGCGGCCAGCGCCTGGGGCACGCCGGTGCGATCGTGACCCTCCGGCCACTCGGCCGCGAGCGCCTGGGTGATGGCGGAACGCTCGACCCCCATGGCCAGGAGATCGCGGGTGAGCCGGGAGGGCCCGCGGCCGCGGGCGGTCCTGGTCTCCACGTAGTTGCGGGCGAAGGCGCCGTCGTCCAGCAGCCCCAGCCCGGCCGCGCGCGCCAGCGCGGCCTCGACCGCTTCCCGAGGGTGGCCCTTCCGGACCAGCCGGCGTGCCAGGTCCGCTCTGGCGAACCCGCGGCGCTCCAGCGCCCGCACGAGCGTGCGGAACGCCGCCTCCGCGTCGACCGCGGCGGTGAGCCGCTCCTGCAGCGCGGCGTCGAGCGCCTGGCCCACCGCCAGGCCGGCGGACCGGGCCAGATCCTCCGGCACCGCGCCGAAGCGGGCCCCGTCCAGCTCGACCCGGAGCACGCCCGGGCGGCGCGGCTCCGGCTCGAGGGCGGTGACGACGGGCAGCGTCACTCCTCGTCGCTGCCGGCGGCGCCGGCCCCGGCGCCCGCGTGCATGCCAAGCAGCTCCTTGACCTTGCCCTCGACCTCCGCCATGAGCGGCGGGTTGTCCCGGAGGAACAGCTTGGCGTTCTCCCGGCCCTGGCCGATGCGCTGATCGCCGTAGGAGTACCAGGCCCCCGACTTCTGGATGATGTTGGCCTCGGACGCCAGATCGACCAGCAGCGAGGTGTGGCTGATCCCTTCGTCGAACATCACGTCGAACTCGGCCTGGCGGAACGGCGGGGCGACCTTGTTCTTGACCACCTTGACCCGGACGTGGTTGCCGATGACGGTTTCGCGCTCCTTGACCGGGCCGATCCGGCGGATGTCGAGTCGAAGCGAGGCGTAGAACTTGAGCGCCTTGCCGCCGGTGGTGGTCTCGGGATTGCCGAACATCACCCCGATCTTCTCGCGCAGCTGGTTGATGAAAACCACGGCGCAGTTGGAGCGGTTGATGGCCCCCGCCAGCTTCCTCAGCGCCTGGCTCATGAGCCGGGCCTGGAGGCCGACGTGGCTGTCGCCCATCTCGCCCTCGATTTCGGCCTTAGGCACCAGCGCCGCCACCGAGTCGATGACCACCAGGTCCACCGCGCCCGAGCGGACCAGGATCTCGACGATCTCGAGCGCCTGCTCGCCGGTGTCGGGCTGGGAGACCAGCAGGTCCTCGACGTTGACGCCCAGCTTCTTGGCATAGTCGATATCGAGCGCGTGCTCGGCGTCGACATAGGCGGCCACGCCGCCGGCCTTCTGGACATTGGCGGCCAGGTGGAGCGTCAGGGTGGTCTTGCCGCTCGACTCGGGCCCGTAGATCTCGGTGATCCGGCCGCGTGGGATCCCGCCCACCCCGGTGGCGGCGTCGAGGTTGATGGCGCCGGTCGGGATGGCGGCCACCTTGACCCGGGCCGACTCGCTGCCCATCCGCATGATGGAGCCCTTGCCGAGCTGCTTCTCGATCTGGGAGATGGCGAGCCCGAGGGCCTTCCGGCGATCGGCATCGAGCCGGCTTTCTTCTGCGGCCATGGTGGTCCCCTGTATAGGTGTGACTTGTTTTGCTACATCTGAAGAACGACGAGCCAATCTAATACCGAAAACTTGCCGAAGCAATATACTAGAGTGACTGCTTTTCAGTCACGGTTCATCTGGCCTGTCGCCAAGCATCCTCAAGGTGCCTGACCCCGAAATGCCCGCCCGGAGTGACCGTCACTTCAACCACGTCGAAGCGATAGTCCTCGCCCGACCGCCCATGCCGTTGGCGCCACACCTCCGCCACCCGGCCGATGACGAGCCGCTTCCGCCAGCCGATGCTCTCGGCCGGAGCGCCCCAGCCGGCCGAGCCGCGGGTCTTGACCTCCACGACGGCGACCAGCCGTCCCCGGCGGATCACCAGGTCGACGTCGTGGTGCCCCAGCCGGAATCGGTGCGCTTCGATGCACCACCCGCGGCGGACCAGAAACGCCATGGCCATGCGCTCACCCCAGAGTCCGCGGCGGTGGCGGGC
>DATAOR010000333.1:0-8631 GCA_036265635.1 Gemmatimonadales bacterium
GCCGAGTGGCTCCGGACCCGGGGGCTCCGCCGCATCGTGCTGGTGAGCGATCCGTTCCACATGTTCCGGCTTCGCCTCGAGGCCCGGCGGATCGCGATCGAGGCCTATACCTCGCCCACGGCGAGCAGCCCCATCTCGAGCAATCCCGTGCTCGAGCTCCGCTATCTCTTCGCCGAAGGCTTCAAGATCCCGGTGGCCTGGATCCGAAGCTGGTGACCCTGAGCCGGGAGCCCGGCATGACCCTGGTTTCGACCGAGCGGCTCTACAGCGGCCGCGTGATCCATCTCGACCGCGACACGGTCCGCTTCCCCGACGGTTCGACCGGGACCCTGGAGATGCTGCGCCACCCGGGCGCCGCCGCCGTAGTCCCGTTCCTGGACGATCCGCGCGCGGCCGACCCCACGGTCCTGCTCATCCGCCAGTTCCGCCACGCAGCCGACGGCTTCATCTGGGAGATCCCCGCCGGCCGGCTGGACCCGGGCGAGTCGCCCGAGGGGTGCGCCCACCGCGAGCTGGCGGAGGAGACCGGCCTCCGGGCCGACCGGCTCGACCGGCTCACCACTATCTACACGACGCCGGGCTTCACCGACGAGCGGATCCACCTCTTTCTGGCCCAGGCGACGGGCGAGGGCTCCCCCCAGCGGGAGGCGGACGAGTTCATGGAGCTGCACCGGCTGCCCTGGTCGAGCGTGATGGGGCTGATCCTGGCCGGCGAGCTGGTCGACGCAAAGACTTTGACAAGCCTCATGTTTGTTCAATGTTTATACCGACATCATTGAACATCAAGACAGCGGTCCTTACCTTGCCCACTACAGCCCGACCCGCTCGGGCCGAGCTTGTTCAAGGCTTCGGGGCAGCAGGGGAGGAGCCGCATGGCGGTGGGATCATGGAGTCTGCCGGACAATGCCCAACTGGTCGCGGCCCACCTGGCCGGCGACCCGCGGGCATTTCCGGCGCTGGTCATCCGGTATCGTGACCGGCTGATCACCTTCGTGAGCCGGATGATCGGCGATCGGGCACGGGCCGAGGATCTGGTGCAGGAAGCGTTCATGCGGGTGCACCGCCACCTCCACCGGTTCGACCCGACCAAGCAGTTCTCGACCTGGATCTATACCATCGCGTCCAACCTGGCCAAGAACGAGCTGCGCAACCGGAGCCGGAGCCCGCTGGTCTACTACCAGTCGCTCCCGTCCCGCGACGACGAGGAGCCGCGCCCCCTCCAATTCGAGGACGCGACCAGCCGGCCGGACGCCATGTACGCCAGCCGCCATCTCCGGGAGCTGGTGGACCGGGTCGTGGCCACCCTGGCGCCGCACCACCGGCTGGTGTTCGTGCTCCGCGAGCTGGAAGGCCGGAGCTACGAGGAGATCGCCGAGCTGACCCGCTGTAACCTCGGCACGGTGAAGAGCCGGCTCAACCGGGCCAGGCACGCCTTCGCGGAGCGGATCGCGCCATACCTGGACTAGGCCCGAAGGCCGGCGCCCCGCTCCCTTGGCCCCGCCGCCGTCATCCCTCTACAATTCGGCATGCCCGCTCAGACGTACGACGCGCTGCTCCGAGCCCTGGCCAAGGGTGAGGTCGCCCCGGTCTACTACCTGTACGGCCCTGAGGACATTCTCAAGGACGAGGCGATGCACGCCATCGTGGATCGAGTCCTCGACCCCGGCCTGCGCGACTTCAACTACGACCAGCGCTCCGCCGGGCAGCTCGATCCCGAGGCCATCTTCGCCCTCTGCACCACCCTGCCCATGATGGCCGAGCGCCGGGTGGTGGTCCTCCGTGACGTCGAGGGCTGGAAGCGGAAACCCAAGGCCCGGGCGGCCTTCCTGTCCTATCTCGGGCGTCCCGCCGCTGAGACCGTGGTGATCCTGACCCAGGGCGGCGACGAGGGCGTGGACAAGGATCTGCTCCGTGGCGCCGTAGCGGTCGAGTGCCTGCCGCTGCCGCCCGAGCGGGCCCGGCGGTGGTTGCTCCGCCGGGCCAAGAGTCTGGACCTGCAGCTGGAGGATGCCGCGGCCGACCATCTGCTGGCCGCCACCGGCGGCGAGCTCGGCGCAGTGGCCGCGGAGCTCGAGAAGCTCCGGGCGCTTTCCCCGGACGCCCCCTTCACCGCGGAACAGGTCGGCGCCCTGGTCGGGATCCGCCATGGCGAGACCATGGTGGACTGGCGCGATGCCGTGCTGGACGGCGCCACCGGACGGGCGGCCCGGCTCACCGGGCCCCTGCTCGACCAGTCAGGGGTCACGGCCGTGAAACTGATCACCCTGCTCGGCACCAGTCTGCTGGGCGTCGGCCTGGCGCGGGCGCACTTCGATCGGCGGGCCCGGGGCGGCGCCCTGGCGGGCCTGCTGTTCAATCGGATCCGCGAGCTCCGGCTCTACGGTCTGCCCGACTGGAAGGCGGAGAGCGCCCGCTGGGCCCGCTGGGCCGAGGCCTGGCCCGCCACCAGGCTGCGGGCCGCGCTGCGGGCCGCTCGCGACGCCGATCAGGCGCTCAAGAGCACCACCGTCACCGACGAGCGCGGCATCCTGATCGATCTGGTCCTCCGGTTGACGGTCGAACGGCGGGACGCCGCGTGAGCGGGAATCGCTTTCTGGTCGCCGCCGCCGTGGCGCTGGGACTGGCGGCAGCGCCGGCGCCGGCCGGGGCCCAGACCGATCCGCGGCTGGCCGCCGCGGTCCGCGCGGCCCAGGAAGGTCAGGGCGACTCGGCCCGGGCCGGAGTGGAGCGGCTGCTGGCCGCGACCCCGACCAGTGACACGCTCTACCCCCAGATCCTCTACACCCAGGCGATGGTGGCGACCAGCGCGGGCGACATGCGCCGGCTGCTCCAGCGCATCACCGTCGAATACGCCACCTCGGACTGGGCCGACGACGCCCTGCTCCGGCTGGTGCAGATGGACTACGCCACCCGGAACCTCGACGGCGCCGCCCGGAACCTCGAGCGCCTGCGTCTCGATTTCCCCGCTTCGCCGCTCATGGCCCAGGCGGCCTACTGGGCCGGGCGGACCTATTTCGACAACAACCAGCCCCAGGCCGCTTGCCGCTGGCTGGCCGACGGCATGGCGCAGACGCGGAGCGACGTCGAGCTGCAGAACCAGCTCGGTTTTCTGTACCAGCGGTGCGACCTCCGGCCGGACAGCGGCGCGGCAGCGGCGGCCGGCGATAGCGCTCGACGCGACTCGACCGGCGCCCTCGCGGCCCGCGACACGACGGCGCGCGACACGGCAGCGGGCGCCCGGCCCGCCCCGCCGACCTCGTCGGTTGCACCAGGGCCGCCTTCGCCTGCGGCGCCCCCGACGGCCGCGACACCGTCTGGCGGCGCCGCCGGGCCCGGTGGCGCCGCCTCCGCCCCGGCTCGAACGGTGTACCGGGTGCAGATCGCCGCGGTCGGCTCGAAGAAGGCGGCCGACGAGGCGGCCAAGCGGGCACGCCCGCTCGGCCTCACGGTGATGACTACCCGGCAGGGCAGCCTCTACAAGGTCCGGATCGGCGAGTACGCCACCCGCGAGGCGGCCCAGACCGCCGCGTCCAGTCTCAAGGCCAAGCTGGGCGGCAGCCCCTTCGTCGTCTCGGAGCCCTGACCGGATCGCCATGTCGCCGCGTGCGCTCGTGCTCGCGGCCGGGTGGCTGAGCGCGGCCTGTGCTGCCGGGTCGCGACCGCCCCAGCCCTTGCCGGCGCCGGCTCCCGACCCCTGTCTCATTGCCGGCGACAGTGCCGCCCCGCCCCGCCCCATCACGGTGCTGTTCGACGACGAGTCGGCTGCGCTGAACGCCCGGCAGGCGGCCGGTCGGCTGGCCCCGGTCCGGCTCGACTGCGAGGGGCGGGTGCGCCCCGGCCTGGCTCAGGCCTGGACCAGGGATTCGACGGGAAGCTTCTGGACCCTCGTCTTGCGCCGGCCGTCGGACAGTGCGGGCATGGCGCCGCGCTGGACGGCTGCCGCTCTCGCGGCGACCTGGCGGACCGACCCGGTCGCGGCGTCGGCGCTGCGCCTGGCGGGCGTCACCTCCGCGGTCCCGCTCGATGAACGGCGCCTGGTGGTGGGACTGGCCTCGCCGTCCGCCAGCCTGCCCCCGGTGTTCGCCGATCGGGCGCTCGGAGTCACGGTTGGGGGCGGGCCCGGCATGGCGGTATCGACGTCGGCGGGAGACCTCCGCGACGCGGTGGACAGCGGGGCCGACGTGATCGTGACCGCCGATCCCGCTGTGCTCGACTACGCCGCCCGCCACCCATCGCTCCGCCAAGTCGCTCTGCCGTGGAGCCGGCGCTATCTCCTGGTCCTGTTCCAGACGGTGCCAGGGCTCCTGCCGGCCGATACCGCCGGGTTCCGCGCGGCGCTGGCCCGGGACGCCGTGCGCGCCGAGGCCCGCCCCGTGCCCCAGGGCGATTGGTCCGATTCGACGGCACGATGCTCCCGCACAGCGAGCGGCTCGCCGGTCTCGGTCTCCGACGCCGTGGTGTATCCGGTGGGCGATGCGGCGGCGCGGGAGCTGGCCGAGCGACTGATGGCCCTCGCGAACGGCGCGTGGGCCGAGACCCGTCCGCTCGACCCGGCGGCTCTCGCGACGGCGCTGGCCCGGGCCGAGGCACGGGCCTTCGTAGTGCGGACGGCCGCTCGGGCCCTGTCGCCCTGCGCGGTGCCGGGGAGCTGGCCGGCCGAAGCCGCCGTGGTTCCCCTGATCGACGTCAGAGCCCACGCCATCGTCCGGCCGGGAACACCGCCGCTGACCGTCGAGGGAGACGCCGCGATCCGCCCGTTCGAGCAAGCCGATAGCGTCGAGGCGAGACCGTGAGCTTCCGCACCCGGCTGTTTCTGTCGCTCAGCCTGGCCGCGCTGGTGCCGCTCGGTCTCCTGGCCCTGGGGGTTCGCCGCGAGATGACTCGCCGGCTGACCGACGACAGCGACCACCGCGCCGGCGGGGCCACCGCCGCGCTGGGCGACCGGCTCCGGCGCGAAAGCGAGGCAGTGGCGAGTCGGCTCGCGGGCATCCGGAGCGACCTGGCCGACGACAACCGGGTACGCCTGGCGCTCGCCGAGGCGGATCGCGAGGGCCGGCGCGGCTTGCTCGACCTGGCCGGACCGGCGATGCGCGCCGCGGGCCTGGACTTCCTCGAGCTGCAGGACGACGCCGGCCGGATCGTCAGCTCGGGCCACTTCCGGAATGACTTCGACCGGGTGGACTCGCTGCTGCCGATGGCGCTCCGGGCGGCAGGCACGGCGCCGATGCTGGTGCGGGCCCGGACGCCGTCCGGCGCGATCGAGGTGCTGGCCCGGCTCGACTCGATCAGGCTGGCGGGGCGAATCTATCCGATCGCCGGGGGCATCGCCGTGGAGCCCCAGCTTCAGGCCGAGCTGGCCCGCGACCCGGACCTGAGCCTTCGGATCCATCATCCGGGCGACTCCCCCCAGCGGCTCGACGACAGCCTCCGGGTCGTGGCGGAGCTGCCGGTGCCGTTCGTCGATCTCACGAGCGGAGCGGCGGCCGGCCCCGACACGGCGCGGCTGGTCGTCGCCCAGTCGGGGGCGACGCTGAGCGCGCTCCATCGAAGCGTGGACCGGTGGTTTGCGGTCGCCCTGGCCGTCGCGGTCCCACTGGCCTTGCTCACCGCCGCCTGGCTGGCGTCACGAATCAGCCGGCCGCTCACCGAGCTGGCGGAACGCACCGCCGGGATCGACTTCGACCGGCTCGAGCCGCGCTTCGTGACCGACCGGGACGACGAGATCGGCGCGCTGACGGTGGTGCTGGGCGAGCTGACCGAGCGACTGCGCACCGGGGCGGCGCAGCTGCGCGAGGCGGAGCGCCGGATGGCGACCGGCGACCTGGCGCGCCAGGTCAACCACGACGTGAAAAACGGCCTGGTGCCGATCCGGAACGTGTTGCGCCACCTGTCCCAGGTGGCCCGTGATCAGCCCTCGGAGCTGGCCGCCGTGTACCAGGAGCGGCGGGGCACCCTGGAGTCGAGCCTCGAGTACCTCGACACCCTGGCACGGAGCTATGCCCGCCTGTCGCCGGCGCTGCAGCGCGGGCCGTGCGACGTGAACGCGGTGGTGACCGAAGTCGTCGGCGCGACCCTGGCCGGCGCCGCCACGCTCCGGACCGCCACCGATCCCGCGATTCCCCCGATCACCGCGGACCCGCTGGCCCTCCGCCGGATTCTGGAGAACCTGATCGGGAACGCCGTGGACAGCCTGGCCGGACGCACGGGCACAATCACCGTGGGCACCGAGCTGGCCGGGACGGCCGGCGCACGGCGGGTCCGCCTGTCGGTGGGCGATACCGGCCCGGGGATGAGCCGGCCCGAGCTCGACCGCGCGTTCGACGACTTCCATACCACCAAGCCGGACGGCACGGGCCTGGGACTGTCCATCGTTCGCCGGCTGGTGCTCGACCTGGGGGGCTCGCTCCGGCTCGAGACGGCGCCGGGGGAGGGAACTCGGGCCATCGTGGAGCTGCCGGTCGATGGCGCCGGCGCGGCGGTCGAAGGGAGCGGGCAGGGATGACGCTGGTCCTGGTAGTGGACGACGTGGCCGCGATGGCGGAGCAGTACGCCTACGATCTTCGCCGGCTCGGCGGCTTCGAGGTGCACATCGCGCTCGACGGGCGACAAGCGCTGGAGCGGCTGGGCGGCGAACCGGTGGACTGCATGGTGCTCGACCTGGAGATGCCGGGGATGGACGGCTTCGAGGTGCTGCGGGCGCTGGAGCGGCGGGGGTCGGACGTGCCGGTCATCGTCTACACCGGCACCGGCGATTACGACCGCTGCATCCAGGCGGTCCGACTGGGCGCCTACGGCTTCATCGACAAGGCCGAGCCGGTCGAGCGGATCGTTCGGGAGATCACCCTGGCCGTGGAGCGGCGCCGGCTCCGGACGGAGGTGGCCGCGCTCCGGCGGCGACTCGACGACGAGTCGTCGCTGATCGGCAGCAGCCCCGCCCTGCTGCGGCTCCGGGAGCAGATTGCCCGGGCGGCACCGGTGCCCAGTCCGGTGCTGGTGACCGGGGAAAGCGGCACCGGGAAGGAGTTGGTGGCCCGGGAGCTTCACCGCCTGGGACCCAATCCGGCCTCGCCGTTCCAGGCCATCAACTGCGCGGCGCTGCCCGAGCACCTGGTCGAGAGCGAGCTGTTCGGGCACGAGCGGGGAGCGTTCACCGGCGCGACGGTCACTCGAAAGGGGGCCTTCGAGGCCGCCGAGCGGGGCACCCTGTTTCTGGACGAGATCGGTGAGCTGCCACTGGCCGCGCAGGCCAAGCTCCTGCGTGCCCTGGAGGAGCGCCGGGTGACCCGGGTAGGGGCCACCCGCGGGCTGGCGGTCGAGGCGAGGGTGGTGGCGGCGACCAACCGGGACCTGGAAGCAGAGGTCCGGGCCGGGCGATTCCGGGAGGACCTATTCTACCGGGTCAACGTCCTCCTGATCCGGGTTCCCCCGCTGCGCGAGCGTCGGAGCGACGTCCCTGAGATCGCCGGGCGCTTCGTGGCTGCCATCTGCCAGCGATTCGGGGTGGCACCCAAACGCCTCGCCCCTGATGCGCTCGACCTGCTGGCGGGTTACGATTGGGCCCGGAACAACGTGCGCGAGCTTCGGAACGTGATCGAGCGGATGATCATCGCCACGGACGGGGAGGTCATCGGACCGGACGCCGTGCCGGCGGAGATCCGGGGAGGTCAGCCGGCGACCGAGCCCGGGACCACCTTCCAGGCTCTCAAAGCCGAGGCGGAGAGAAGAATCATCATCACGGCACTAGAGCGACACGAGTGGCAAATCACGCGCACGGCGGAGGTGCTGGGGCTGGCCGACCACGCCAGCCTGCTGAAGATAATGCGACGGCACAACATCCGGCGGCCTGGCGAGTGAGAATCGGCGGGGCTCCCCAGGACGGCGGGTCCGCTTCGCCCCCGCCCTAGACTGCCGCCCTACCGGGTCTTTCTCTCCGACTTCCTGTACTGTCGCCAAACTGTCATGTCGATGTTGCCAGCAGCTTAAGCATGCTCTGGGAATTTCCCACTCATCAACTGGCATGACCGGCTCACTTTCCCCCCTCGGGGAGCCGGCGGCTCTTACGCGGGGCCGGCAGGTCTGCACCCCGGAGCCGGCAGGTCTGAGATTGCTATGAGGCCTTGGGAACCGGGTGTCCCAATGGACACATCAGCCCACGCCAGACGTGTCCGTGTGGACACGAAGAAGCGCGCCACCACCGAGGCCATCAGAACCAACCACTTACTGGTCAGCCACTTAGCCACTTCGCCCCCAAGCGGAGTCGCCTGGCCACCCGATTGCCTTTCCTCCCGGCACCGAAGTCCACCGCGCTCCGGCGCCACTCCCAGGAGGAAGCCATGATCCGCCCCACCCGCCTCGCCACCCTGGCCGCATTGCTGGTTCCCCTCGCGACCGCGTGCTCCCACACCGACCGGCCGAGCACCAAGGACGGCTCGGCAGCCGGCTCGACGACCACCGTGCCTATCGGTGCCACCACGCCCACCGAGACCGCCGCCGGCTCGACCGCGGCGGAAGGTGCGGCCGCCACCCCGGCTGCCAGCTATACCGACGCCGAACGGGCCTTCCACTTCGGCCGCTACGAGGAAGCAGTCGGCCTGTTCGGGGCGTACACCGAGTCCAACCCCGACAACGCCT